>JAJFUZ010000242.1 GCA_021372155.1 Parachlamydia sp. | reverse complement strand
TTTAATAAGCTGTCTGAATTTTTCTTACTTGCATCCATTTTTCCAAATCGTTCCATACGTTCAATAAAAATGACATGGGGAGATTGGGTGGCATACACTGTTGCAAGAGTTTTATGTTGCGAACTTAACTCATCATCGGATGGGATAGCTTCGTCGATTTTTTTTATCTTCCCCTGTTCTTTATAAAAGACAATATTCGATTCATTTTGTCTCTTAAATACAACTATTAAATTTCCGCTCAATATATTGCATATCTTATCAACAATCTTAGTCATTTCGTTTATTTCTTTATCACTCGCCAAATGTCTTTCATACTCTCCAATAAGCTCATTCGAATTATTTTCGTGGATATTTTTTAATCCTAAGGCAGTTAATTGAGAACTTTTTGCCATTGCTTCCGCATTGAATGAAGGATATTGACTATTTAAAGATTGCATAATTTCTCCTGGTAAAACTATTCTACTCATTTTGGGAATTATTATCAATATTTTTTTTCAAAATTTGATTTCATTCTCTTGCAAACTAGTTCACCTCCTGCTATTTGTATATTGCCTGAACTGGTTATCATCTTCATGTATCGATAACACCTTGAGTTCATATCTTTGCCTACGTAATAGAGTGGAAGGTCGACTTGTCTTGGTCATCGGGTAGGGGAATCAAATAGAGGGCATTCAAACTTCAATCGGGTTGATTTCGCAATAGCTAAGGCGGTTCGAAAACGACGTAAAGGGCTCTTGTTTACTGATCTGCTCGACCTCTTTGGAACAACCGTCCAAATGCAGCATCTGCAGGCGTGGGCAGAATATTTAAATAGAGTTGATAAAAAACCTCAGCCTGATGCGTCCAATCATTTTCGATTAACTTGACTTTACATCCATACTCTTTGAAGACTTTTTCCGATTTGACATAGTTACAAAAATGCCATCTGATCAATGAATTTAGATAGTCGTCAAAAGAAATGTAGGGCGTAATGTCCATTCGCCAGCGTTTCAACTGCGTCATGCTATAACAACATGCGCTGGGAAGATTATCCTCATCCAGAGTATGAAAGGTGAGATAGACATTTGGTTCTAAGTGAAGAGGTGTATGAAAATTAAAGTCAAATTCAAGAAAAAAATGACTCCACACACTATCCAAGCCTAATAGGGACATTTCATGAAGAGATGAATAGTGTTCAAGCGGGGAAGCGGAAATCATTCTCCTGCTAAATAGTCGTCCCTGAAATGGCAAGAAAAATGCCTTTTCAAGCCATTCTGGGCTTTACATAACTCAAAAAATCGTGTTAATATTTCGCAGGAAAGGTGATAAACTTAATTTAAAACCCTGTGAAATCCACATGAAGCCAAGACGTACCAATAATTCCCAAAGCCAGCTTTTTGAACAGCGATTGTCTGAGCAACTTAACCCGAACCACGAACTCTTGATTCTTGCCGATTTTATCGACTGGGATTTGCTGGAGACAAAATTGGGAAATCACTTTGTCAATGAAACTGGTACACCAGCTAAACCCGTACGTCTTGTCATCGGCATAATGCTCCTCCAGCAAATGCACAAAGTCTCAGATGAGGGTATTGTGTACAAGTGGGTTGAGAACCCATACTGGCAGCTTTTTTGTGGGTATGATTATCTACAGTGGAAATTTCCGATTCATCCGACTACCTTGACAAAATGGCGACAACGGCTTGGAGTCGAGGGAATCGAAAACGTATTTGAGCTGCTCATTCAGACTGCAACCGATTGCGGAATGGTAAAATCAAGTAGTCTGGCAAAAGTGATCGCAGACACCACTGTGATGCCTAAAGCTGTTACCTTTCCAACAGATGCCAAGCTTTATTTAAAAGGGATCAAACGACTAGTAAAATTTGCAAAGCAGGAGGGTCTTGTTTTACGCCAGACTTATCAACGCCTGTCAGTTACAGCACAACACAAAGCTGCTCGTCTGATGCACTCTCGCAAATTCAAGCAAGCAGCTAAAGAAATCAAAAGACTTAAGACGTATCTCAGTCGTGTATGGCATGACCTAATGCGTCAAATACAAGGCAACCAAGATTTGATGCAGAGAGCAGCGCCGACCCTTCTTTTGATGGGACAAATTTTGTTCCAAGGACATGAAGGACTAGACAAAATCTACAGTGTGCATGAGCCACAGGTGGAATGCCTGGCTAAAGGCAAGGCGGGGCGTAAATATGAATTTGGTTGCAAAGTTTCAATCGTCATGACCCATCGTGAAGGGCTTGCGCTGAGTACAATGGCTCATCATGGTAATCCCTATGATGGACATACGCTTGCACAAGCTTTAGGCAAAGCTGAGCAAATGAGCGGCAAAACGATTAGCCAAGCATTTGCTGACAAGGGATACAAGGGACATGGTATTAAGGACAAAGAGGTATTTTTGTCAGGGAGCGGTCGAGGCAAATCGCGATCCCTGCGTAAAGCGATAGCACGTCGACAAGCAATTGAACCACATATAGGTCATATGAAAAGCGAAGGCAAGTTAGGCAGAAATTTCCTGGGAGGTATTTTGGGAGATAGACTAAATGCCCTCCTATGCGGAATCGGTCATAACCTGCGACTTCTTGTGAATTTTTTTAGAAAACAGGCTGTTCCCATACCCACTTAAGTCATACCAAAAGCTCATTAACTGAAGCAACAGGGCTCCAGGCTGACCAAAACAGCCGAAACAGAGCCAAAAAATGATAAAAATAGACTGAAAATTGTCACTCTGA
>JAJFUZ010000233.1 GCA_021372155.1 Parachlamydia sp. | reverse complement strand
GCATCAGACGGTGCAAAAGAACCCCCTCGCCGATTTCATTGTCACAAGGGTGACTCATCGCTTTCCTCTACAGCGAGACCCTCTTTCGTCTGATCAAAAAGCAGCGCTTGAAAGCTGTCTTTCTGCTGGCTGGAAACTGGTCTGGAAGGAGAGCAGGCAAGAGAAGTTCGATATCGCCAAATTAATGTATCAGTTTGATCTCATCGCCTCACCTGCGACGACCTCTGATATCATCGAATGGAAAGCCACCTATTCGAAAACGCGCCTTCCAGATGAATCCTTAGGGTTAGATCCGCTGAATCTCGCATTTGCACGCTGGGTTTTTCAAAGCCCCGGACGCGTGAAATGGTTCATGCATTATCTTGGCGGCGCTCATACTTCAGCATTTTTAGCGTTTTTTCTTCCCGCGCTATTGTGTGGAGGCCACTTTGCCCTTATCGCAGACCATCCCCTCCAAACGCCCGATGAATACGTGGAAGCAGGCCGCATCTTTCAAAGGCTGTGGTTAAAAGCAGCTGAAAGTGGCCTGTTCCTCCAGCTGGAGTCGGGCCCTGTCATTTTTTCGCGGTATGTGCGCGATCAAGTTCCTTTTTCAAAGGATCAAAAACTTTTGCAAAAATGCAACAAAATGGAGGGGCGTTTTTCCTCCCTGTTTGGAGAGGAGATGGCACCGCGAGTGGTCATGCTGGCGAGAATTGGCAAGGGCAAACCGCCCCGAAGCCGCGCTGTGCGCCTGTCTATCGAAGAGCTTACTTATAATGCTGAGGAGTTTAAAAAATTAAGTGGAATTTGATTATCACACTGCTTTCCAGAGAACTTTAGGCTGGGTGACAGAGGCTGAGCTCCAGAGCCTGAAACAAAAACGCATCGCCATTGCCGGGAATGGAGGTGTTGGTGGGCATTATGTCATGACCCTGACGCGCCTGGGCATTGGAAAATTCACCTTGGCAGATGCGGACACCTTTGAGCTGTCTAATTTTAATCGGCAAGTGGGCGCATCAATGCTGACTATCGGTAAAAGCAAGGTGGAGGTCATGGCAGAAATGGCACGAGCCATTAACCCCGAGCTGGAAATTACCATCTTCAAAGAGAATATTACCGCAGCCAATGCAGACAAATTTCTTGAGGATGCTGACTACTTTCTAGATGGATTTGACCTCTGGGCCTTGGAAGAGAGAGCGCATGTTTTTGAGCTATGTGCGCACAAAGGAATTGTGGCTACAACCGTTGGCCCTTTCGGAATGGGGGCTGCGCTTATGAATTTCCATCCCCTCGGAACAACATTTGAGAACTATTTCCGTCTTAAAGGACATCCACTCACAGAACAGGCCCTGCGCTTTCTGATTGGACTTGCGCCAAGAAGCCTCCATCGCCACTATCTGGTCGACCCCAGCTATGTCGACCTTGCCCACCACCGTGGCCCAAGTACCCCCATGGCTGTCAATGCCTGCGCTGCAATCGCCGGGACAGAAATCCTTAAAGTTCTGCTCGGGCGCGGCAAAGTATATTGGGCACCTTGGGCTGTTCAATGCGATCTCTATCAGAATAAAACGGTCAGAACGTGGCGGCCTGGGGGCTATTACAATCCTTTGCAGCTACTCTCATCCGCCCTGATCAGACGCATCCTGCAAAAGAGATCAGGCAGCTAAGTCCTCGGCAATTTCCTCGTATCCTTTTGCAACACTGCCTGCTTTGGATTGTCTGACGACTTTGATGGGGATCTCTCTCATCTTTGCTTCTACTGGAATCTGCGAGGCGAGCGCCATGAGATGCCCGACGGTTGAGATATGGCCGGGAATGATCGGCGAAAGACCAAAGCGCTTTTCTATCTCTATCAAAAGAGCAATGAGTTCCAGGGAGTCCAGACAGACATCCTGGGCCAGATGCCATTCTTCCTTCACTTGCTCGGGCAGGATACCGGAGCGGCGGGCCACAATCTGACGGATCTCTTCTTGAATGATGTCAGGAACCTTGCTTGTGTCATACGAATATTCTTTGACGAGGCATTCATACTGCAGATATTTCTCTTTCCAAAAGTATTCTGAAACTGAGATCACGGGTTCGCCTTCTTCCGGAATACCCTCATTGAAATAGGCTTCAAGCCAAGCATTGATCTCTTTGCGGCTGCCGTTCCTTGGGAAGCTCTCTGGAGCCGGCACCAGTTCCATCTCAAACCTGCGCCGTGGCATAAAAATGACCAGATTAAGTGTCAAAATCTTGACCCAGTCCCAAAGGAGTGCATATAAGCGGGATGCATGTGATTTCCACTTGGGGTTTTGTTTGGTTACCCAGGAGAACCGACTTCCCCACATGCCTCGATGGCGGACCAGCACAATATTGACACCTGGAATCTGTCTGAGAATGGCGCGAACAGCGGATTTGCCGCGGATCACCTCATGGGGTGTCTTTTTGGAGCTCCCGGAGGGAAAAAGAAGAAAATGTTTGCCCTGCCTGAGGCCATCGGCAGTTCTGTGAAGCGCCTTATGGACGCGGCGTCGATGGCGCGGATCGCGCTTGGCCGGCACATTAGGCACCTTGACATGGTCAATGCTCGAAATGGCCCAACCAATATAGGGAAGCCGAAAGACAAAATCGTGCGCCCAAACAGAGATAAAATAACCAAATTGCGTCAGGCCCCAGTAGATCAGATTGCCATCCATATTGCTGGAGTGATTAGAGATAAATAGAATCCCATAACTGGGATTGTAGGAATGATTTTTAAATGTATCGCTATTATTTAACACGACTTTCCATCGCATCGTTAACAAAATGCGATTAATAAACAAACAGATAAACATGTTAATTTTTAAAAACCAGGTTAAATTGCTAGGTTTTAACATGGAATGATGGAAAGCTTTGACAATGAATGTTAGCATATGAGCACCTACGCCAAACTCACATTTATTTATTATGACAATAAATAATTTTAACGTCAATGAAAAAGCAATAATGTTAAAAAATGATTGAAAAAATAATTTGATAGTTATATTATTAAAAATGGCGTATATATTCTTATGGGAACGATTGCAATATCATAGAACTTCAGTAATAACCAAAGTGAACTATTACTGCATTTTACTTGACTTTGACCAACATGGGGGTCAAGATGAGGAGGTATTTGTGAGCGATGCGCAGCTGAGCCTTGCACAGTCAAGTGAAGAACTGAGAGAAAAGGTCGTCATCGCAGGACCTTGCGCTCTCGAATCGATCCAGCAGTTACCCGACATTATCCAACAATTCCAGGCAGAAGGGATCAATATCGTCAGGCTGCCGATCTGGAAGCCGCGCACGATTCCCGGCTGGGACGGGCTAGGATTTGCAGGGCTTCCTTATATTTTTGCAGCGACATTACCGCATGGAATCACACCTGCGCTGGAAGTTCTATGCGAGGAACATGCGCAGCTGATAGTCGAGTGCCTTAAGGGTTATAGCGATGAGGCGACCATTCTTGTATGGATCGGGGCGCGCAATCAGAACCATTGGCTGCAAAGCCGCATTGCGCAAATTCTGGCTCCAAAGAAAAATATCTTCTTAATGTTTAAAAACCAGATGTGGGACGACGAGAAGCATTGGCTCGGCATCTATGCCCATCTCCTGGCTGCCGGATTTCCCCAAGAACGCCTTTGGACCTGCCATCGCGGCTTCAGCCCTGGCAAAATGCCCAATCCCCAGAGATACCGCAATCTCCCTGATTTTGAAATGGCGATGCGAATGAAAAGACAGATGGGAATCCCGATGATTCTCGAGACCTCCCATATTGGAGGAACTCGAGAAAATGTCCACGAAGTCTGCCGACAAGCGCAAGACTTCGAGTTTGATGGCTACATGGTGGAAGTGCATCTCAATCCTGCCGATGCTTTAACCGATTCCCTGCAGCAGCTCTCTCTTGAGGAGTTTCTCCGCTTAACTGAGCTTATCGATGCTTCTAAATATTTAAAGAGAGCGGCATAACCTATGCATAGTATCGACACACTTCGATTGCTGCTGGATGATATCGACCTTCAGATCGCTACTCTATTAAATGCCAGGATTGAAGTTGTGAAGCAGATTGGCTTAATCAAGAAAAAAGAACACCTTGGCATTGTGGATGTCAACCGGGAACAACAGGTCATCGAGCATGTAAAATCGGCCATTCAGCATCCTGTCCTAAAGGAGAAAATAGGCGAAATTTACCAGCTCATCATCCAGGATTCGCGGATCCATCAGCAATTCTATCAATTCACAGACTTTCCATTTCGCAGAGTCGGCTTCATTGGTTTCGGCCTCATTGGAGGATCTATCTGCAAGGCTATCAGAACCAAACTGCCAAAAGTGCAGATCAATGCCCTCCATTTTGAGTCTGAAGATCAGTCTAAGGCCATGTCCGAAGGATGGATCGACAAGATCTGCGAAACAACCCAAGAGCTGGCGCTCTCTTCCGATCTCATCCTGCTGGCCGCACCGATTTCGACCATGATTCCTTATGCGAAAGAACTTTCCGAAGTTGCTTTGGATGCTGCCCATCCTTTGGTCGTCGCGGATGTCGCCAGCGTCAAGGATGACATTGTCTCGCTGTTCGAAAAACTTTCCAACTCCATGATTGAGTTTGTGGGGACCCACCCGATGGCGGGAAGGGAAATCGGCGGCTTTTCAAACAGTGCCGCCACCCTTTTTGTCGAAGCTCCTTGGATTTTGGTTCCCCATTCTGCAAATACAGACGCCAACCTGAAAAAGATCGAGCAGCTGATTCAATTTTGCGGCAGCAACCCCTGTTTCCTGGATAAGCTCCAGCATGACAGACGCGTGGCGCTAGTGTCCCATCTACCCGCATATCTTGCGCGCTGCTTTCTGAAATTTGTTCAAAAAGATAGTCTGCAAGCGATGGAATCAGCTGGCCCAGGATTCCATTCCTTCACGCGTCTCGCGCATGACAATCCCGCCATGCATCAAGAGATTCTGCAAAAAAATCGTCCCAATATCGCTCATTATCTCCAGCAATGGATGGAATTCTTAACAGCGGAAGGATTCTGATATGCGTATCGAACCATCTGGAACTGTCTCAGTCTACGCTCAGGTGCTGGACCGCCGGCATAACGGCGAGCGCATCTACAATTTCTCCGCGGGAGATCCTTTGCTGCCCAACCATTCCTTCATCACCCAAGCCGCCTTGAGCTATGTGCAGAAAGGAGAAAGCCCCTACCCCTCAGTAGAGGGCATTCCTGAGTTGCGGAAATCGGCTGCCAATTGGCTCAACGCAACCTGCAAGACCGATGTTGCAGCCGATCAGATCCTTGTGACTCCAGGAGGCAAATTTGCGCTCTATACCCTGATTCTGGCTCTGCTCGAAAGAGAAGACGAAGTGCTCTTTGCAGCCCCCTATTGGGTCTCCTATCCAGGAATTGTAAAACTGGCTGGGGGAACCCCCAAAATTCTGGCAACTCACCCCGAAAATGGCTGGAAACTGACTCCTGATACCCTGTTGCAGTCGCTTTCAAAAAAATCGAAAGTTCTCCTATTCAACAATGCCTGCAATCCGACCGGCGCGCTCTATACCAGACAGGAGGTTCAGGCCATTCTGGATGCTGCAAAAGAGGCGAATTTGCAGGTGATTTCAGACGAAGTTTACAGCGGAATTGTCTATGAAGGGGAATTTGTCTCTTGCGGCTCATTTCCCGAACATCGCGAAAGAGTCTTCCTCGTTCAAAGCTGTTCCAAAAATTTTGCCATGGCCGGATGGAGAATAGGGTTTGCCATCGCAGATGAAAGGATGGCTAAAGATCTGAAACATGTGTTGACTCAAACGGCCACAGGCTGTCCTACCGTATGTCAATGGGCCGCATATGGAGCTGTCGAACACTTCGATGAGGTGAACCGCTATGTCGCTCAGGCCATGCAGCTTCGGCGAAATACTTTTTACACACAGTTTCAAAAGCTGTTTTCTGTAGAACTTGAAAAACCCCGCAGCGGACTTTACGCCTTTGTTCCCTTAGCTCTTTTTGAAGCAACCGATTCCGTCCGCTTTTGTCACGAAGCCCTCGAACAGGCACATGTCGCCCTTGTTCCCGGACTCTATTTTGGCGCGGAAGGGTACATCCGTTTTGCCTTCTCGGATACAGAAGAGAACATTGCCCTGGGTCTGCAAAGCCTGGTACTCAGTTATGAAAGTTTTTCCTGTTTTGGCTAGCGTGAAAGCTCCCGCGGTAAAACGATCGTAAATGGGTCAATATTAAGTCAATATGGACCCATTTACGATCGTTTTACCCCGGGGC
>JAJFUZ010000192.1 GCA_021372155.1 Parachlamydia sp. | reverse complement strand
TTCTTCCCCAGCGCCAGCAGCAAAAGACGTCCATCGATCAGCTGTTCTGCCCCGATCACATGATCCTCGTTGGCAATCTTGACGTTGTTGAGATAGACTCCTCCGTTGCGAATCAGGCGCCGCGCCTCTCCCTTGCTCGTCATCATGGCCGTTTTAGCCATAACATCAATCAGCTTCGCACCGACAATTTCATTCACAGGCAAGGCGTGGCTCGGCATATCTGCAGCCAGACTTTCCAGCACCTCGGCGTCCAAGGCCGTTTCAGCTCCGGGAGCTGCTCCCGCCGTCACCTTTAATGCCACTTTCAAGCCCTCCTCGCCATGCACGAGTCGCGTCACCTCTTCTGCCAACCGTTTCTGAGCCGTATTAGGCACATAATCCGGCTTCTTCATCATGTGCTCAAAGTGCCTGATCTCCGCCATCTCCATAAAGGTCAGCATGCGCATCAGCTTGATCGCGTCTTCATCGGAAACACGGAAAAGATATTGATAAAACTCGTAAGGCGATAGCTTTTCTGACGAAAGCCATATCGCTCCTTTCTCTGATTTGCCAAACTTCTGCCCATCGCTTCGGGTCAGCAGCGGAAATGTCAGTCCAAACGCGCTCTGCCCTCGCAGCCTGCGGATAAGCTCGGTTCCAGCCGTAATATTGCCCCACTGGTCGCTGCCGCCCAGCTGCACGGTGACACCCTGCTGATCAAAAAGATACAGGAAGTCATAAGCCTGCAGGATCTGGTAGCAGAACTCTGTGAAGCTCATCCCCTCTTCTGTTGTCATGCGGTTCTTCACGCTCTCTTTGGCGAGCATGGTACCGATGCGAAAATGCTTGCCCACCTCTCTTAAAAAGGAAATCCAGCTGAAACTCTTGAACCAGTCGTAATTATTCAGAATAACAGGCTTTTTGATCAGCTTTTCCAAATCGCGCCGAATGCCAATCAGATTCTTGTCAATCGTAGCTTCATCAAGCAGCTGGCGCTCGGAGGTCTTGCCTGAAGGGTCCCCGATCATGCCTGTAGCACCGCCGACAATGGCAACAGGAGTATGCCCGCATCTTTCGAACCAGGCCAAACCCATAATCGCCACCATATTGCCTAGGTGCAGGCTGTCTCCAGTAGGATCAAAACCGCAATAGACCTTAAGCGGTTTCGCAGCCAGCGATGCCAGCTCTTCGCTAGTCATGGACTCGATGAATCCACGCTCTTTTAAGATTTCGATCACATTTTGCATAACAGAGAGATTGTGTGCGAACGCTCAATTTCTGTCAACGAAACGACAAGGATTTTGGGCTATCACCTTACGTTAAAACCCGGCCATCTGTCGATTGATTCAAGGGCTTGATCAAACTTTCGCACCAGAGCATCTTCACTGGGTATTTCGGCACAATTCAAATCGATGGTTCTAGAGCAAGTATGAAAAATTAATGCCCCATTTTGGACAACAAGGATTCTTTCATTATTCCCCATCGACCTAGACCCAGTTACAGCAAAAAGAAACTTTTCAAGTTTTTTTTCATCCGCCCTATTGATCCAGTTTTTCAACCAGGTTTGGACATCTGCTCGAATATTATTAAAAACCAATCTCCCTTGCACGATATCTTCTTTAGATACTCTGCCTTGAAGCAAAGCATCTAGTTCAGCGGGCTGCATGCTCTGGATTTCGGCAAAATTCTTTTTGGAATTGAATCTGGCTCGCTTCATGCCGACTGCAATGGCATGCAGAGGAGCGAAGTTCGCCTGCATCTTTTCAATGAGAACTTTCTTTATAGCTGCTTGGATTTGGGGTAGATGACGCTTGATCTTATCTAGTTCGTTGTCAATCTGCAGTTGCTGAATCTGCTCCTCCACCATCGCGATCGTATAAGCCTCCCTTAACGCATCTGGTGGACTTGCTTCTGTCGAAGACAGGTAATTTTCAAAATTTTGGATCATTCCCATGTCGCTCTCATGTTCGCGACACATGACTTTATAGATGCCAAGCATTTTGGCGAATATTGTTGGATCATTAAAATCGATCTCGTCAAAATCCCTTCTTAGGAGGCACCAGTCCATCCTTGTAATAGCTTGAAAGGTGCCTCTTTCAAATACCCTTCCGATGGGAAATTCTTCGTGAGTATTGAGGCAAAACATGATGAACTCGCCAAGACGCCTCAAATTCATTTTGTCTTCAG
>JAJFUZ010000191.1 GCA_021372155.1 Parachlamydia sp. | reverse complement strand
GTGGGTGCGGTCCAGAGACTCTTTTAAAGCAGTTGAAGAGATGTGATAGGGCGGCAGTTCATCGAAGGGGATGATGATATCGGCTCCCAGATCTTTTTGCGCCTGGATGGAGCTCTCGGGCGTCAGCATGATTTTGGCGCCGTCGCGGTAAGAGCGGAAGAGAACCCCCTCTTCACTAATCTTCAAGACGGAGCCGCCCTGCTTTTTCGTTCCTTTGCTTTTCAGCTCGTCCGCAACCGATCCATAGGCCAGGCTGAAGACCTGAAAGCCACCCGAATCGGTGATGATCGGCAGTTTGCGGTGGATAAATTGATGCAGGCCGCCCGCTTTTCTCACGATCTCTGTGCCAGGCTGCAGAAGCAGGTGGTAGGTGTTGCAGAACATGAGCTGCAGGCCGATTTCATGCAGGAGCGTATTGTCGAGGGCCTTCACGGTACCGTTTGTCCCCACGGCTACAAAGTTAGGCGTGTCAATGATCCCATGCGGCGTATGAATGCGCCCTACACGGGCTCTTGATTTTGTCGAGCGGTGGAGCAGTTCAAATTTCATGCTGCCACCCGCGTCCATCGGTCAACCCATCGGACAAGGGAGGTGAAACAGAAGATGACCACTAGCTTGACCACAAAGCTAAGGATAATGATGTCGACCATCGAAGATACGATGCCATAGAGCCCCGCAAAGCTGAAGAGGAGTGTATCGAGGAATTGCGACACGACCAGGGCTATGGCAGTGCGCAAGCCAAAACTTGCCTGCGGAAGTTGATCCTTAAGGAAGGCGAAAAAGCGAATATCGAACTGCTGCACGAGAAAGAAGACGCTCATCGAGGCAAGCAAAAGGCGTGGGGCAGGGGAGAGAATCGCGACGAATGCCGGATGGCTGGTATCTGCGAGGCTCGGCTGATAGAGAAGATGCAGTTGGGACACCAGAGTGAAAAAAATCATGAAGAAAAAGCAAATCCAGGTCGCGCGACGCGCCTCCTCGCGGCCAAAATACTCCTGCAGAAAGTTCAGCCCCAGCAGGCTTCCAATGGCATAGGCGTCGCTGGCCGTGACCTCAAAGCCAAACAGGGTGATCTGCTTCAACACAAATAGGTTCGCGATCAAGGCTTGAATCGCGACCCAGGCCGTCAGCGCTGAGCTGCCTAATTTCAAGGCGCCTAGTGCAAAGCAGAGAATTAAAAGGGTTTGGGCGAAAAATAAAATCTCATTCATGGAGAAAAAAAGTATAACAAATTCTCGATCAGATTGCAACCGGGTACAAAATCGGTCTGAATAATCAAAAATTTCAATTTTTCAGACGAAAAATTTGGTTGAAAATTACGTCTGAATAATACAAAATTGTGTTTATTCAGACGAAGGATCTTTCATGTTTTTTGGTCGTGAGCATGAGCTTGAACAGCTTGAAACTTTTTTTAAAAGGCCAACTGCAGGTCTCGCAGTCTGCAGCGGTCGTCGAAGAATTGGTAAAAGTACGTTAATCGAACACGCGGCAAAAGGTTATCCCTTTTATGAATTTTATGGTCTTTCGCCTCGTGAAGGGATCACGACTCAAGACCAGCTCGATCACTTCTCGCGGTTGCTGTCAAAGCACTTTTCTATCCCTTTTGTCCATTTTAGTAATTGGCAAGAAGCATTGGATCTACTCGCCTCCCTTACCAGGCAGGGACATCATGTAATTTTTCTTGATGAGATTTCCTGGATGGGAGGAAAAGACAAAGATTTTCCAGGTAAATTGAAAGGAGTATGGGATACCCAGTTCAAGAAAAATCCTGAATTAAAACTGATTCTTTGTGGCTCGGTTTCGTCCTGGATTCAGGAAAACATCTTGCAAAGCAAGGGATTTGTAGGACGAGTTTCTTTAACGATTGATCTAGAAGAGCTTCCACTATATCAAGCCAATCAATTCTGGTCTAAGAACCTTTATGTTTCTGCTTATGAAAAATGCAAGATACTCTGTGTAATCGGAGGGGTTCCCAGGTATTTGGAAGAAATTGATCCAAAGCTGGATGCCGAGAAGAATATTAAACAATTGGCATTTACTTCCGGTGGATTGCTGGTAAATGAATTTGATAAGATATTTTCGGATCTTTTTGGAAAACAGGCTACCGATTATCAGGAGATTGTGCGTGCTCTGATACATCAATCGCGCAGTACTGAAGAAATCGCTCAATTTCTCAATATCGATATTTCAGGTCATTTAAGCCATAAATTGACCGTGCTTAAAGATTGCGGCTTTGTGGCACGCGATTATGTCTGGCATGCCAAAAGGCGCCTTGACAAGTTGAGCAAGTACCGGTTGCGAGATAATTATTTGCGCTTTTACCTCAAGTATATTGAGCCTAAGAAAGATTTGGTAGAAAAGAAATTATATACCGAGATTGATTTAGAAAATTTGCCTGATTGGTCAAGTATTATAGGGTTGCAGTTTGAAAATCTTGTTTTAAATAATTTAAGGCAGTTAATAAAAATACTCGATATTTCTCCTGAATCATTACTGAGCGCCTCTCCGTATTTCCAGAATGCAACAAAAACTAATCCCGGATGCCAGGTTGATCTCATGTTACAGACGAAGTACACCACTTATTTGTGCGAAGTAAAGTGCTGTCACGTGATAGAGACAGAGGTCATTCATGAGATTATTGAGAAGATCGAGCGGCTTAAGATTCCAAAGACCGTCTCCTTGAGACCGGTTCTTATCTATCAAGGGGAATTGTCAAAATCGGTGATAAAGGAAAATTTTTTCAGTAAGCTCATCTCATTTGAAGACCTATTAGCAATACCATAGGGGATTAGACATTAGCGACGATACGTTGAACAACATATCGTCGCTATTGCACTATTACAGTCTTGAATCCTCTTTTGGATAGTAACTTGAGAAGCAGCTGTCCAATCTGCTCATGGGTGAGAGGTTTCCTCCGCTGCTCTTCCACGGCTTTGAGAAACGATTCTTTATCCTTAAAGAACAGAGAAGAAACAATCTCATTGACAACCTGCTGTCGCAAAACTTCTGGTTTAACTGTAAGCTCAGTTAAAATATGCACATTGCTGCTGTCCTTTTTACAGACAGTGAACAGTGTCTTTGCCTGAGGGTGCAGCATGTGGATGGGCTCTTCTTTCTGCGTTTCAGGGTTGAAATGGTTTTTTTTATTAAAATGAAACTCGACAGGCATTGTCGACTTGATTAACTCAGGATGGAGGACGCCGACATAGGTTGTCAGTACATCGGCCATCAGCAGACTACCATAGGGATTTGGCTTTTTATTTGACCAATAGTGGGCGAGGTCTTTGGCGATTGCTTCACCAAGCTTGCTTTTTTCCTGCGAACATAGGATTGCTAAAATCTCATCTTGCATCCATGAGAAATTCCAATTCGTAATATGCTGCGAATTGAAGACCAGAACGGGATGTTTGTGTTGTGTAAGGACCTTTTCCGCTGCGTCGGGATCTATGGCAGTATTGTATCCGGGTCTAGTGATTTCGATCTTCCCATCGGCTTCTGTTCCGAAATAGCCTCCCATGAGGATGATACGATTGATGCGACCGCCCTGATCAATGACTTTGGCAAGATCAGTGCATGGAGCCAATTCTAATATGGCATCTTTTTCACCATATTGGATGTCGCCCCTTCTCTCTATAACCTGGCCAGGTACAAAGGGCAATTTCTCAAACCCTTTTCCCTGACCCAGCGAAACGGCATTGGAAGATCCAGGCGTACCCCACTTAGAAGGCCAAAAGGGATAAGCTTGATTAAAATCTTCGGGCTTGTCAGGGGCACTGCCATATCCCGGATAGATGGGAACCTCTTTGTGGCCCAAAGAATGACAGAACTTTGCAGCTACCTCAGCTTTTTGTATGGGTTTGAAAAGGGTAGTCACAATTTCCTTTAGAGATCCGTTTGGAATTTCATTGCGTTCGAGTGCTTTCAGGATTAAAAACAGAGCCAAACCATCGTCTGGGTCATTGGCAATATCGGTATGAATAGATACTTATGTATCCTGCGGAATACGCTGGAAGTAGGCTGTCGTGAATCCAGAAAATTTTTGGAAGTCACAGTTAGACAACCTTAACCAAAGTTTTTCAGCCATAAATTTTGTCCAGGCTGCTTCAAATAAAGGTGCTTTTGTTTCAGCATCATGGCGATCGGGATTAAATACTAAGCGAGTTCGAAGATATTCCTTTTTGAAACCATTGATAAAATCTGCATCAGCTGAATCACCTTCAGCATTTTTTTTCTCGCTCATTTGAGACAAAATATATTGCCATTCAGCGGGAGAGAACTGTTTGGAATATTCCCCAAATTTTTTGATCAAAGTCTCTTGACTGTCTTTGCGGGCTCGGAAAAGTTCAATCGCTTTGGACAAGAGAAAAATGAATTCACCGGCAGAAAAAAATGTCGCATAATCGTTTAATTGTTTTACGAAGGTAGCCGGATTTTTTTCTCCTCTTAAATTAAAATCCCCAAAGATCTTGCCATTCTGCGATAAGCAATTTACGATTTGACGCCAGGATTGCGCACCACCGTCATAGCAATAAGCTAGGTCGGTGATGGGGTCAGAAGATTCAATGTCGTCGCCAAACTGTGCTTTGTTGTAGACGACGCAAAATACTCTGCTAGCAGTAGCTACTTTTGCTTTATAATCATGGATGACAGTCGCTGTGTCAGCAATTTTTTGGGGATCGGAACTTGTTTTGGGTCCAAAGTCGACAACATTTGCTAAAGTTGCCAAGTCAGGATTGGCATCGCGGAGAGCGTTAAATATGCCATTTACATCAGCTGTATCATTGCCAGGGGCACCGCTTGCCGTATAGCCCCACAAGAAAAGCGCGTTAGGATTGTTTGCTAAGACTTTGGCCATTTGTTGGGTTGCAAAGGCTGTTCCTTCGGGTGAAAATTTGCCTGAGTCGCCAATAATCTGAATAACCGGAGTATTTGGTGCTAAACCCAATTTTTCTAAAATTTTTGATTTGATAAATGAGAAATCAACTTTTGTTTGATCGTTTTTATTAATTCCAAAATATTTTATTCCGTCCGGAGATTCAAAAAATTTTAAATGTCCCGTTCCTGGTATTGTTTCCGCTTTGCCGTCAGCAAACATTGTGGAGACCTGTCTGATTCTTTCGGCAGATTCAGTTGCATTCAAATCTTTGAATGTACGGATGGCTGATGTATTTAACGATGCCACGCTGTCGGCAACGGATGGTGTGATAGTGTTTGTTCTGCTCAAGTCTTGCATCATAAATACCTCCTACGGATTTGTTTAGCAAAAATGTTAACAGGTTGTCATGTTACTCAACACCGTAGAATCTACAGGCTTTAGGACCTACC
>JAJFUZ010000107.1 GCA_021372155.1 Parachlamydia sp. | reverse complement strand
CTTTGTTTCGTTCTAAAATGGCAATGCTGGTCACGGTATGGACAGCGATGGCGTACTGGGGCAATTGTTCTCTAAAAGACTTCAGGTCTGACAAGATGCGAGAATAGGGCTGCTGAAGGGAAAGCGTGTCACATTGCATGACAGCATTATATATAAAGTTATAGTAAATGTCAAAGCCAAGTTTTTCTTTCAGGATTTTTAGTAAAATAATTATTAAGTAATACTTTTAATTCTGTTTTTGAATGGTTTGAAAGAGTTTGTGATAAATAATTGAGGAAAGCATCTTCGCCTTTTCCATAATCTGTATAGGTGGAAAAAGCCTCGTCTATGAGAGCTATGGGATCCTTGGGTTTGTCGGATGCGATCAGATCCTTGCCCTGTAGCTCGATGATGACGGGATGGTCTTTAAAAGTCGCCTTGTCAAGATGGTGGTGCTCGAAGAATTGGCTTTCCTGGAGAAAGGGTACCAAATCATCCAGAATGACCGCTTCGTATTTCGGCCTGTTGTTGCGGATATTCAGCTCCATGATTTCATACTTCAAGCTTCCCGCCAAAGTTGCCGTCTCTTCCAAGTAATGATAGAGGGTTTCCACTCGAGCTTCAAAGCAGCCTCCGTCCTCCAGGCCATGACGGAACAATCTGAGCTTGTCATTGTCTGTGCTGGCATCCCCATATGCGTTTTGCAAGGTTTTGACTGCCAGCTCAATACCATCGATAAAGCGTTCCACGTTGGGATAGTTTTCTGAGGCATGGATGCTCATTCCTGTCAATTGATAGACATTCTGGGTAAGATGTTCTCTGTCCAACTTTTCTTTGTTGGCCTGCAAATTTGCTATCCCTTTCACCGTTTGTACGGCAACTTTGTAGTTTGTCAGGCTCAAATTTTCTTTGTTCTGTTCGATATCCTGCAGAATGTCCGCAAAGGGCGCTTGCAGTTTATGTGTCTGGGTGCGGATTTCGTGTCGATAGCTTCCGTTTTTTTTCGTTCACTTGCTTTTCCTGCAAAGGGTTGCGCACCGTGCAAGGGATGTGACTGTTTGTTAGATAATGGATTTGTCATATTTAAAGTTACTAAGTATATAATTTAATGTTACTAAATTATTTAATATTTAGTAATAATAAATTAACGCTTGCCGGAACTGAATTAAAGTGTGCTTTTGCAGTTTTTTTCAGCTTATGCTTGACTTTTCAGAGGGGAATTGGGTATCAATATACCTTTCGTTAAACAAAATGAGACCATGGCAGAAAATATTGTCAAAATCGCCCCATCGATTCTAGCCGGCGATTTTGGCCATCTCGCTGAAGAGGCGAAGCGCATTGAGGATTCCGGAGCCGATTACCTGCATGTCGATGTCATGGATGGACACTTTGTGCCCAATCTCACGATTGGCCCGCAGGCGGTGGCTGCAATCAACCGTGCCACAAACATGTTTCTCGATGTCCATATCATGGTCTACAATCCCTACGACTATGTGGAGAGATTCGTGGAGTCGGGGGCAGACCGGATTACCTTCCATTTTGAGGCGACAGAGGATGTCGAAGAGACGCTCGAGTTTATCCGACGCTGCAACATTCAGGCAGGCCTGGCCTTTTGTCCAGAAACTTCGCTTTCCTTTATCCCCAAATTTCTCGATAAATGCGACCTGCTCCTGTTGATGACGGTCCATCCCGGTTTTGGGGGGCAGGATTTCATGTCGGAAGTGCTGGAGAAGGTACAATTTACCCGCGAGGTTTGCGATCGCTTGGATATCCGACAGGGTGGTATCACCGTAGAGCCTGGAACGAAGGAACTGCCTCCATTTGAGATTCAAGTGGATGGCGGCATCAATGCGGAGACGGCCAGGCAATGCATCGAAGCGGGAGCCAATGTGCTGGTCGCAGGAACCTATATTTTTAAACAGCCGGACATGGCCGCAGCGGTGCGCTCTTTACGCACAAAGGCATAAACAAGTGGGCATAAACAAGTGGGCTTAAGCAACAAGAGGAGCTATGGCGACAAGTAATAATCTTCACCCTGGAATGACGCTTTCCCTGAACAACAAGCTCTATCGCGTTGAGAGCTGCGTCAAGGTTACCGTTCCAAAGGGAACTCCCTTTATCAAGACTAAGCTGCGCGATCTGGGGTCGCAGGAGCTGGTTGAAAAAAACTTCAAGCTGAATCAGCCCATCACCGATGTCTCTCTCGTCGAGCGCAAGCTCGAGTATCTCTATATGGAAGGAAAAGATTATCTCTTTCTTGATATCGGCAATCTCGATCAGGTGCTGATTGCTGCGACGATCATTGGCAACAAGGTAAGCTATTTGAAAGAGGGCGTGGACCTCAAGGCTGCCTTTTATGGCCCCACCGTTTTTTCCGTCGAGCTTCCGCAATTTTTGGAACTTCTTGTCGTCAAGACAGAACAGGGGGATGCGAAGAGCATTGCTGCCGGAACGAAGTTGGCCATGCTGGAGACTGGTGCGAAAATCGAGGTTCCTCCGTTCATCGAAGCGGGCGATATAATCAAGGTAGACACAAAAACTGACGAGTACATACAACGCGTATAGAATACCGCGACCTGGAGGCTAAGAGTGGAGCTCAAGCAGATCAAAGAATTAATGGCGGCCATGGGGCGCACGGGAACCAAACGTCTCTCCCTGAAAAAAGAAGATTTCGAACTGCAGCTGGAACGTGAAGAAAATGGCCTTCGCGGTGCTGAAACCCTCGAGTTGGCAGAGGAGCCGCCTACTCCTGGAGAGGTGACACAGAGGCGAACAAATACCGCCCTTGCGCGGGCAAGAGAAACCGGAGCTACATTGAGCAGCTCGGCGCATCCTGAAAAGGAGGACACCACCAGCCTTTTTGTCACATCGCCGATGGTCGGGACATTTTATGGCGCGCCTTCGCCTGAGGATCCCTCCTTTGTCAAGGTAGGAGACAAAGTCGAGAAAGGCAATGTCGTCTGCATCATCGAGGCGATGAAGGTCATGAATGAGATCAAGGCAGGAGTAACCGGGACGATCGCTGAGGTGCTCATCGAAAGTGGACATCCTGTTGAATTTGGGACCAAACTCTTTCGCGTAACTCCCTGACACGTATGCAAAAAGTCTTGATCGCCAACCGCGGCGAAATTGCCGTGAGAATCATCAGAGCCTGCCACGATCTTGGCCTGCAGACTGTTGCCGTCTATTCACAGGCAGATTCGGAAGCCCTCCATGTGCTTCATGCTGACGAGGCGATCTGCATTGGCGAAGCTCCCTCGCATCGCTCTTACCTTAAAATTCCCAATATTCTCTCAGCTTGTGAAATCACCAGCGCCGATGCGATCCATCCGGGCTATGGTTTCTTAAGCGAAAATGCCAACTTCGCCTCCATCTGCGAAAGCTGCGGCCTGAATTTTATCGGCCCATCGCCAGCCGCGATCGCGCTTTTGGGAGATAAGGCCAAAGCCAAGGCGACAGCTAAAAAAGCTGGTTGTCCTGTTATCCCGGGCACTGATGGCGTCGTAGTCGATATGAAACAGGCCCTCCAGGAAGCCAAGCGGCTCGGATACCCCATCTTTATCAAAGCTGCCGCTGGTGGGGGAGGGAAGGGGATTCGCATCGCACAGAATGAAGAGGAATTCACAAAGCAGTTTGCCGCAGCGCGTGCCGAGGCGGAGGTCAGCTTTGGCAATCCCGATGTCTACCTGGAGCGCATGATCCTCAATCCTCGCCACATCGAAGTGCAGGTGCTCGGAGATAAACATGGCAACTATATCCATCTGGGCGAGCGCGACTGCACCATCCAGCGTCGGCGCCAGAAACTGATCGAAGAGTGCCCAAGTCCAGTTTTAAGCCCCAAACAGCGTTTAAAGATAGGCCAGGCCGCTGTGAACGTTGTGAAAGAGGCCAAATACTTTTCGGCCGGGACTGTCGAATTTCTCCTCGACAAAGAGGGCAATTTCTATTTCATGGAAGTCAACACCCGCATCCAGGTCGAGCATACGATCACAGAAGAACTCACCGGGATCGACCTTGTGAAAGAGCAGCTGCGCATTGCTCAGGGCGAAAAGCTTCAGATGGAGCAGAAAGAGATCACCTTTACAGGCCATGTTTTCCAGTTTCGGATCAACGCAGAAAATCCCGCCCACAACTTCGCGCCATCGCCAGGCCGGCTGGAATATTATCTGCCTCCAGGTGGGCCGCACGTGCGCGTCGACAGCGCCTGTTATTCCGGTTATACGATCCCGCCCAATTACGATTCAATGATTGCCAAGCTGATTGTGCATGGAAAGGATCGCGCAGAAGCTGTGGCCTACGCCAAGAGGGCCCTGCGCGAATTCCATATCGGCGGTGTCTATTCGACGATTCCATTTCATCTGTTCATGCTGCAAGACCCCTACTTTCTTAAGGGACAATATGACTTAACCTACATCGACCGTCTCGTCTCAGAGGGGTGCCAATTTTTACCTTGAGAACATTTAACGTAAATTCATAAGGCCTTTATATAGACTTAATTTTTTGAACATATATATAAAGGTCGTAAATTGAAATGAGTGTTGTTATAATTAACCTAACTTGAAAAACAAGAGGATATATGAACCTTACAAAAATTAGTTCAGCATTGCTGTGCGCCACACTGATGGTGGTGACAGCTTTAACCGCTGCTCAAGCAGAACGCGAGCAGTTCGACTCCCGCGCGATTTCCAATGTCAGCTATCGTGCTATTGAAGAGGCTCGTACGGAAGCCGAGCAGATGAAGGCCTACGAACAGGGCCAGTCTCTTGAAGAATATCATCTCGAAACAATCACTAATGGCTCAGACCATAAGAGCGGCCACAAAGGCTCCTACCACCTCTACTCGGGCGTCTCCGCCTATGGAGACCAGGTGGAACTGGAAGACGGCTCCCTGTGGTTTGTCCTGCCAGCCGAGCGCAAGAAGCTTCTGGAATGGGTTGTGGGCGATCCACTTGCCATCCTGAAAGGTGACAAGAATTCCAATTACAGATACCGCCTTCACAACGAGCGCACTAACCACAAAATCGAAGTCGAGTTGAGCGCTGCTCCCTATCTCGACAGCTTCTATCGCCTGACAATCAAAGACATCAATAAAGACCAGAAGTATCTTCTGCTCAGCGACGGCTCCAAGTGGACCCTGCCTTCCAACTGGTTTGAACAGGAAGTCTGGATGAAGTGGTACATCGGTGATACGATCATCATCGGCACCAACGACCAGTTTTTCTATTCCATGTTCCGTCCTGATATCCTGATCAACATCACCTGCTCGGCGACCTATACGCCTTCCAAGTGTTTGAACTAGATAGAATGAGCCGTGGCTGAAATGCCACGGCTCTTTTGCTTTTTGCAGGCCAAAAATTTAGTTTGGATCTATGCGACTCAAGCGTTCTTAAACTTTAGCTTCCATGAGGCAGAAAGCATGAACTGTAAATAAACAGCTAGTTATCTAAATTATTTTTGAAGCTAGAGAATTTGAAATAGAATCGTTTTCACAATTAATTTTCGAAATATTATTAAAGAAAGCTGTCTGAATAAAGTCGCTTTGCTTTGCTAGCATGACAAGATGATTCTCTACAAGATGACAATTTGCGGAGGTTACGATGACTGGAAGATCACGAAGAACATTTTGAGCGTATTGAGTGATTTCTTCCAATGTAAGTGGATGAGAAGATAGTTTTGGATTTCTTTTTATCCAAGCTTGTATTTCAGTGATACCATAATTATCTTGCTTTTTTGAAAGCCTTTCGTATTTACTATTTCCGAACCAAGATAACCCGCAGAAGTAAGCCATAAACACCTCCTGATTCTTTTTCCTTAAGATATTCATTTTCTTATTGAACGTCAAGCTTAAAAATTGCACGAGCTACGGTTTCTCGGAAAATGAGAGAATAAAGGATTCGAAAAGGGGAAGCATGATCCCACAAATGGCCATCGCAGTGATGGACCATGCAACTATCTTCTTGTTACGATCAAAAGATGTATGATTGGGTGTGCTTATCGCGATGATTAAGCCGCCAACTAAAGCAAGTTGAAAACCAGCCATAAAGTAATTTCTATTTTTACTGTAGGTATCTTTAAAATGATGCCATGTTTTTGCATGCCATGTTTTTGTCATGTATTCTATTGTTTTTATCACAGGCTGCAATTGAGAGTTCTCATTGAATAAAATATGTTCGCAACACATTCCAGCTGCTTGAGGATTAAGTTTTGTTAAATGATAAATTTTATTTTTTAACTGACTTTCACAATTCGATCGCTGAGGTAGCTTGGTGTCTGACAAGGATTGGGCAAGACAGGATAAAAAAATATATAATTTGAGAGGATTGGGGGCATTATGGCTGTCAAGGTATTCAGAGAGAGCGGTTATATCCCCTATCTCTAAAATATTGATTGGTTGAGGGATTTGGGGTAAGGCATTAGGCTGGACGGCTGGAATGAGAAAAAAGCGATCTATTCTGATGTGTTGCAAGGCTATATGCGGTAGGGCTTGAAAATTCTGTAGACGGATGTGTTGATTGGGTAAATAAATGGAGATGAGGGACTTAACATTTTCTATGGTATCTTTCAAGTGAATATCGAATTTGGTAGAAAGAGTCGTAATCGCTCTTTGTGTTTCCTGAGCATCTGTTACAGAATATTGCAGCACTCGGTGAGTTAGCTCACTGATAAATTTACCTTTATACCTTCCAGTATGTACGAGTGCTTGTGATAGACAATCCAGGATAGTTTCAATTTTTTGCTGAATCGATAAATTGAGTTGGGCGTCGATATGGTTGACAACAGCCTGTACATTACCTGTGTTCCAGGCAAGTTGCACTCCCGGCATTTGTTGCCCTTGTACACCGCCCTGTCCCTGTAGGGTATATGTAGTTAAATCAAAATTCATAATTTATTCCCCATAATAATTTATACAAGTATAAGGTAAAATTTTTCATGATTTTTTTCAAGCTACCAATGTAGCATGTTTTGAAATTTACTAGAAATTCCGTTCAGCGCGGTCGCGCTGATAATGGCGCTCGATGCCATTGGCGACTTCTTCCGGATCGTCTGTGATCTGCAGGAGGTTGAGGTCTTCAGCAATGATGCAGTCGTCCGTCAACACTTTGCTTTTTATCCAGTCGATCAGTCCCGCCCAATACTCTTTTCCCATCAGATAAATGGGAAAGGGATGGATTTTCTTAGTTTGGATCAGCGTCAAGGCTTCAAAGAGTTCATCCATCGTTCCAAAGCCACCTGGCAGAAAGACATAGCCTTGAGCATAGCGGATAAACATCACCTTGCGGACAAAGAAGTAGCGGA
>JAJFUZ010000188.1 GCA_021372155.1 Parachlamydia sp. | reverse complement strand
CAATTTGACTTTGTTCTAAGGGCTCTAGTAGGGAAAATTGAAGCAGTCAAGGGCTCCCTTACGAATCTTCCTAACGCTGAAAGCAAAGAAACTTTGCAGCGATTGATTCCGCAAGTCAAACAGGCTCTTAGTGATAGAATTACACGCTTCGATCAGCGCCATAATCGCTGGTTGAGCTGTTACTTTTGGAAAGGGGCGCATGCTCAGGTAATGGCTTTGCATAACGTATTGAATCATGAGATCGAAGCGTTATCCGCGAAAGTGGCGCAACTGCCCCTCGCGTTTATCCCGCCTCCTCCTCCAGTGGGTAAGGGATTGAAGAAAGCAGCTGCCAAGCAACAACCAGCAGTTGAAGCAGCTGGGGATGCGCTGCCTACAGTGCAGCAGACGGCTGCCGAGGGATCAGCTCAGCCTGCGACAAGGGCCAGATCGAAGTCGGATGCTCCGCAGCCTGCGCTTACAATGGCAGATATCACTAAAAAACTTAAACCCATTCCTAAAAATCCTAAACAATGATTCCTTATCTCGTGTGAAGTGGGCCTTGATCCCAATGCAAGACACGATTGTCCATATTTGGGGCAGGATCAGGGTAGCTAGACTTTGGATAGCGATCTTTTTGGGCAAAGATAAGATTTGCTTCGGATTGGATGGAATCCGTCTTTAATGTTGGAATATCTGTTATCCGTTTGGCAAGATAATCGGCTGGAAAATAAGGAGAATAGGCCAGCGTTGCGTCGAAAAAAATATGATGATCGCTGTTTCTTACATAAACGAGATGGGATTTGCCTTGATTGTTTTCTTCGACGACTTGATGCAAAGTCTTTTGCGCCGCCTCTTGTATTTTACGCGTCATAGAGCCATTTCGATCCGCAATCCAATTGATTAAACGGCCGATCACATTCCATGAGGAGATTGTCGACAGTTTGTCGTTTTTGTCGCAAGTCAAGCGTGCATCGGGTTGATTCCATAGAATATCTAGATTATTTTCGAAAATTGCTGTATTCATAAATACTCCGCATTAATTATCATATTTTAATTATATCTAACCATATTTTTAATTCTAAATAATAATTAACGCTATCGATTGAAGTAACCTTTGATAAATATCAATCCAAAACGATGATTAGGTTGCCAAATATTTCGTCATTGTATATACTGAAGATATATACTTTAGGGGGTTATGATGCGTAAGGCCAAGGTGTTTATGTCTGGAAACTCGCAAGCCGTCAGATTACCTCGCGATTTTCAATTTTCGAGCGACGAGGTTTCAATCGAGAAAAAAGAGGGGAAACTCATTATGTGGGAAACCCCAAAAAATCTTTCACAGGCCTTTCATCTGTTGGCTAAGATGCCCGAAGACTTTTTTGAGTCAGGCAGGCAAGACCTCCCTTCACAAGAGCGGGAGAGTTTTTAAACATGCTTCAATATTTACTGGATACGAATATTTGTATCTATATCGCAAAGCAAAAGCCTCTCTCTGTTCTTCGCAAATTTGAGCAGCTTGCTGTTGGACAGGTAGCCATGTCGACAATCACGTATGGCGAGCTCCTATACGGAGCTCAAAAGAGCCACCATCCTCGATTAGCAATGAAGGCTCTGGATGAGCTGACAAGCCTCATCCCTGCTTTGCCCATGTCTGTAGAAACAGGAAAGTTTTACGGCGAAATTCGCAGTAAACTGGAAAAACAGGGCAAGCCCATTGGCAACAACGATCTCTGGATAGCGGCTCATGCCTTGGCTTTAGGAGTCGTGCTTATTACAAACAATGGTAAAGAATTCCTTCGTATTCCCCATTTGAAAGTCGAAAATTGGGTAGACTAGCGAGTTTTGCAACTAGCTCTAGCAATTGTAGAAACAATCTTCTGGAACGTTCTGCTTATACTCCTGATTGAGCAGCTCTTCGATTTCGAGGGCAGTGGGCAGCTTGAGGATGGTTTCTGCCAGGGTGCTGGCGGCGACAATGCTTGTGTAGCGGATGGCGTTTTTAATGATGGGCAGGTAGCGCGAGGCGACGGAGAGTTCATGAACGCCCAAGCCGAGAAGCAGGGGAGTGAAGCGTGGGTCGGCCGCAACCTCACCGCAGACTGTCACGGGGATGCCCTGCTGGTTGGCTTCGGCGACGATGTGCTTGATCAGGCGGATGACGCCGGGGTGGGTTGCCGAGTAGAGGCCGCTTAAAGTGTGGTTGTCGCGGTCGACCGCCAGCGCATACTGCACGAGGTCGTTGGTTCCAATCGAGAGAAAGTCGCACTCTTTGGCGAGCAGGTCCGAGA
This sequence comes from Parachlamydia sp., assembly GCA_021372155.1. Taxonomy (GTDB): domain Bacteria; phylum Chlamydiota; class Chlamydiia; order Chlamydiales; family Parachlamydiaceae; genus JAJFUZ01. The sequence goes on along the minus strand of JAJFUZ010000188.1, from coordinate 22,829 downwards.
TGATGGCAGCCGAGGGGACCTCGATCATGCAGCCGATGCGCACATGCGTCGCGATCGGTTCGCCGCTGTCGCGGAGTTCCTCCTGGGCCTGTTTGATGAGGCTTTTGGCTTCGAGCAGCTCGGGCAGGGCGGAGACCATGGGAAACATGATGCTGACATCCCCATAAGCGCTCGCGCGCAGGATGGCGCGCAGTTGCGCTTTAAAGATCTCTTTCTCCTTGAGCAGAAAGCGAATCGCCCGGCACCCCAGGTAGGGATTTGTCTCGTGGGGCATCTTGCGGTCGTTGATGACTTTATCGCCGCCGACGTCAAAGGTGCGGATGACGATAGGCAAGCCGCGCATTTTTTCGACAACGCGGCGGTAGATGTGAAACTGCTCCTCTTCTGATGGAAAGCGCTCGTTGGCGAGAAATATGTACTCGGAACGGAACAGACCTACCCCGCTGCTGCCATACTGATGGAGCATCTCGGCTTCATTCAGCATGTCGATGTTGGCCGACAGTCTCACCTTGTATCCGTCATACGTTTCGGCTTCGAGGTTGCCCGCACGTCTCAGGGCATGCAGATGGGTGTTGAGCTTGACGTAGAGCTGCTGATAGTGGTGGAGTGTCTCGGGCGAGGGATTGATGATGACCTCTCCCGTGCGGCCGTCGACAATGACCAACGTATCCTCATCCAGCTCCATGCTGGAAAAGTTGACGTTGGCCACATAAGGGATTCCCTTGGCTTTAGCAACAATCGCCGCGTGCGACATCGTACAGCCGGCCTCTGCGACGAGAGCCCCAGCGTGGGCATTGTTGGCTTCCGCAATATCTGAAGGGCTGAATTCTCGCGCAAAAATGATCGAATTTTCCGGAATGTCTGCGAGCGAAAAACGCACTGTTTCAAGCAAATGGCTCATGACCCGGCGGGAAATGTCGTGGATGTCTTTGAAGCGCTCGCGGAAAAAAGGATCCGTCATGGCGCTGAAACGCTTCTGATACTGCTTGATTACATCCTGGAACACCGATTCGGCGTTGCGCCGCGTTTTGTGGATCTTCTGCTCCACATCTGAGTTGAGGAGGGGATCAAGCATCATCTGCTGCTGGGCATCCAGGATGGCGGCCCCTTCGAGGATATGGTCATGTTCGAGCTGTTTTTTAAGCTGGGCCAGTTCCTCTTTCGCCTTTTCCAGAGCGGTGCGGTAACGATGGATCTCCGCATCGAGATCGTCGACAGCGATCGTGAATTCGGGAATGTCATCTTCAACGAGATTGAAGATGAATGGTTTTCCGATCGCTATCCCTCGACAGATGGGGACCCCGCGGCGAAGATAATCTTGAACCTGGATTTTCATGTTTTGTTTATTCTCCAAACTGTGAATCGAATGCTTCGACGAGCTTGCCTAATGTGTCGTCTGCATCTTCACCCTCAATGGTGATGGTGATGCGGGAATTTTTCTTCGCAGCGAGCATAAGCAGGCTCAATATGCTCTTGGCATTCACATTCATACGCTTGTAACTAAAGGTCACATCGCTTTTACAGTTTTGCAGCAGTTTGACAATCATTGTCGCAGGACGAGTGTGCAGCCCCATAGGATTTTTCACCTGAAGCTTATGGACGAGTTTCAAGATTCATGCTCCTTTGTCTTTAGTAGGCGTTTCGATTCGCGGTTTACTCTCTTATGATTGGAGGACGAGGCGATCATATCGAGGAGTTTGGCTTTGAATTCTTTGGCTGAGTTGTATCCCATACGCTTGAGGCGATGGTTCAGGGCGATCGTTTCTAAGAGCAGCACCACATCGCGGCCTGGTTTCACAGGAAGGGTATGGAAAGGGATATTGACGCCGAGGAATGTGGTCTGTTTTTCATCCAAACCCAGACGATCGTAAAATTGCTTGTCGTCCCAATCCACCAGTTTGACGACCAGGTCGATGCTTTTGCTGTCGCGCACGCAGACAGCCCCGTAGAGGTGGGCAACATTGATGATCCCTATGCCGCGGATCTCCATGTGGTGCCGGGTAAGTTCCGCGCCGCTGCCTTCAATATAGGTATTTTCCCTTTTGCGGATTTTGACAATGTCATCGGAAACCAGACGGTGACCCCTCTCAATCAATCCCAGAGCGGCTTCGCTTTTGCCGACAGAGGAATCGCCCTGGATCAGCACTCCTACCCCAAAGACCTCCACAAGTGTGCCATGGCAGCTCATGCTGGGGGCAAACTGTTCGGCGAGCAGGACCATGAGTTTGCTGAGGAGATTCATCGTGCTCATGCTTGCCCGCAAGAGGGCAATGTCCAATTTCTCGCACAGGTTGACAAGCTCTTTGGGAGGCCGGTAGCGGCGGGTGATGATGACGGCCGGCATCTCAAGAGTGAGAAGAGCCTTCAGCCTTTCGACCCTTACAGCTGGGTCCAGATCGCGTAAATATTCAATTTCAACTTTGCCAAATATGAGAATGCGCTTCGAAGCGTAGTTTTTGAGGTATCCGGCCAGACTCAATCCTGGTCGCTGTGCTTCAGGAACATGGATTTTGCGTCGAAGCCCTGCACTGCCAGCAACTAATTCCAGCCCGAGAGCATCCCCATACTGCTTATAGAGGTCTTCAACCCGATACATAATGAAAAGATTATAGAATGAAGCGGAAAAAGCCAAAAGGAAAAAATAGAGGCTTTTGCCCCCAATTGGAGTTTTGCAAAAGCCTCAATAGTCAGTCTATCCGTTCAAGATAAAATTTGAGCCAGTCGAGGAAAGTGGCAAATGCCATATTCTCGGGGCTGGGCTCTTGTCCTGGCTCGCAGCAGATCGTTTGGGTCTGATCGGAATAGTAGACATTGCCCATCTCCTCTGCCGGATACCATTCGGCCCAGAAACATTGCAGATAGGGCATGCCGAAAGATTCGTAAAATGGGATCAGCTGTTTGGGATCAATCTCTGCCCCTTTGGGAGTCTTGAGAATGTCAAATTTTGCGACCATTTCCTGGAAACGGTCGTACAGCTCGCGCATCTGAGCCGAATGCGCAATCCCTGTGGCATCAGTCGTTTTCCAGAATCCGTCATGAATCTGCAGGAAGGAGAGGAAGTCAGCTGGCAGCAAAAAGTCGGGAAAAGCCTTCTGGAGATGTACAAGTTTTTCTTCGGAGGCAGGAGATCCACCGCGATAAAAACCGCTGTCCTCTTTCAGGTTATAGACCAGGTTGACTTCATAAGGATCGTCAAACTTTTTTTGGGTGATATAGACGCCGACATCATCGAGATTGTCGAAAAAGCGCGAAAGAAATTCGCTGAAGCCTTCGTGATAAGGCAATTTTGATTGCCAGAAATCGCGGGTAAATTCGATGCGGTCTTTGGTTGGAAGCCGCGAAAGCTCGTACCAGCCTTTGCAAAGATCGGGCACCAACTGCGAGATCGCCGGCCAGTCAATATCCGGGGCATGATGCAGGGTGATTACCGAATGAAAACTGCCTCTCTGCGGCTCGTCAGAACCCGTCGAAAAGAAATCCTTCAAATGGCGATCCATATTTTCCTTACTAACATTTTCATTCTAGAAAATCGACTTTGCCTGAAACTAAATTGTAATAGCCGCCAACAACTTTCAGCTTCTTTTCATTGACAAGGCGCGAAATGACGGGGCTCTCTTTAAGCAGTTTGACGACCTGTTGGACATTGGCCTTGATGGCGCTAGGGAGCTCATGATGGTCCTTGATGGCGGGTTCTATTAGTTTCGCAATTGTTTCGATATCCTTCGTTGTATTGTCTAAGACAGCCTTTACGGCGCCGCAGTTTTCATGGCCAAGCACGACGATCAAATTTGAGCCAAGGTAGATGACTGAGTAGTCGATGCTGTCGAGTCCGACCGGACCCACCACGTTGCCTGCCACCCGAACGACAAAGAGGTCGCCGATGCCCTGATCAAAGAGAATCTCTGGCGAGACTCGCGAATCCGAACAGCCGACAATGGTTGCAAAGGGTTTTTGTTTGGAAGAGACAGCCTCGCGCCTGATCTGAGCACGATCTGGACAAGTTGACTGATCCTTCATGTAGCGCGTATTGCCCTCTTGTAAGCGCAACAGTGCCTTATCAGGGTCAATTTCAGCAAATAGAGCCATCTGGCATAGCAAACCAGCTGACAGCATGATGTTTTTGAGTAGGTTCATGATTTTCCTTCTAGCACATTTTCCGCAATTTTGCGCTCCAAATATTTAGTTGACGCTTCCATTTGCCACTGCTATAGTGCCAATAGTATGGATATTCCCCAGTTTCAGATTGCACGGCCGGAGTTCAAAGAGCTTAGACGTCCCAAGCTCAACCAGCACGCGCACGTTGAGGTGGCACTCATCGACCGCTCCCAGCCTGGCTTTCCCCATGTTTTCCAGCTCAATAATCTCGAAGTAGCCAGTCTCGAGCAGCTGGACAGGTTGCGCCTCGAGATTTCTAATCTGCACCAGGACGCCTTTCACTTTCTAGGGGAGCTGCTTCAGGTGGACACCGATAAAAAAGTGATCGCCCTTACAGATGATAACATCCTGACTTATAAGTACTTAATTGTCGCATCAGGCACTTCGAATGCCGACGAATTCCAAGCCTTTCTGCCCACGCTGAAAGATGTTCTCCTTCTCGAATCTCTGAATGCAAAAGCCAAAATTGGTCAAAGCAAACGTTCTCCGTCGCCTTTTGAAGTGGATCACCCCCACGGGTTCAGCGCCAAGGAAAAGCAGGTTCCTTCTGAAAAGGTGAACCCGCTCATTAAAAAACGCATCCCCAACGTCGAAACTTCGAATAAAGGGCCGTCTGTCAATCCCAAACGCCTTTGCCAGGTGAAGACTTAGTCTTGCATCTCTCTTTATACAGCCATAACTGGAGGGACGAAAGTTGAGCCATGAAATTATGAGGTCCTAAAGTCTCTTAAGATCCATGGGGATTGTGAGCGAGGCGGTCCGTACGGCGGCGTTTGATAGCATCGTGATCGAGGCTGTGCTTTTCGCTTTTGCCTGGGTTGTTTGGAAAAACGTAGACAGGACGCGTGAGAGTAAAGCCTCCTATTTCTGAGCGGTAAATGAGCACAGATCCTGGATGAATATCTTTAAGAAGTTCGAGTGCTTTTTCTTGAAGGCGCACTTCGTGATAGGCGCAAAGATACTCTCCTAACATTGCTTTAACGGCCTTTTGCGCAGGAGTATGGGGGGCATATTTTAAAATAAGTCGACGAAGGGATTCATAAACGGTTTTTTTTAACCCATACTTGTACAGATAAATCGATTTATAGGGTTTGTCAAAAGAGGGGTATTTTGCAATATAAGTATGCACCACGCGGTTTGCAGGAATGTAAGCAGGATGTGTGGATTCCCGCTCGTTGAGAATGCGCGCAGGCAAATTGATCATCCCTTGAAAGTAAAGTGAGGGGACATCCAACGGGCCATTTGGTCCAAAATCTTCCAATGGATGGAGAGAAAGATATACCTTTCCTGAATAAGGTCGTTCAGCAACCCCCTCACGATTCCAACGAGGACGTAACCGATTTTCTTTATTTTCTTGGTATGGTTTAATCCCATAAGCATATTTCAAGGCATGAAAAGGGGTATTTCCACAGGAGACAAATGGATTATGAAGTGTTCCTAAATTTAAGCGTGGAAGCAATTTCTCGAATTCACTCTTTTTTCTAGAATAGAGCTCTTGAATTTCATTGGCCCTATTTCCGTAGTTAATAGCTGTTTTTTTTGATTTCTTCCCTGTGGGACGTTCAGTGCGCAAAGCGAGTAACTTAGCTTTGAGTTCGTTACCTTTTTCAAGAAGTGTTATTTTCATATCATCATTCAACGATACACTCATTTTGACTTTGGCCAAATCATACACGCCAGCACTGAAGTAAGGTTTCTCTACTTCATCTAATTTACGATGATTTCGTCTTGCCCGCGCGGACCAAAGTGTCGTATCGTACGTTATGCCCCGGATTTGGGCGATCATGAACTTTGTTTTAATGCTTTTGAGCCCTTCTTCCAATTTCCCTTGAGCTGCAAAATAATTGACAGTGTGGAGATCTCGCTGTACATCGGGGCTTGCCTGAACGGGTTCAGGAGCTCTTTCAAATTGGTGAAAATATTTTGCAATTTTTTCTTGATCTGTATCTTCGGGAGATTGCTCAAATTTATTCAACCAATCAGCAAAGCGGTCTCCTTCTGCTTTTTCGATCAACATTTCGAAATGTTGCGTCAGAGTATGCCAAATAAAAGGTGATTGCTTGGAAAAATGCCTCTCTTCTATTTCATCGGAATTTTCCGAAAGATCTATGCCATAATAATCATGGGTTTCGCTTTCATATTGTTTGATCCATGCCTCATAGTACCCTCGATCTTTCCCTTTAAATTTCGGCAAGTATATTTCAACGATATTTCGGATCAATTGACACTTTGAATCGTCATCCCAAGGTTTTCTCCTTGCTCTATAGACAAGCTTAGTAATCAGCTTAGCGATGTTCCCATCCCGTTCTTTGGGCTTAAGAGTATCGGGAGGCGTTGAATAGCATTTTGTCAGAAAATGGCTTTTCTTAAAGAGTGCTGCTTTTGCAATGACTTTAGCCAGGTAAGGTTGAGTTACTTTTGCAAAAACCTTTGATGCTGTAAGAAAGTGAAAATGAAGATCGGGGGCAGTGGGACCCTTAGCTTTGAAGTGAAGCACTCCTGTGGCGAAATGAAAACTAGCTTCGCTGCTTGCTTTTACATCTGCTTGGTTTTCCAGCCGAACGATGAGATCTACGATACTCTCTTTCGTCACGACTTGCTTTTGAGAATCAAAGTAGGTGCCATCAGAAATATCCGCTTGGTATCTTTCTAAAATACTTAATGCTAACCCCCATTGCTCCTTTTGTACTAAATTGTAAGCAACGGTACGACCGAAAATCTGCCTGTGAATTGGGACTTTACCTTCTTCTTCCAGTCTATTTTCTTTAGTAGTAAAGGTTCCTTCTATGTAACCACAACGCCTGTGCAAAATCTCTGAAGTAAATCTTACATCATGTTGAATTGCTTCCGTCAGCGTGAAAAGAGGTGATCCCATTTTTGGATGGGAATGCAAACGCTCAATAAGATCACTTAACTTTTTATCATTAGGGTGTTTTAACTGGGTGTTGATAAAAGGGTTGATGATATCTTGATTCTCTTCATAATCGTTGAATCTTAAGTGGGGCCACCCAAGATAAGGATTCATTATCTCCCATTTCGCGCTGGTGCGTGCTTCATAGATTGCTTGATGTACTGCACTTCCTGACCCTTTATTCCATTCTGTGGATTCTATTTTTAAATAGGGGTCAGCTCCCGCACTAAGGAGTTTTTGCACGATAGAGGGATATGGGGTAGCTAGATGTAAAAGAGATTCACGTGCATTAGAAACCCTATGAACATGGTTAACGTTTATTCCTTGCACAGTCAGAAGAAATTCAACTGCATCTTCATGCCCTTCAAGGATAGCAAAGCCTAAGGGAGTTAAATCTTGATAATCATCGAAGTCGTCTTGTTCAAAATTGACATCTGCTCCAAGTTCGAGGAGTTTTCTACAAGAGGCTGCAAGGCCCTTTCCTGCACACGAGCAAAGGGCTTGCGAAAGCAATTTACTCTTAATTTTTAAATCACAAACATACTTCTCTTTAAACCAAACTAAGACATCAAACTGCTCAGCGGACGCGGCGACATCAATTACAGTCTCTCCGTCATGGTCCTCTTCGTTTATATCGTCCTCTGCTAAGGACATCATACTTTTTGTCACCTCTCCCAAATCGCAAGGACCTTCTTTGCGCAGAAGAGCACATAATTCGTCTATTTTTTCTGTTGCGTCTACACTTGAGGAATTGCCAGATTCATTATCAGAAGAGCCGGGACTTTCGCTTCCCTCACTAGCTTCACTAACGCCCTCCATCTGATCGGGCAAGCTTTCATCAGACGAAATATCTTTCTCCATTTCTTTCGCAGAGGAAGAACAAGGAGAGGGTGAAGATCGAGAAAAAATTGATACACTAGCACTCATTGGATAACTCGTTTGAAAACTGTATCTGTTATCATATAAATATTTGAATTTCATTACAAGCTTATCCTCTTTTGTCGAAAAAAGCCGACTTATAATGCGGCAATTTTGAGGATAAAATGTAAGAAAGCACGTGCTGCACCAACTCGTATGATTGGTGAGAGACAGCCACAGGATACTGCCGATATGTTGAAATGGGTGGGGAATTTCACCCTCCGCCATGTGCATGGGGAATGTTTAGACTAACGGTTGCACAGAGTTGAAATTTATTGGAGGATGAAAACTGAGTTGAGGGGACAAGCACACCAGCTTCTGGAGGGTTCACAGCCGCAGGAGCACACAATTTAAAAGTGTCTATTAGACCTTTAAATTGTTCCATTTTGCATTGAATTACCTGGTTTAGACCTACGGGGTAGCTTTCAGACCAGCTTAAGTCTTTTTAAAAAGCCGTTTCTGGATCGTTGTTAAAATCCATTTGATCAAGCGAAATGGGGCAAAGAGGACTTTGACGAAAATGTTCTCCTTTCGTTCAAATTTAGCTTTGGCAGCCTTCTTTCCTTTAGGTGCAGCTGGGCGCTTGGGTGATTGAATTGCTGGACTTACAATTGCCTGGGTCTTGGCAACAGGAGATGGAGACTGAACAGGCGCAGCGACTGGAGTCGCAGCAGGTGTTGCTGCTGAAGAAATTTGAGCTGGTGCAGCGACACTAGCGACAACTGCTGGTGGGATTGCAGGCCGCACAGACGCAGCGACCGGATTCGCAGCAGGTGTTGCTGCTGAAGGAATTTGAGCTGGTGCAGCGACATTCGCGACAACTGCTGGAGGGGTTGCAGGCAGCACAGGCGTAGCGACTGGAGTCGCAGCAGGTGTTGCTGCTGAAGGAGTTTGAGCTTGTGGAGCGACATTAGCGACAATTGCTGGTGGGGTTGCAGGCCGCACATGCGTAGCGACTGGAGTCGCTGCAGGTGTTTTTGCTGTAGGAGTTTGAGCTTGTGGAGCGACATTAGCGACAATTGCTGGTGGGGTTGCAGGCTGCACAGGCGCAACGACTGGAGTCGCAGCAGATGTTGCTGCTGAAGGAGTTTGAGCTGATGCAGCGACATTAGCGCCAACTGCTGGTGGGGTTGCAGGCTGCGGAGACGCTAAGACTGGAGTCGCAGCAGGTGTTTTTGGAGTAGGAGGTAGAGTTGGCGCTGCGAAATTAGCGACAACTTTTGGTGGGGTTGCAGGCTGCACAGGCGCAGCGACTGGAGTCGCAGCAGGTGTTGCTGCTGCAAGCACCTTCATGGGGGATGGTTCAAGGGATTTCCGATTAACCTTGTCGTTTTTCTCATCTTCGCTTTTGAACGTTTTAAGGCGAACTTTATTAAAGAGTTTATCCAAAACAGCTGGAAACTGGTAGCGAGCAACATCCAGTTTATCTGGTTGTATTTTTGCAATTTTGGCTTTCAAAAAGTCAGACACTTTTGTCCTTTGTGAAGCTTCAAACATCTCATTTCGACATAAATCGAAGACCATTTTTTCAGTTGCGATAGTTAAATGATGGATCCTGATCTTGGCTACCACCACTTTTGGATCTTCACCGTCAGGATTAGTTGAAAGTGGCTCGTCAGATGGAAAAAATTCTCCCTTTGCATGAGAGTAACTGATCTTTTCTCCTCCTAGCATCTTCTGAAGGTTGTTAAACGCCTTCTGATCTTCATCGCGCAAGAAGTTCAGTCCGTCAGTCCATGCCCCATCGTGTTGAGTAGAGTAGATCGTTTCCCTTCCCGATTCATTTTTGGGAGGTAATTGAATGGGAGCATGTTTTACAGGTGAGCGTATAAGGGGACTGGAATTTGCAGTCATAAGGTTGGATAGAGCCTTCGGTCTTGGTCTGGGCTGAGGAGTAGGAGTTGTTTGGGTGTGCTGTGAGGCGAGAACAGGAAGAGCCTGAATGGGTTTTTCCTCTGCAGCAAGAAGGAAAGCGTTGCAAAGATCAAGAGTGATTTGGTGAACGGCTGGTCGGGGTTGCTTACCATGCAATTGATCAACTTCGCGCATGAGTCGATTTTGCTGCTCTAATAAATGAAAATAAAAGCTCACATGGGGACTTAAACGCGCCAGGCACTTGCCCCAGCGTACAAAGAAGTCATTCACATCTGTTAAGCCAGAGGTCGTCTTATTTTGCGCGAGTTCCTGCAAAAGGGGAATAAGCGTAATATCTGTCATGCAGAGATCTTGAAGCTGTTTCAGTCTTGTGAGAAGATTGCTTGAAGTCAGGCAGTCATTCAGACAATCCAGTAGTGTTGTGAGGCGCCCATCCTGCTGTTTCAGGTAGGTGGCGTCATTGCTGAAGGATGCTGCATCAATAGGGTTTCTCCCTAGATTGATGTCTTTATGAAATTCTCGTAAAATATCCTCGCAAGCTTGCATAAGAGAGATAATCGCTGGTTCAAGAGCTTTGGCTTCTTCTGTTTTTTGAGAGATGAGAACCTTATTTGTTTTCGATACTTCGCTCTTCACCTCTTTATTTTGGATTTTGTCAAGAAAATGTTCAAACTGGATCAATTCGAGGCTAGAACCAGCTTTTTTGATTTTATACTCTAATTGTTTAATAATATTGGAGAGGTCTGCTCCACTTGCAACTGAGTCATTTTTTAGACTCGTGCGTATGATATCTAAAAATTGCGTTTGAGTTTGCTGAATGAACCGGTTGATTTTTCTTTGAAGAACTTCGGCTTTTTCATTTGAAGCAGATTTCATGCCGTTAAGAGTCTTGTTTGCAGCTTCACACGCATCAATATATTGATCGATGGCGTTTTGCCATCCTGCATGATGCTGCTTTTCAAAAATTAACCGACGGCCGGCAGGATTTCTCATGATAAATTCCTTTTGTCTTAAATTTAGGATTAAACCATATAGGATGGGGAGAGTATTCTTCAACAAATTTTAGTGTAAAATCCACTTTACAAAAAAACGCCAATTATAATTTGACTTGAGCGAAGAGCTGCTATGCTGGATATTTTGCTCCGAAAAAAGGAGTTTGTATGACTAAAGAAGTCGTCAAGCATCACAAAGATGAGGAAAAGAACCTCTCCTGACTGCCAAAGAAAGAAAGTCAAGCAGCAGGAAAAAAATACAAGCAAATAATTAACTTTGCTCCTGTTCCCGTCTTTAGAATAGGAAGAATATATATTCCAGAAAAGCGTGAAAATCCTAATGCGCCGGGTTCAGGATTTTCTGGCATCTCTTCTGTAAATGTTTATTTCTTTGTGAAAGGGAAATTCATGAGCTGCTTCCTCTTGTGCAGTTTACTTTTGGTCGGTATTTCAGTTGGAATTTCGACAAGATGGATTTCAAAATAGCGCGAAAGGTTCGTTCCACTCAGGTGGATAAGCATGACAGGAGTCGAGGTAGCCCGGACCATCGCGTGCGCGATTTTATAGAGAAGAGAGGGAACTTTCGCGCAAGCCCATTTGCCAAATTTTCAATATTCTTCGGTATACATCTTTTCATTTAATTAGAAATGCCCTATGGGTCTCTGATAGAATCGTCAAAAAGGGACACTTATGCTGCGCTATCTTTTGGCTTTCATTCTGGTTGCTTTCTCTCCTGTCTGCGAGGGCATTCAAATTGCCGATCCGGCCTCTCTTTTTCCAAAAAATCCGGGCCAGATTGAAGAGCTCTTCCAGACAGCTAAAAAGGAGGCGGAGAGCGCCATCCAGCAGATTTTAGCCATTCCACCTGACCAGCACACTTTTGAAAATACGATTCTAGCCTATGATCAAGCAGCATCACGATTTCAGACCGCAGGCAGCCTGTTGTCTGCCATCAAAAAGCTTCATCCCAATTCCCAGCTGCGTCAAAAAGCAGAAGAGGCGCTTATGTCCTGGGATGAGGTCAATATTGATCTTTTGGAAACCAATCGCGCGATCTATCGCCTGTTCCAGAGTCAGCCCTTGGACTTCCTGAACACAGAGCGTCGTTATTACATGAAGACCATGCTCTCCCATTTTCGAAGATGCGGTTTCGAATTGGACGATCAACGCTTCGAGGCGATGAAGCAGCTGCAGAAGCAGATCGCTCATTTATGTCTTCAATTTCAATCGAATATTGCTCAGGATCAATCCTCAATCCTGTTTAATCGAGACGAGCTCAAAGGCCTCGGCGATGATTTTATAAACAGCCTTACATGTGTGCAGGGGATGTATCTTCTGCGCTGCGACTATCCTACGGCCAATCAGGTGCTGACTAACTGCTCTGTCGAGTCCACCAGGCGCGACTATTGGCACACCTTTCACAACCGGGCTTATCCGCAAAATCTGGATGTTTTGAAGCAGCTGCTCTCTGCGCGCCAGGATTTTGCAGAAATACTGAGCTTTCGCAACTATGCTGAGCTCGACATTGCCTCCCAAATGGCCAAAACCCCTGAACGGGTCGAATTTTTCTTAACCGAGCAGTTGGCAAAAGCCTATCCTAAGATCCAAAAGGAATGGCAGGTAATTTTTCAGGATCTGCCAGAATCCGTGACACTGACACCAGAAGGTCAAATCAAAGCCTGGGATGCTGCCTTTACCTGTCAGCGCTATTTCCAGAAGCACTTCCATATCGATCAGGAAAAGATCGCCGAGTATTTTCCTGCCGACAGAACAATCCGGTCGATCCTGGATATTTATGAGCGGTTTCTCGGCCTTGAATTTCAGATCGTTCCTTCAAATGATTTCTGGGATCCCTCAGTTCAGTTGATTGATGTGCGTCAAGGATCAGAACAGATCGGATACCTCATTCTGGATCTCTTTCCCAGACCAAATAAATACTCTCATGCATGCTGCAGCAGCATCATCCCTCCAACAGATGGTCCTGCGCTGGTCGCGATTATCACCAACTTTTCCAAACCCACTCCAGGCAAGCCTGCGCTTCTGAAGCATCGGGAGATCAAGACCTTCCTCCACGAGCTTGGACATGCCATTCATGCCCTTCTCGGCAAGGCGGAAATGCCCACGCTGGCAGCCTACAACACGACCATGGATTTTGTTGAAGCCCCCTCTCAGCTTCTGGAAGAGTGGTGCTGGAACCGGGCGATCTTGAAGAAAATCAGTCAGCATTACCTGACAGGCGAATGCCTTCCCGATGCTTTTATCGATGGGCTGCTGAAATCGAGGGGATTTGGCGATGCCGCCCATCAAGCGACATCGGGAAATGGCGACTGTGCGGGCACTTCGGCTGTCTATGCGCGTCTCTCATTGAACCTCTATCAGGGAAGCTTTAAAGATCCGGTGGAGATCGAAAAGGAGATCTACGAAAGTACGCCCCAGATTGTGGCTTACGACCCTGACATGCATTTTCTTTGCGCCTTTGGCCATCTTTCAGGCTATGCTTCCAAGTATTACAGCTATCTCTGGTCCAAAGAGATCGCAAGAAAAATTTGCCTCTACATGAACCTGCATGGCGGATTAGAGGATCCTGCCATGGGTCAGCGCTATCTCACAAAAATTCTCGGAAAGGGCGGCAGCTGTGATCCCGAAGAGATGGTCGCCGACTTTCTCATCGATTTTAATTCAGATATTTTGACCGAACGGATTTGAAAATCATTTCAAGAGAACACTATTTTACATATAAATCATTTTGACAGTCATTCCACCATCAATCACAAAATTTTGTCCTGTGATAAAGGCAGCCTGTTCTGACATAAGGAAGCTCACAAGGTTGGCCACATCTTCGGGCTTCCCCACGCGACCTACAGGGTGCTGGGAGTGATCCACTCTTCTTAATTTTTCCCTATGCGTTTGAATCCATCCGGGACTGATGCAATTGACTCGTATATCGGGGCCTAGAGTGATGGCAAGTTCGTGTGTTAAGGAGACAAGCCCTCCTTTCGATGCAGCATAAGGTTCATTATTGCCTTCTGATTGAAAAGCACGCGTTGAAGCCATATTGATAATTGTGCCTTTATACTTTTTTAGATAGGGGGCAGCGTGTTTGGAGCAAATAAATGCTCCAGTCAGATTGGTCGCAATATAATCATTCCAAATTTTCAGAGTTGTATTTTCAAAAGATCTTTTTTCGCTCGGAAGAAGGCCCGCATTATTGATGAGACAATCAATTCTGCCAAAATGGCTAAGCCCACGACGGATCATGTTTTTGATGGATGCTTCTCTTTTGACATCTGTTTTAATGCATAGAATCCGTGTTGGGTCTTGAATATCTACAGAATAGGGTTTCAAATCAGCCACAATAACGCACATTCCTTGCACCAGTAAATGGCGCACAATTTCTGCGCCGATCCCATGACCTCCTCCAGTGACAATGGCTACTTTCGAGTCGATCATTGTTTACCAGAGGAAAATAACTCAATCATGGCCTTATTGAAAGCAGGGATATCTTCAGGTTTGCGACTTGTTACTAGATTATCATCCCGAACCACTTCCTGATCGACCCATTTGGCACCCGCATTGAGGAGATCGATTTTTATGGAGGACCAGGAGGTCAGTGTTTTCCCTTTGACCGCTTCTGCATTAATGAGTGTCCAAGGTCCATGGCAGATGGCTGCGATCGGTTTATGGTCTTTGACAAAACTTTTTACAAAATCGACAGCTTCATTATTCATTCGCAAAGAATCAGGATTTGCGACACCCCCAGGAAGTAAAAGAGCATCAAATTCTTCACCACTAACTTCATCGAGCGCTTTATCTACCGTAAACTCATCCCCCCAATTTTTTGCCTTCCATCCCTTTACTTTGCCTCTTTTCGGAGAAATGATCACCGTTTGCGCTCCCGCCTTATCCAGAGCTTGTTTCGGAGCCGTCATCTCATCCTGTTCAAAACCGTCCGTGATGAGGATCGCGACTTTCAAACCTTGCAGTTTTTGGTCCATCTTCCACTCCTTGTTTGAATCCGGATCTAACAGACAGCTCTCAGATTTGTCAACTTAACATATATGATCTCGAGGTTCTCTGGAATTCAGACGAGATGGACGATGATTTTTCTCTTTGGAAATCGCGTCGGCATCTTGTGTAAAAATAAAATTTATTTTAATCTATTTGAAATCGCCTTAACGTCGGAGAAATTTATATGAACGGTTTGTCTCACATCCAAGCACCAAAGCTTCAGCTAGGCCTTCCTAGGCCTTTATACTCCTCAGAAATTACACAAAAAGTGGGATTGATTTGCCGAATAATTGGTGCTGCGTTGGCGGCAATTGCTGCAATAGCGTATGCCACAGTGGGAGTTGCGTTGATTAGATCAGGCATGATGCTTATCAACGGAACAGGAATTTCGACAGTTGCTACTTTGCAAATTGGTGTCGGTGCATTTTTAATAAGCACTGTGCCGAAATGGATTGTAATAATAAATAAACTATATAAAAGTTCTTTAAGGCAACTTCAAAAAAATCACAATATTAAAGCTTAAACGATAAATTCGCCGAGATTGAGTTTGATCAATCTGCGGCGGATGAATTTCCAATCCATCACAGATCACTCTGAATAACTTCTCTTAGTCAGGTCTGTTTTGAGATTCCGCTTGCTTCATTTGCGCCGTTTCATTATCAATCTTCCGCCATGTTTCTGTCAGAATTCTGGCGCAGATATCCTGGTCTCCTCTATGGGTTAGCCTGCCTCTTGGGCAGCTTTGCGGCTTTAAAGCCTATTCCCATCCTGATTATTCCCGCAGTTTTACTTTTCTTTCAGAAGTCATGGATCAGAGTATGTCTTGCTGTTGCTCTGTTTGCATGCGTCTTGCTTGCCGTCCAGATCCGCTATCAATTTCCTGAACTGCCTGATGAGGGGGTAACAGGAAAGGCCTATTTTCAGATAGAATCCCTTTCCAATGTTAGGCACCATTTTGGAAGGAAGTGGATTTATCGAGGGAAGATCGCAACTTTTATTCCAGATGCAGGTGGCATGACCGCGCGCAACCTTCCCTGCCGAATCGTTCTGCCGGATAAGCCGGAGCTGCAGCGCCCTTCGGCTGATGGCACATATATCATTCAGGGACGCCTGCAGAAGATGGAGAGGGGAGGCTATGTGTTCAAAATGGCCAAAGAGGTACCCTGGAGCCCAGTGGCGCGCAGCTTCAGCCTGGCTGAGGTGCGCTATCGTGCTAAAGCTGCCCTTTCAAACTACATTTCAAGGCATGTTGTGGATGAGCGCAGCTCTGTCTTCCTGACAGGGATTGTGACAGGGGAATTTGACGACCGGTTGATGCAGCATGAATTTGGCCGCTTCGGTCTTCAGCACATCATGGCGATTTCAGGATTTCACTTCTCCATCATCGCCTCGATTCTATCTATCCTTCTCAGACTCATCATGGGCCATCGTTCCGCTTTGCTGTGCCTCGTGGGGTTCTTAAGCGCCTATTTTCTCTTTTTGGGCTTAAGCCCCTCCATCATGCGTGCCTGGATCACAATCATGATTACTCTCTCTGGTGTCTTGTGGGAGCGCAAAGGGTCGGGTCTGAACGCTCTTGGCCTATCCATGATGGCTGTTCTGCTCTACGATCCGCTTTTGTGCCTGCATATTGGCTTTCAGTACAGCTTTGCGGCCACTGCCGCCATCCTTTTGCTCTACGTTCCCTGCGAACAGTTTCTTCAGAAGTTGTTCCCAATACGCAGGCTAGGCCAGGCCTTGAAAATGGATCGCTTCAATCAGCATGGCTATCTTCTGGTTACACTTTTGAGGCAGGCGATGGCTTTAGGAATAGCTGTGAATCTGGTGACGATTCCGATGATGCTCACCCATTTTCAGCAGTTCCCTGTGATGAGCCTGGTCTATAACCTGTTTTTTCCTTCGATGGTGAGTATGTCAATGCTGCTGCTGATCTTAGGTATGCTTGTGGGATGGCTGCCATTTATTTCTGGATGGATTCACACCCTGAATGCTGCGTACACGCGCTTTGTGCTCGATTATACTTACAACATGCCGCTAGCAGTGGATGTAACTGTCAAAATGGCGCTTCCGGTGGAAGCGCTGGTGATCTGCCTGACCATGCTGTTCGCGAGGTCAGCAAAAAAGAAAACCCACCTCAAGGGGTGGGTATGGACGCGCCAGTCATCACTCTAGCCATTTTTCAGCCAATTTTCTTACTCATGACAACGACGAGACGCTTTAATTTTGAGAATTGCTCAGTTAAAGCAGGCTCATATTCAAAGCCTTTGCTCAGGCTGTTAATTTGCTCCACAAGAGCGTCCAGCTCCTTCTCGATCCTTTCAACTTCCTCTTTTTGTAGAGGGCTCTGATAGGTAATCTTCCAGTGCGATGATCCATTTGGTTTCCATTCTAATGCTGCAGGAGTTTTTTCAATGAAGCCAACTTGGGGTTGTAGCTGATTAAGTTGTTCATTCAGGAGTTCGAGTTGTGCAGTGTGTATTTGAAGTTGACCAGAAAGATAATTGATTGCTGCTGTGCGATATACATCAACAGGTTGCGAATAAGTAATCAATGCTGTCGAATAGGACATGTTTGTCTCCTTTTGTTTTTATATGCATCATCAACTAATCAGCGTCCTGGAGGAGAGGTACTGTTCCAGAGGGCCGTCGAAGAGATGGATGCCGTTGCTTTCGAAGGCGATGATCTTCGTGGCGACTGTGTGGATCAGGTCGCGGTCGTGGCTGGCGACGAGGACGGTGCCTTTGTATTCATTGAGTCCCCAGGCCAATGCTGAGACGGCTTCGAGGTCGAGGTGGTTATTGGGTTCGTCGAGGATGATGACGTTGTGGTCTGCCAGCATCATCCCGGCAAGGATCAGACGCGCCGTTTCTCCTCCGGAGAGTGTGGCAACCTGTTTGAAGGCGTCATCGCCGCCAAAGAGCATCTTACCCATGGCGCTGCGGATATCCTGGTCGTAGAGGCCTGTTCGGCGCTCTTTCAGCCAGTCGAAGGCGTTGATCGGGGTCTTTTTATCGACGATTTCGGAGTGGTTTTGAGGAAAGTAGCTGAGAATGAGCTGATGGCCGGGCTCGCATTTTCCAGAATCGGGGGCTAAGACGCCGGCGAGCATTTTCAGGAGGGTCGTTTTACCGCGGCCGTTGTTGCCGATGATCCCGATTTTGTCTCCGCGGTGGACTTCCAGGGAGAAGCGCTGGATGACGGGCTGGGAATCATAAGCTTTGGAGATGTTCTCGGCCTTGATGACGATTTTGCCGGGCTGCTTTTCAGCGGGAATAAAGCGGATGTAGGGACGCTGGATGTTCGATTTTTTGAGCTCCTGCGGCTGTAGGCGGTCGATTTCGCGCAGGCGAGACTGCACCTGGCTGGCTCGCGTGCCGGCTCCAAAGCGGCTGACAAATTCGCGCAGCTGGGAGATTTTTTTCTCCTTGGATTTGGCGTCGGATGCGGCCCGATCTCTAACAGATGTCTTGGCGACGACCATGTCGTCGTAATTGCCAGGATAGATAATGATCGTTTCGTAGTCGATGTCGGCAATGTGGGTGGTGACGGCGTTGAGGAAGTGGCGGTCGTGGCTGATGACGATGAGCGTGCCCTTGTAGGCGTGCAGGAAATTTTCCAGCCAACCGATCGACTCCATGTCGAGGTGGTTCGTGGGTTCGTCGAGCAGCAGGGCCTGCGGTTCTCCAAAGAGAGCCTGGCAAAGCAGAACTCGGAATTGCATGTCGGTCGGAATTTCGCGCATGCGCTGATCGAAGGTTTCGTGAGGAATGCCCATACCGGAGAGGAGGACTTCGGCGTTCGCTTCGGCTGAATAGCCATCTTCTTCGGCGATGATGCCCTCCAGTTCGCCAAGACGCATCCCGACATCGTCAGACATCTCCACTTCGTAAAGCGAATCGCGCTCGGTGAGGGCTCCCCAGAGCATCGCATTGCCCATGATGACGGCATCGCGCACTTTGATTTCTTTGAAATCTTCAATGTTCTGACGAAGCATCCCGACGCGATCGGGCAATGTGACACTTCCGCTGGTGGCTTCTTCTTGGCCCTTGATGATCTTCATCAGGGTCGATTTGCCCGAACCATTCGGACCTGTCAAACCGTAGCGATTTCCTGCATTGAAAGTGATAGTCACATCGTCGAAAAGGATGCGGCTTCCAAAACTTTTGGAGATTTTATTTAAGGTGATCATGGTAAAATAGTATAGCAATGTTGTTTGAAAAGAGCAAGAATTGATACAATTGTCCCTGATCATTTTCCACAGAGAGACCAACATGATGAAATCGATCTTATATTGTTTGCTGCTGATTCTTCCGTTTAGCTCTGGCTGGGCAAAAGAGGATTTGCCTTATAAGGCAGTCATCTTTGATTTTGGCGGCGTGATTGCGACCTATGACCGCGCTTTGGAGATCGACTTTGTGATGAATTCCTTGAATATCAAGCGCAAAGATGCCATCGGATTGCTTAAGAAGGTTCAGGAAATGGAGCTACAAGAAGAAAATGCATACGAGTACCTGCTTCAGTTCGTTCATTCGCATGGCCTGAATTCCTACCAGAGCCGGTTTTGGCTACGTCAGTGGAACCACATCGTTTCCATCGCCCTTAAGGAAATTCCCGGGATGCTGGATCTTGTGACCGCCTTGAACAAGAAGGGACTGATCACGGCGATGTTCTCAAATGTCACCAGCCATCAGGCCAAGGTGATCGCCAAAACGGGTTATTACGATTATTTCGACCCCCTTTTTCTCTCCCATGAACTCAAAGTGGAGAAGCCGGATCTCAAAGCTTACAAGCTGGTGCTCAAGCAGCTAGCCCTTCCAGCTCAAGAGTGTCTGTTTATCGATGACAGGCCTGAGAATATTGAAGCAGCGATTCAGATGGGTATGGATGGCATCCTGTTCGAGAGTCCCACCCAACTGGTTGGGGAGCTGTACAAAAGGGGCATCAAGGTCCATGTTCGCTCGATTCCAAAGCCAGTTCCTGAAGCGGTGCCTCATGCTTCCTGATGTTTATGTTGGCCTTGGCAGCAATCTAGGAGATCCTGGGGCATTGGTTGCAGAGGCGCTTGGCCTGCTGGAGGCGTTGCCCATTCTTTCGGAGTTTGAGGCGTCGCCCTTTTATCTGACTTCGCCTGTCAGCGATCTGCCTCAGCCGCATTTTATTAATGCCGTCTGCCGCTTTAAAACGACTCTTTCTCCCCTGAAGCTGTTCGCTGAACTGCAGAAAATTGAAAGGCATCTGGGACAAACTCCCAAGCCAAAAAATGCCCCGCGGCTGATCGACCTCGATATCCTTTTCTTTGGGAAGGAGCGCCTCCTGACATCGGAATTGGAAATCCCGCATCCCCGTTGGAAGGAAAGGCTATTTGTCCTGCGCCCCTTAGCGGATTTGACCTCGTATGTGCCTGGTACAGATGTTCCCATCCAGGATCTGCTTTTCCATCCTTCACTTGTGGGGCAGGAGGTGAATTTACTTAAAAAAGAGGTTTTCGTATGAGGCGTGTGCCCATCCGCGATTTTTGCATTGGCGAAGGTCAACCCCTCGTCGTCATGTGCGGCCCCTGCGTGATTGAAAGCGAAGAGCATTGCCTCAAAGCTGCCGAGGAGCTGAAGCGCATCTTTACCCCCCGCAGGATGCGGCTGATTTTCAAATCGAGTTACGACAAAGCCAACCGCTCTTCGATTCGCTCTTTTCGCGGACCAGGGCCGCAGGAGGGCTTGCGCATCCTGGAACGTGTGAGTCGCGAACTGGATCTTCCGGTTGTCACCGATATCCATACAGCTGAGGAGGCTGCATCGGCTGGCGAAGTTTGCGATATTCTGCAAATTCCCGCATTTCTGTGCCGCCAGACCGACATGCTCGTTGCTGCAGCCGAGACAGGTCGAGTTGTCAGCGTGAAAAAGGGGCAGTTCATGGCGCCCTGGGACATGGGTAATGTCGTGGAGAAAGTGCACGCTACAGGCAATCCCAAGGTGATCCTTGTCGATCGCGGGACCACATTCGGCTATAACTATCTGGTCAACGATATGCGCTGTATCCCCATTATGCAGAAGTTTGGGGTGCCTGTCTGTTTTGATGCGACCCACTCGGTTCAGATTCCCGGAGGCAAAGGCAGCGCATCCGGAGGGGAGAGAGAGTTTGTGGCGCCGCTTGCCAAAGCAGCTATAGCAGCGGGTGCGGATTGCCTGTTTATGGAAGCCCATCCCGATCCAGCAAATGCCAAAAGCGATTCTGATTCGGTTCTTGACTTCAAGGCCCTCCCGGACCTGCTGTTGACCTTGGAACGCCTCTATGAGAACAGATAATAGTCGCTGTCAATCCGGGCGCTTTCGCCTTTGCATCTGGACCTCTCTTGGGATTCTCGTTTGCGCAGCTGCCTGGTGTGCCTCAGCGCTTTTTTCTTCTCATGACCAGGATCGAGAAGCTTATCGCCATCTGGTGGAGGCAACGACTGCTCCAGCACGGTACTCAACTCTCGAGAATTCCACTCTTATTCAGCAGAAGCGCACAGGCATTCTCAAAGACATTTTTTACCTCCAGGATCACACACGTCTCTCCGTTCACTTGACTGCCGCCAATTCGACCATTGAGCTCGATCAGCAGAAGGAATCTCCTGAAATCATTGAGCAGCTGAACGAGGTCACGGGATTCATGCAGGAAGAGCTGTTTTATCAACTCCCCGATGGTCGCGAAGCTTTTCTTCAGGACAATGGAAGGCTGCTTTTGCGCAATGGGGACCCGCGTAAGGATAAGGATTGGATAGAGTTTCCGTTCACATCCCTCATGCCAATGCAGTCCATGCGCTATTTTGAGGCCGATCATGCCACCTATTATTATAAAAGCAACCATCTGCTGACACAGCAGGTGAAGGTGTTCCGCTATGTCATCCCGGGTCATGAACCGGTGTCTAACGTCGAGGGCTTCAAGCCGGTATTCACGGGCGTGGCGCAGAGCGCCGAGATCGCGTTGGCGGACACCCAGTTCAAAGCAAGCGAGCTCAAGGCGACCTATTTTCAAGCCGAACCTGTTGAATTTGAAGCACGGGAGGGGGCCTATGATGGCAAATCGATCACCATGTCAGGCAATGTGATTCTAGAACACGCTATGGGCACCCTTGCGGCCAATCAAGCAGTCTTAACTGGTGTATCGGAAGGAAGAAAAATCAGCATCCACCATCTCGATCTCTACGACCAGGTCAAACTGAATTTGAGCGAGGGTGGCGAATTGAGTTGTGCCGAAGCTCATTTAAACCCACAGACCAGTCGAGGTGATTTTTCAGGAAGTCCGGCACAACCTTTTGTCGTTTACATGGAGCAGTGCCGCGATGCCTCCGGATCTGATAAACGCTTTCCCGTCATTGTCAAAAGCCGTACAATGGCTCTCGAATTTGAACAGGATGCCGAATTTTCATCTCCAAAAAAGGGCATTCATACCATTGTGGCCAACGATCAGGTCACAGTCGACTATAACCATGACTTTATCGCTGCTGCTGACCGAGCCACCTTTCATCGGGATGATGCAGTACAAGTTAAAAGTGGATTATCAGGGATTATCTGTCTGGAGGCTAATGGTGAAGAGGGTCATTGCCATGTCACTAATCGCAATGGGGATCTGATTCATGCGCGCCAAATTTTTGTCGATACGCTTCAGCGTCGATTGAGCTTTGTCCATCCCAAAGGGGCTTTGTACACATTCAGAACTGGATTTTCAAAAGAGCGCATCGATTTTACCTCTGACACATTGAATTGGGAAGAAAAGCTGGGAACTCTGAGTCTTCTCGGCCATGTCACCATCTCGCAGAAAGGCTTGGGGAAGCTGACATCGGACGAACAGGTCACTCTCTATCATACGATTTGCAATGGGCGCAAACAGCTCAGCACGATTGAAAGCCAGGGACATACCATCCTCATCCATCAGGAGGAAAGCCGCGGCAATGACTGCAGCCACATCCTCCAGTGCTGGGGCAAGATGAT
>JAJFUZ010000186.1 GCA_021372155.1 Parachlamydia sp. | reverse complement strand
ACCCTCTCGGCAAGCTTTGCAGGCATCCTTCCCGCATTTGGCAATCAGCTTTCTCTCCTACTGTGACGTCAGAGGTCTACTGTTAAATGGATTTCCGTTTGATCTTTTCTGCCAGATTTCTGATGAAAAACGGGCTTTGTTTGCCTCAAACTCGCTTCAAATCGGCGGTCTTAGGAATTGCAGAGGGTTCAACTACGAGGTTCTCGCTCAACTCTCTACCCAGGAGATTGCCCAGGTTGTTGATCCTGGCAATGCGTGGAAGCTTGGCATATTATGCGTTGCAGGTCTAAACTTTGCCGCGTTTTGCAAATTGCCGCTCCGAACAAAACAACTGCTGCTCGATGATCAGGTCAAGCAGGCTTTAGAAAAACTGCTATTGCAGAAAGTCACGCTGGGTCAGTTCCTCGCGCTTCCACCTGCTCAAAGAGCGTTGCTGACAGAAAAACCTGACTTCGCCGTCAAGTTGCTGAAACTTGGCTTTACCTGGGACGAGCTCATTGCTATGCCGTGGGATATCGGACAGGTCATCTCCGAACATGCCTTTGACTGTTCCATCCTCCTGAAAAAAGGCGTCACTTTGCAAAAGTTAGCCCAGCTCGAGCTTCCTCTCTTAAAGATGGTTCTGAGCCATCAGTCGCATATCAGTACTTATCTGGATGCGGGAATGGATTTTGACACCTTTTGCATCCTGAATGAAGCGGTGAGAGAGAAAGTGATGCATTTGATGCCCTTTCAGGTATCCCTAGGTATTTTTTTGAGTGCAGGAATAGGACTGGATTTTGAAACCTATAACAAACTCCCTGAAGCTGTGAGACAGCGCGTCAACAGGCAAGCTATGCCAATCACATTATTAATCAGGCGTGGAGAAAGATTGGAAACGCTTCTCCGTCTGACTGAAGAGGAGTTGATTGATATTGCGCACAACCTGAAAGGGTTCAGCTGCACGGGCACCATCCTGATTAACGCGAAGAACATGCCAACTGTAGAATCCAAAGCAAAGTCTGTCGCAAACGATGCCATGGGAACTGTTTTTAACATGAGAGCGCAGTTTGAAGAGCTGATCAAAGTGCAGATGCAAAACCATACAATGACCTTCATCTATGAAGGGATTCCTCTCGCACGCTTTGTGGAGCTGCAAGGAGATCTTCGCCAAAAGGTGTTGAAACATGCAGACAGCATCGGCGAGAAGATCAGGGCAGGGATGGATGTTGAAGTCTTCTTGAAAAGTCTTCAGGATGATCTCGGAAATATTCCAGGATGCGGATCAGTCGCCGTTCGACATTCTTCACCACGAAAGAATTCTTGATACAACTTTCAAAGCCAAATGATGTCAGCAATTGCACATTAGGTTGATCGGTCTGCTGCTCGGGAATCGTGGAACTTCAAAATCCTTACGTGAATCCCAAAATCTCAGGTCACCATCTATTCCTAATAGAATAAAAATTCCATTGCCTTTTGTCTTTCATCGCGATAAACATTTGACATACGCGAGGAAATTTTATGAAATTCATCACATTGATCGCAGGCTTGTTGCTTGCATGTATAACTCCCGCCCTTGAAGCGAAATGGAGACCCGACTTCATCATCATCGGCGCCCAGAAGTCGGGGACAACTCCGCTTTACTTTTTTATCAAGCAGCATCCTCAGGTGGTTTATAAGAAAGGCGAGGTCCACTTTTTTGATCTGATGTTTCATAAGGGGACCGGCTGGTATCGAAAGCGCTTTACGCCGCGTCCTACCCATGATCATCTGATTGGCGACAAGAGTCCCTATTACATGCTTCACCCGCTCGTTCCTAAGCGAGTTCACGACCTCTATCCGCATGTCAAGATTGTCGCGATCCTGCGCAATCCCGTTGACAGAGCTTATTCCCACTACTGGCACAATGTGCGTGCCGGGCGCGAAACTCTCTCCTTCGAAGAGGCGATTTTGGCAGAGCCCGAGAGGCTCAAAGGGGAAAGGAGGAAAACCATTCACGATCCCTATCATCGAGGTGAAAACTACCGCCATTTTTCCTATCTGGAACGAGGGAACTATGTGAAGCATCTCAAACACTGGTTGAAGTACTTTCCGCGGGAGCAGATCTTTATCATATCGTCCAGCGAACTGAGGATAAAGCCAGAAGTGGTTATGAACGACCTTTTCGCTTTTCTGGGAGTCCCAGGGCAGACACTGCCAAAGTATAAGAACCGCTCTCACAATTATGAGCCCATGGCTCCCCAGATCCGCCAGCAGCTTGTCGAATATTTCAAGCCCTACAACAAGCAGCTGGAAGAACTCCTGGGCAGAAAATTTGATTGGGACAAATGAATGTTCAAGAGCTAATCCAGGAGATTCTGGAGAAGGAGATCCTGGTCCAGGCTATCTTCAGCAGCCCTCTTGTCAAATCGGATATCTCTCGAGTAGGAGTCAGGCCCATTCAGGGAAAAAAGGGGCGCCTCTACCAGATCAGCGAACAGATGGGGCCTAAAGTTGTCCATCGCAATATTTCCGAGCAAGAGAGTTTGGGGATATTTTCTAAATATCTGCTCCAATTCAAACAGACCCTTTTTCAGACAACGGAAGGGGATTATCAGCTTCTCACTAACCGCAAAGGCGTCACGACAGTGATTTCTAAATCGGCATCGCGGCGCAAAATCCAGCTCATCCACAACCGCGAAAAAAACTATCTGCTTCCGCAAGAAGCACCCTTCCTCTTTGAGCTTGGTCTTGCGAATGCCCAGGGAAAAATTTTTCCCCAGAAAATGGACAAATTCCGGCAGATTAACCGCTTCCTGGAGATGGTGTCCGATACTCTACATGTGTTTAACCCGAAGGAAAAACTGCAGATCGTCGACTTTGGCTGCGGCAAAGCCTATCTGACATTTGCCCTCTACTACCTCCTGCGCGAGATCCGCGGCTTTGATGTCGAGATGACCGGCCTCGATCTCAAAACAGATGTGATTGCCTATTGCCAGCAGCTGGCTGAAAAATGTGGATACATTTCCCTCCACTTTGTTGTGGGAGACATTGCCGTCTATCAACCTGCCCTAAAGATCGACATGGTTGTCGCCCTGCATGCCTGCGACACAGCGACAGATGCCGCTCTCGCCCAGGCTGTGCGCTGGAAGGCTAAAGTCATCCTTGCCGCGCCCTGCTGCCAGCACGAACTCTATGGACAGCTCGCTTCAAAGCCTCTGGAAGCTCTTTTGCACTACGGCATCCTGCGGGAGCGCCTGGCTTCGCTGGTTACGGATGCCGCCAGGGCACAGCTTCTGGAGATGCAGGGATATTCCACACAGATCCTGGAATTCATCGATTCCGAGCATACTCCCAAAAACCTGCTCATTCGCGCGATTCTGGGAAACAGCGAGGAGAAGCGCGGAGAGGCGTCACAGCGCTACGAAAATTTAAAAAAAGCTCTCCTGATCAATCCCGCCTTGGAAAGATATCAAATCCAGTAGTTTCTACCGTGATTTATCAATACCGCCTTGATTCAAAATGAAATGTAAAACTGAATCTTTAACAAGGTTTCTGTGACATTTTGTCGGTAATAGAGCTGAAATGTCAACCCCATCCTTATTACGGATGGGGTTAGGGAGCAATCTGCCTGACACTTTCGCTACAGCGGGCAAACAGAACTTCTCCTGGCTGCAGTTTCAGCACGATTGGCTTGGAATCACCATATTCGTACAGAACGACAGTGTGCATGCCCTGCTGATCTGGCGTGAGCTCGCCTAATCGCGTTTTAGGGGACCAGGCGGCTACGACAGGGATGGGCTTTTGGCGGCCTTGGCTATCGCGGATGAAGAGGGGCATATTTCGATTGAGCGCATCGATATGGAATGTCTCTTTACCAAGAGTGTAGATATCCAAACCAGCATAACTTGCGGGCGGTTTCGGGGAGCTTTTAACCACCTCTTCCAGCGTGACATCCTGCCAGCGGTCAACAGTCAATCCTTTGGAGCGATGAATCCATGACAACATAAAGGGTAGATAGCGGGTTTTAGCGATAGAGGAGGCATCGCGCAGTTTTTTGGAGGAGCCGATAGACGCATGGTCTTCAAAGCGCAGCAACTTTCCCTCCGCAAAAGCACCATTAACCTCCTCAAAGGCATTGAGGTCGCGTTTTTTCAGAATTTGATAAAGGTAGAGAGTGGCAAAGTGGGTGCAGTGATTGCCCTCCTTCTGGAGATGTGTGTTCACATAGTCTCCTTTAAACTGGATGGGACGGCCATGCGAGCCAGGGATGCGCGCGGCATTGAGCTGCTGCGTCAGTATGGCCATATCGACGGAACAGTCGCAGATAGAATCGATGACACGGAATCGGCCGTCGCGGCAGAAAACCGCTGCTACGGCATGATCAAGCTTGGTATGGCCGATGCGAAGTCCTACCATCTGCCTGCCTGAGGCAAAGCCAGCCTTGAGGACCTTCTGTAAACGCTGCATATCTGTCTTCTTTTCCAGATCAAATTCCTTTGAAGGGGCAAAAAGAGCTTCAGAGTCGTTTTCAAATGTTAGCAAGGGATTGGCCCTAGGATGCCGCTCAGGATTTGAGAGGGTGCCGGGTTTCTCGTTACTATGATCTTTCTTTTCATGCTCGATCAGCAAAAGTCCAACACGCAGATTTTTTCCATTGCCATGCTGCTCTTTGTAATCTTTCCAAAGTTTATCCAGGAAGATTTGAGATTCTCTATCTTTAGGTAAGTGAAAGGAGTTTTTCAAACGGTAAACCGCTTTTATCGCCAGCATGAGGGTTGGCAGAATGAGCGTCAGATAAGAAATCACTTTCAGGGTAGTTTTAAGAAGGTCTTTAGCGCGAATGTTCGCTTGAGGCAAGGGTTGCAGAGAAAAAGCGCGCTTTGTTTTTATCAGAACAGAAAAGCGGCGAAAGCCGAGCTTGCCGGAGATCCCATCTAGAAAGAAGTAACTTTCTGCAAAGCTCTGCAGGGGGGCTGCTCTGTATGTAATGGCGTCAAAAAATGCAGGGATAGTCATCTTAATTCTTTTTTAAAATTAACATTATAGCCAGATTCAATTTAAACTCTATAGATTAATTTGATAAAAGTTTCTACTAAATTTTATAATAATGTTGTGTCAACTTCGTACTCGACGTCTGCCTTCAGCTGAGTAATAAAATAATTACTTTGCATATTTACCTGCTTGCGCTATTTCTGGGCTAAGACCCTGAGTGCTATTAGCACAGGGGTCAGGCCTGACTTTAGGCCTGACCCCTCAAGGTCTAAAGGACAGGGAGGAGCAAGCATGCCGCGGATTTGCTACTGGTCGGTGGCCGACGGAGAATGGAGCTATATGCTCAGGACGCTCCTGGAGTCATACAGGGGTGTTGGAATGGAGGAGGATTTTCACGTCTTCTCCGACCAGGAGATCCCTGGAGCGACCAATCATCTGATCGAGGAATTTGACAAGAGCTTTTATCATTTCAAGCTGCATTTCCTGCAGCAGCATGTCAAAAAGCTGGATTACGAATATTTTGTGTTTCTGGATGCCGACAACTTCTTCGTGCGAAAGCCGCCTCCCTTTCTCGATCTGGTCAAAAATTCGCCCTTTCACAGCTTTCTGGAAAGCGATTTGACTTTGCCTTCCAAAAAAGGGGAGTGGCACCGCTGTCCCCTTCCCGAAGTGGTGAGGCTCATGCAGGAGTGCGGTGTGACAAACGGGAAGGCCTACTCCATGAACGCCGGTTTTTTCATTGTGAAGCGCGAGGCGATCGATATGGTCTGCGAGCTTGCGATCGATTTCTGGAAGCATGCCATTATGCAGGGTTATCTCTTTACCGAAGAGGCCCCGCTGGCTTATGTCACGCTGATGCTCTGCAAAGATCCGGAGGAACATCTCCTCCACAATCGCACCGATGTCTGGTGCAGCGACTGGACCGGCGTTTATGCCGATCATTTTCCAGATGGCAAGGGGTGGATTTTTCCCGACTATCTGAACCATCAACAATTTCCTGTCAATCCGGCTATTGTTCACATTATTCATAGCAAAAAGATGCTGGTCGAATATGGCAAGGGTGTCGTCCGGAAGGCGGCTTTAGGTTAGTCCACCAGGCGAGAGTCGTTTACGCTTATTCAACTTTTTCCAAGATCCAGTAATTGCTGTCGCTGGAAGAGTCAGTGATGGGCGCCGTCGTCAGCATGCTCAAGAGGTCGCTTTTGACTAGCCTTGCCGGAACATACTGGAAGAGGTCAATATAGATATGGTTTTCCAGATACACCCTGTCTCCATATTGGATGGGAGCGCCGAGAAAGGGATGGTCGGCGCTCTTAACCGTCCACCATTGACAGGGATTATGGGTATTGTCTGCATAGAGGCAATGGTTGTCGATATCGGAGGTCTCCAGGATATTGGAAGAAAGCCCGCTCTCCTGCGACTGGATCAGGGCGAAAGAGCCGTGAGTCAGATTTCCAACTCCTAAGGTGAAGGTAACGGTCACGCGATCATCTTCCGAACCCACTCTTGGTAACCAATGAAAAAAG
>JAJFUZ010000090.1 GCA_021372155.1 Parachlamydia sp. | reverse complement strand
CATGCCACCGGAAATCTGCATATACTCGATCGCCGCGTCGAAGCCGGCACCCGCTTCGGTAAGCCCCATGGTGCCGCCCCATTCACCTGTGCGCAGTTTGGGGATGAACTGATGTCCCCCTTATTTTCTTTCAAGCCGGCTGAGCATCCTTTTTTTGTTTTGGCATTTGATGTTATTAACGGTCTCATAATTGAACCTACATCTGTCATGCCGGCAAAAGCCGGGGTGAGAATTTCAGCCGATTGATATTTTTAAGAACGTCCATACTCCTACATGGCGAAAATAATGATTCAGAGTGCTCTGGTGAAATGTCAAGAATAAAGATTTGACCCCATTTGTGATCTTACTAAGTATGGAAGTTCAAAGAAAAGGCAAAGGAAGGCC
Source organism: Parachlamydia sp. (assembly GCA_021372155.1). Lineage (GTDB taxonomy): Bacteria > Chlamydiota > Chlamydiia > Chlamydiales > Parachlamydiaceae > JAJFUZ01. The sequence goes on along the minus strand of JAJFUZ010000090.1, from coordinate 1,872 downwards.
ACTTATGATTTGTGACGGTATGCAAGAGGGTCTGTCTCTGCCGGTGATAGCTTCTTGAATCTCCAAAATATTAGAGGGACAGATAATAAATGTGCAAATAATGTGGCATAGGGATAGCCGATCTGCCTTGCGAGTAAGAATATCAATCCCAATATAAGAACATAGCGGATTGATTTCGGCAGATACATCTGACCTATTGCACCCAACACCGTACATAAGATAAGGCCGACCCATAGCCTGTTGGGGTAATATTTCCGTAAAATAGAAGGAACGAATAGCAGCAAAAGTATAATGACGATGATTATAATTTCTGGAAATCCAATGCCCATTCTATTCTCCTTTACTTTAATATTTTACGAAGATTATTTCTGCCTTATACTGCATCATAATTTCAGAACGCCGTTTTAGATGTCATAGCTAGTAAATAAAAAGTCAAAGGGGTTCTTTGTCAACTTTCCAACAAGTTGTTTAAATATATCTTTGTGACATGCCTGCGGGATGATTAGATAATCACGAACCTGGAACCGTACGAATCTGAGAACTGGCATTCTACCGGATAAAGGAAGGTAGTCTTTTAGCAAGAGAAACTTGCTCTGATATTCATCCTCTGATTTGAAGTCGCGATGGTTGTACACGACTACCGATTTACCCTTAGCATAATAACGCATAATCTCATCAGCAAAAGCATATTTGATCGCATCCATTTCCCCTTTCTTAATTCTGGGCTGGCCAATATCATTGTCTTCCGGGTACGGAATGCCATTATCCGGATCAAGAAATATAATGTTTGCACCCTGCAGGCATTCTCGTGATCTCTTGAACCACTCCTCCCTTTCACTTTTTCTTTTAGAACGAGTTTTAGCTTTATAAGGGATTTCATCTCGATAGTGGATAAATCCATCGCGCAAAATAGAGTCTGTCTGAATCCTTTCTAGACTTACGGCGGTGTCTTCAGCAATCACCCTCAACATCCCGTGTAGATGCGGGTACACTGCTTCAAAATTTTTATCATATAAATAGCGGAAGGCCCCCGCTGGTCGTCTATTATAGTACCAATTTATTCCGATCTTGTGTTGACCGTTAATTATTGTAGACAACTCGTTTAGCAGAATGTATTTCCCAAAGTCTCCAACATCAGCAACGAATTCATCACGCATAATATTGCTCCACGGTTATCTGTTATGTGGGAATATACTTCCATACGCTAGCTTATGTCAAATAAATACTCCTGAACGTGTGTTTATCACTTCGATATTAGGCGGTATAAAATAGCCTACAGGAGATGAAGAAGAATGGAAAATCCAAAGATATTAATAGGGAGACGGATTAGGCATTTAAGGACTATTCAGCAATTGACTCAGGGGCGGAATACGGGACACCCTAAAGTATTTAAGTATCTCATAAATAAATGGGGACGGTTCCATTTTCTGTTAACTTCCCATTTCTTTGCTAACTGAAAAATTCTTCCATATCCGCGTCATGCTGCGAATAAAACTTCGCCTTGCTTGGCGTAGTCATACAGCGGCGATGTTTTCCGGTCCCATTCTTCCGGCGTGAACCCGACAACCTCGATCGGTTCGAAAACATCGTAGATGGCTTCGGAAAGAAGATCGATTCTAGACCAGTAATCGTGGTTATTAAAATCCTCCGATATCAGAATCAGGTCGATATCGCTGCCTTCGCGATAATCGCCCCGGGCGTATGAACCATATAGGATAAGCTTGTTGATTCTGATTCCTTTGGCTTCTATTGCTTTGCTGAAGCGCGCGATTGCGTCTAGAGCAGCTGTTTTATCCATGCCAATGCCTCTTTGGTGTTTGAAATGATTTCGCGGGTTATGGTTTCGTATAAGTCTTCTGCAATTTTTCAAGA
>JAJFUZ010000065.1 GCA_021372155.1 Parachlamydia sp. | reverse complement strand
AAGCGTTGTAAATGGATGAGCGGCCAATCTCGAAATCGAGTCTTCCGCAGGCATCGTCGAAAATGTTGTAACCGATGAATGCTTTTCTCAAGCATGTTCTGTTGCAAACGCCGCTGCCATGAAATCCTCGGGCATCTTCATCGCAGGCAAGAGCATTGTCGTTTACCCCGCAACCATTGTCCCACTGCACTGACGCGACGACCCAAGTGCGTTCGGTCGCATAGTCGAAGCGGATATTAACTTCGGAATCAAAATCATTCGCTGAAATGGGGAAGTTTGGAACGCGGAATTCATGTTCAAATACGACCGCTTCATCGTCGATAAAACTGCCATTGCGGAGCTGAACCCCATGAGCTTCTTCTTTCATATGGCGCCATTCGAAGCGAACATCGCCCGTGATTTTCAAGTCCGGATGCTCTTTCGCTTTTTCGACATAGCGGCGTGATTTCAGGAACTCGCGCACAGCTTCAAAGTCTGTGTTGTTGAGCTGATAGTCACGGGCTGTCCGGTCTTGTTGGGGTTCTGTTTGGGCAAACGCGAGACAGGGGGCCAGGCTCAGGAAGACGGCCACAGTCCGCAAGAAATTGTAACGACTCATATAGGCTCCATTAGGCGCGGAATTTATTCAGAAATAAAACACAGTTAAATGTTCCGCGTACTTTATACGCGTTCTCTGAGTATTATTCAAGAGGTTTACCGAAGAACGCTGAAAATTTGGCAACTGGGCTTGCGCGAAAGCTCCCGCGGTTGAAGGATCGCAAAAGGCATAGTATTAGACAATACAATGCCTTTTGCGATCCTTCAACCCCGGGGCTTTGGCGCAGCCCAGTTGCCAAATTTTCAACGTTCTTCGGTATATTCATATGGTCGTGTATACACCCCCCAAGGAAGATCTTTGCGGCTGCCATCCAGCCACTGCTGCCAGGAGGCCATTGGTGATCCCGTGGAGGCAGTCGCATCGAACCTCCAGAGGTCCAGTTTGCCCGTCCCCGGATTGACGATGAAGCCGAAGTCGTCGCGGATCCAGTTGCTGTCAGCGAACAGGATAGGCTCGGGAAGAGAGAAGCTGCAGGCCCTGGCAGCTTTCGCAACCAGTGCATGGTAATCTTGGGTCGAAGATGTAGCGCCTAGATGGAGACAGAGAAGTGCTTTGGCAATGTTCTGCAGCATGTCAGCCGAGCCTACAGACTCCATCCCGATGGCGCTCGACTGGTCCCAGATGTTTAATAGTGCCTGGCGTGTCTTTTCGCTTACTCCTGGAATATGCGCGAATAATTCGTTCAAGCGTTCGCGCGTCTGATGGATGGGAAAGAGCGGCAGGGCTTTATAGAGCAGGCTGTCGATCTGTTCCTCTTGCAGCACTGGTGTGCCGCGTATCTGCAAACCCCTCTCTTTATCCATCGTTTCGACCAGATGCTGCCGGAACTGCTTGGGGCTCATTGTGCCATGAATTGTTCCAACAGATTTGGAAAAGTAATGGCGGTAGTTTATGGGAATGGATGGAAGGAGACGCTGAACCAGGTGAGCCATCATGCTCTCATCCAAAAAGGTGATTTCCAGATTCCTTTCCATTGGTTTGACAAGCTGGTCCCTTATCCAGGTATAGCTGTAGGCCTCATTCTGCCAGGCTTCTAAGAATCTCGGATAGCCTGGCTTAAGCAGGAAGGCGTGGGTCGGGGAATGGATGAGCAGCCCGCGATAGGACTGTTTCGCATAGGGATCTGTGAGTTTGGGCGGGATCTGCTTGAGCGTGTCGGCAAGGAAGACAAGCAGTTCCATCGGATTTTCCACCCAGCGTCCCGCCTCGGTGGGCGGCTGTTCGAGACGGAAATAGCAGCTGACCAGGCTTCCCATCGTGCCGCCGGAGGTATAGGCCCAGGGCTTTTTTTCGATCTTGTCGAGATGTTCAAGAGGATCCTTGATCATGGGAGTGTGATGGGCCTGGGCCATGCGATAGAAGGCCGATTCGAGAAACTCCTTTGTCTTGACATGTGTCACGACGGCCGTGATGATTTCGGAGAGATCCTGCTGAAGACCTTTGAATTCATCCCTGGAAGCCAGTTCCGTTTCAGTTGACGTGAAGAAAGCGCTTAAGGCTTCGATAAATTCATCCGGGGTATGGATGAAGGTCCATTGCGAGGTGTTAGCGCGGCCATATTTGTAGAGCAGCCTGAAGCCAGCGGGACTGTCGTCATACTGGCTGACAGCCACTTCATGCATGTCGGCATCATAGACCTCCTGAAAATAGCGCGGAAAGAGTTCGTCGAGGGCATTGACAAGTGTGTCGTACAGAGTGGAGATGCGCCTGGCTTGATCCGATGCGGTGTCGCGCAGTTCCTCAATCAGATAAAATTCATGGAGCTTGGTCTGATATTCCGCTTTCATCCACTGGATCTCTTTCTCCGTGGAGGCTCTCTGGATGCGCGCCTCGAGATATTTAACCTGCGTGTAGACCTGCTCATATTCAAACTGATGCTCGCGCACCTTTTCATTAGCATTCTCGAGCTTTCGCTGCAGCACTTCGTAGATACAGAAGCCGATCCCATCCTTTTCCTGTGCAGAGAGTCCGAGAGAAGAATAGAGATTCCAGCGCGCGAACTGCGCCTTGGTTTCTGCAAAAGAGGCGAGACTGAATTCCCAGGTTTTTAAAAGAGCATTATCGGCCAGCGTTTTGAAGGCATTCTGGGCTGCCAGAAAGAGAGGGGCGAATTGGGCCAAGGCCTGGCTTTTGCCACCTCCAAGCACACCCTTTGCAGATACCTGAAGCATAAGTCCGCCTGCAATCATCCCTCGGGGACGGCTTTCATACTCCAACAGCTCCTTTTCCGTAATCTTGAGATGCTCCAGAATCAGAAAGCGGATGATCTCATCCACATTTGTCGCAAAATAGGGTTGGCCGCCTTTCGCAAGGACTTTGAGGACCTTAAGCGTTTCCGATTTGACCTGCTGGGCTTTTTGCTTTAAGGGAAGGGACTTGTCGACCAGTCCGATGGTTTCCAGGGCAGCCATTAATCCAGGGGAAAGGCTGATTTCAGATTGTTCCAACTCGCTGGTTGTCAAGACAAGCATGCGTTTAAGATCGCCAGCCCCCCAGCTAATGCTGAGAGGGACGGCATATTCGATGCCTCCAAAAGTACGCTTGAGTCGTCCTGTGTTCATCAGCTCATTGATGTCCGTCAAAAACTGTTCGGGCATCTGGTTGTGGATAATGATGGCTGGAGCTGTCGCAAAACAGGATCCCACATTCTGACGCAGATAGCAGAAGAGAGCGGACAGGGCCGCACGTCGCGCGTGAGTATCAGTGATAGATGTGTTGGGCGCGAGATCGAGTGTTTCGCGGATGATCTGCTCCGCATGCCGATGCGCATAAGGCTTTGAGATGCCCCTGAGAAGTCGTACAACCTCCTTGTTTGTCTGCAGCATCTCCAGGGTGCGCAAGATATGCTCCTGCCGCCTGGAATCATGCTGACGGTCAGGTCCTAGGGAATAGAGATGGGTTTTTAAATGTGCAATTGCTTTGGGAATCATGGCGGCGTTGAGATCGCCCTTTTCGTCGATGAGCAGCTCGGCAAGCCGCCGTGTCCGCAGGACATTGCGGATGCTGCTGCTGTCCTGGATCCCGGAGCGGTCTGCCCGCCTGGAGAGAGAGTCATACTCTTCTACAAACAGAGACCGGATGGGATCGTCAGATAGAGAGGCCTTGACCTCTTTGGACATGACTGTAAAAGCCCGCGCATAAAACTGCGGGTCGACCACCGGAACTTTTACGGCAGAAAGTCTATCATCGATCGAATCGGATGGCACGGCAATCCTAGCTAAAACTGAGGCAATCAGGGTTATCTTTCAGGATACCCATTCAGCAATAAACATCAACAGGATGCAGAGCTGGCGTAATCTAATTGTCTGAATTCTCCGATTCGTCACTCTCTGTTTCATTTTCCGATGGGACTTCCCCCAGCCACTTAATGCTAAATGTGGGGGAGCGCTTATGCAGTTGAGCTAACACCTCATTGGATTCTTTGTTCAATAGTTCACGTTCAAATTTCACTGTTTTAAGAGATTGAAATGCAAGAAGGTGAGACCATTGGCCATCAAGATTTTGACAGTCGCAGAGGCATAGGAGGTTTAGATTGCGACAGCCCTTTAAGATCTCGAACGCATCCTGGGGCAGAGCGAGAAATCCAAGATACAATTCTGTGAGTTTGTCAGAGGCTGCGATTGCCCGAAGCTGCCCTGAAGTCAGACCAGCGCAAGCATTGATAGATAGAACTCGAATGCTCTTTTCATCGAATTTTTCGAACGCGCCAGGCATCAGTTTGCAATTGACTAATTTCAACTCCTGCACCTTTTGACATAGTGCCTGTAAGCTGACTGAAGAGAGTATGAGATGATTAAGTGAGACAGTATTCAAGTCACTGTTTGAGCCAAAGAGAGCCGACAATTCCTTGCCCCCTTTTCCTTTTTTGCCTGCGCATGGACCACCGATGTAGAGTTCTGTTAACTGATGAGCAGTGCTGGAAAGTTTCTCCAGAAAAGTTCGCATACCAGCTGTATAAGGAATTCCCGTCAATACCAAGCCTTTGAGCATAGAGAGTCTGGTTGAACACCCCTCTTTCACACAGAAAGTATCTACGAGACCATTCCCTGTCACCTTTGTCTGGAAGAAATTCAAAAACTTGATTGGACCAGGTTGAGAAGAGATTTCTTTGAGGTCGCGATCGCTAAAGTCGGGTAAATTCGAAAAGTTCCAGCCCTCACTCACGCGACAGGCTAACAGCCTTTGAGCAAGTTGTTTGACGGCATTGCTGCTTTCAGGAGAGACATTTGTTTGAACGTCCCCTACGATAGTGGGGATACTGGATGCGGCGAAGGGTGCTTTTGGTGGTTCCATAATGACTTCCTTGTTAAGGGTTTTACAATCGAGCCAGGTGTGAAGTATGCACAATAGCAAAAATCATAACGATTTCATTGAATTGTAACTGTAGATGTATGGTTTAGGCAAGCGGATCTTGTCTATGAAAAAGGGTCTTGTGTTTTCAAGAATGGGTTTTTGATGGCCATGCAATAATAGCCTGGGTATATTAAGACAGCATGCGTATCTTTGCCGGAACATTGAAAAATCGCCTTTTAAAGAGTCCGAAAGGGCTCGCGACCCGTCCCACCATGGGCATGGTGCGTGAGGCGCTGTTCAACATTTGCCAGCAAGAAATTGAGGGAGCCTCTTTTCTCGACCTTTATGCCGGATCGGGGGCCATGGGCTTGGAAGCCTTAAGCCACGGAGCCTCCTTGGCCGTCTTTGTCGACAGCTGCCGGGAATGCGTCCAGTGCATCCAAGAAAACCTGAAGAATTTTGGAGTGGTACAGCAGGCACAGGTACTCCAAGGAGATGTTTTTCAGAAAATTGCAGCCTTGGCAAAAATGGGCAAGAACTTCAACATCATTTACGCTGACCCGCCCTATGAGAAGGGTCCTGAAGGCCTTCTCTATGGAGAACGGATTGTCAGGGCCATTGATGAGAGCTCATTGCTGAAACCCGGAGGACGTTTTTTCCTCGAAGGTCCACATCCTTTCCCTCTAAAGGTGGAGGATTTGAAAAGCCTGATGCTCGAAAAGACGCGCCACATGGGGAGAGCTACCCTGCAGCAATACCTTAAAAAGGAATCAACATGAAACACGCCTTGTTTGCAGGGAGCTTCGATCCTCCCACCTGGGGCCATCTGGACATCATTGAGCGAGCCTCAAAGCTGTTTGAGAAGGTTTCAGTAGGTGTTGCAGTCAACACGACCAAGTCCGGGGCTCTTCTGCCTCATTCCGACCGGCTCGATCTCTTGCAGGAACTTTGCGCAGCCAATCCCAGCGTTTCCATCGTTCCTATCCCGGGCCTGGTTGTGGATTTTGTCAAAAGTGAGAAGGTAGATGTGCTGATCCGCTCGCTGCGCTCCTCTGCCGATATCGAAAGAGAAACCGTCATGGCTACCGCCAACCGTCAGATGGCGGGGGTAGAAACCCTTTTGCTGCTTTCCGATCCCCGCTATGCGCACATCAGCTCCACTCTCGTGCGCGAGATCGCCCATTTTGGCGGTGCCTTAGAGGGTTTCGTGCCTCCCCAGGTCGCCCGCAAAATCTTTGAAGTCAAAACTCAGGGTTGATGCTACAAAGCAAATTCAGGATAAGAACCGACGAAAGATACGCCTTGTTTCTTTCCTTTCTGTGCTGCTTCTGCGTGCTTGGTTCCTACTATATCATGCGCCCTATCCGCGACCAGCTCGCTGTCGGTATAGGATCCGCACATTTGCCGTGGGTTTTTACGGTGACTTTCTTGGCGACATTGCTGCTTTCACCCCTATTTTCCTGGATAGTGTGCAAGTGGCCCCGACGCATCGTGATGCCCAGTTTTTATTTGTTTATTATCAGCTGTCAGCTTCTGCTAATGTCATTATTCAGGGAAGACTCGCTTCGTTCCACGCATGCTTTTGGGATGACTTTTTTTGTGTATGTCAGTGTTTGTAATCTCTTTATGGTTTCGGTGTTTTGGAGCTTTATGACGGACATTTGGAGCAATTTACAAGCGCGCCGCTTATTTCCCATCATTGCCTTTGGAGGGACGTTAGGAGCCATCACAGGCCCCTTTATCACAAGCAGCTTAGTCGTTCTGATAGGATCCGTGTGGTTGTTGGGTATTTCCATTATCCTGCTTTGCGGTGCTGTCATTTGTGTCATTTTGCTGGGAAAATGGGCGCACAGTCATAGTATCCATAAAGATGAACCTGACAGTGAAGATGCCCTTGGAGGAAGAATGTGGGATGGCCTTAAACAATTGATTTCAAATCCCTTCGTTGCCAGCATGGCACTCATTATGCTCCTGAGCGATGCCATTGGCACCATCGCCTATGCTCTCGTGATCGATTATTCCGGAATGGCATTTCCTAATCAGGCTATCTCTCAGACCCGTTTTGCTGCAAATATAGACCTCGTGTCCAACTTTCTGCAAGTGATCGTTCAATTGACTGTGACGCGCTGGTTGCTCGTGCGCTATGGCGCCGGATTCGTTTTTCTCTTTTGCGCATTGCTGGTCATGCTCGCGTGCTTGATGATGGCAGGGGCATCTAATCAATACGCTCCCATCATTGGAATCATGCCGCCTGTGGCTGTTTTATTGATTTTCACCCGATCCCTTTCGCACGGGATGCTGGTTCCTGCAAGAGAATCGCTTTATACACTTGTGATGCGCGACGTGCGCTATAAAGGCAAAAATACGGTCGACACAATTGTCTGGCGCGCAGGTGATATTATGTCACTGCTTTCCCTCAACGGATTGCGCAAGTTGGGAGTCACCATCGTTGGATTCGAAATTATTTGGGCTGTCCTGGCCGGCATGGCAGGATGGATCGGATGGAAGCTGGCCCAACGCGTACAACGAAATTAGTACACCGTTACTAGTCACCAAAGAGTCTCTTTTCGATTTCCTTCCGGAGCTCTTTCGGATCTTTAGCTTCAGCTGGACCTTTGCCAAGAAGCTGGAATTCATCGCAGAAGTTGTTTGCTTCGCGGTCGGCAATGAATTCGGTTCCGGGAATTTTGCAGTCGTTGGAGAGCCCAGGCTGGTAATTTTTACAGTTTTTGCAGCAGTGGAGACAGGCATGACAGTTGACACAGGTTGCGCGAAAGGAGAGTTTTCCACCAGGGGGGTCTTCCTGATCAGCTCCGCATTTCCAGCATTTCATGGTGACATCCTCTTTTTCTCAATCAGCTTATCGTCGGCGTAGCGCTGCAGGACAATGGGATGGCCCTCATCGTTATATTTGTTGAACTTGCCATTGCGTTTGCCGTCGAGATAGTCGGCTTCGAAAATCAGGATGCCGTGGCGGTTCCACTCTTTTGCTTCTCCCTGAAGCGTGCCATGCCTGTATATGCGCATGGAGGCCGGCTGTCCATTGTCGTGATAAGTTTTTTCTTCGCCTTCTTTTAAGCCCTCGAGATAGGCCACCTGCTTCAGGAGCTTTCCAGTGGGATAATATTCATATGCCATGCCATGCTGCCTGTCCTCCTTGAATTCTACCAGAAGGTTCACTTTGCCATCGTGAGTATAGAGAGTGACGGGTCCATTCTTTTTGCCGCGGACGTAGAAAGAGCTGACGACCTTTGTTCCGGCCTCATTATATTCTGAAACTTCCCCTTCCAGCCATCCGTCGGCATAGGTGGCCTCTTGCATTTTGACGCGGCCGAAGAAAGGACTGAGCGGATAGTAGGCGACAAGATGACCGTGTAGCTGGTTGCCTTTATAGTGTGCGACAAGTTCGCTTCCATCCTCTTTGAAGGAGACATAGCGCCCTTCCAGATTGCCATGGCTGTAATGTGCCTCTTCGAGCAGATAGCCTTCCGGGCTCCAGATCTCCCTCAGGCCATGCAGAATACCCTCGTCATATTGCATCAGGGCCTGTTTGGCGCCATTAGGATGAAAGCTGCGCTGGTCGCCATGCAACCTGCCGTCCTTATAGTGCAACAGCTTGGAAATATTTTCCGAACTATCCTCAGATGGGTAAAACTCTTTCTGCTCTCCCACACATTTGCCCATGCTATATCTGCGTTGATGATGCAGAGATCCATCTGGATGCCAGGCGAGGAATTCCCCATCGAGCATGCCTTCGACATATAGGGCCAGTGACGACGGCTGCCCCTGTTCGTAAAAAGTCTCTTCTTTTCCAACCAGCCTGCCCCCCTCATAATGGGCGATGCGCTTGATCCCTTTGCCTGCGTAGCGCTCCTGCACCAGTCCGACAGGGAAATTCTGATGGAAGGTGGCTTCGAAGAGAAGCGTACCAGCGGCGTCCCATTCCAGATGTTTTCCATGCTTTTTGCCATTGGAAAACTCCATCAAGAGCTTAGGATGTCCCTTTTCAAACCATTCCTGGTGTAAGCCAATGGGCAATCCTTCTTCAAAAGCTGCTTCAGATTGTTTTTGCCCATCCGGATACCACTCTTTGCTTTTGCCGTGCCGTTTTCCGTCCCTCATCTCAATATTGGCGGCCTGCTGCCCGTTCTCATGCCACTCCAGATACCCATTTTTGAGGCCTTTCCGATAGAGGGCGCGCAATTTCAACTGACCATCTGGATGGAATTCCTGCTGCTCGCCTTCCCAATCTCCCAGGACATACACATATCGGATTTTGATCTGTTTCGAGGGATAAAACTCCTGATAGAGTCCATCCAGCTTGCCGTCTTTGTGAAAATACTCACTGCTGAGGTTGCCTTCAGGATCATACTCTTTAATTGGTTCCACCAAAAGGCCTTCAGAATCATATCGGGCAAGATAAGCGACCTGGCCATTCGGATGCCTGCGGCTATGCAGGCCGACAGGCATTCCCTGGAAGTATTCTCCCTCCCCAATGGCGAGACCTGACTCCGCCATCTCTTTTTCAAGGCCCGACTTCAAGCCATTTTTATAGGCCACACGGTAAATCTCTTTACCCGCAGGAGAATATTTGAGGTGGACTCCGACAGGCTGTCCCATGCGGAAATCCTGAATCTCGGCGATTGTGCGTTCGGGATAATAGCGTGTCAGGGCAGTGTGGCTTCTATCGCCGTGAAGGAGGCCTTTATAATATTGACGGGCCTCTTTGAGGGATCCATCCTCATACCATTCGAACGCATCGCCCGAGGGAAGGCCTGCTTCAAAATGATACAGCGCAATCCGCGTGCCATTTTCGCTGAAGCGTTCCCAATTTCCTGAAACCACGCCGTCAGTGTAAAAACCCCGTTCCTTGATCTTCCCGTTTTCATAGTAACTGTGCGAGGGGCCTTCAAGCAGGTTCTCGCGATAGGTGATGAGCTGCTGCAGGGCGCCTGTGGGATAAAAACGCTTCGATTCTCCATGCTGTTTGCCCTGCGCAAACAGATCCATGCGCACAATGGTACCTGAAGAACCATAGACAATATGGAGGCCATCGGCAAGTGGTTGCTGGTTGAGGAGAATCATGTCCGTCTCTGTTTCCGGAGACCCATTGGGTAATAGGGTCATCTCTTTGACTGGCCGCTCTTCTGCATTGCCTGGAAGTGGCTCATGGTAGCGAATGCGCTTCGGAATTCCGTCTTCATATCGTTCCAGGATCTCGATGCGCCAGTTGGGCTGCTTGGGCTTCAACTGCTGTCCTGAAAGCGGATGAAACGCAAGGGAGACTAGAAATGCAGCAATTGCAGCATGTTTCATGAGTTGACAGCCTTTTGTTCTATTTTCTCGAGTTCTGGTTGGCTGATAAGATACGGCAACCGCCATGCCAGCGCCAGGCTGACCAGTTGCAAGCTTCCCAGCATTGCAACAGCGCGCGCCGGGGCGTCTTCATCAAAGAGCTTCGTCAATAAACCGCCGCCTCCCTGTCCAATCCCTTCGGAAAGACACCAGACAAGACCCATCAGCAAGGCGCTGACTTTGCCAGGGTGATCGGGAACAAGCTGGTTGCCAAATGCTACCGACACACCATTGACGATGCTAAGAGTGGCTCCAAGAAAGAAAAGGAGAGGTAGCAGAAAGCTGTTGGGCAGGAACGGAAAAAAGAGCAGAGCATATAGGAGAACGGTGCTCAGAGCGATGGAAATCAGGATGACGATCCTGCACGAGAAACGATCAGCAAGATAGCCTGCAGGGACAAGCATGCAGGTTCCGCCCAATACCGCAACCATATGTCCGCCTCCAAAAGCTATCCAAGAATCGTATTCGCGTTCCAGGAGAATATCGGGCAGAAAAAAAAGGAAGGACCAGAGCACTGTCTGATTGCACACCAGAGAGAAATAGAGAAGCTTCAGCTCCTTTTGTCCCAGCAGTTCGAGAGAGCCCAGCAGGCTGTGCTTCTGGCTGCTGGCAGTCTTTGGGAGAGATGTGAAGGTGATCAGAAGAATGAGACATAGCATGGGCAGCGCGAGCACCGCCGTGTGACCATTGAGATGGAAGAAAGCGTTTGTGAACAGTATCTGGCTGAAGGCCATTCCAAGAGTGCCGCCTGCGGCGAACAGGGTGAGGAAGAGCCCCTTTCGCGTTGCACTCAAATTGCCCACCAGGCTTGCCGCAACAGGGTGGAAGGCTCCGGAACCCAGGCAGGTCAGAAGAAACAGGCAGAAGTAAATGGCATAATGAGAAGCGTATGCCAGAAAGGCACATCCCACCACGGCTGCTAGGCCGCCGATCAGAAGGCGCTTACAGTGGCCCTTGTCGCTGAGATGGCCGAAATACACCTGCAAGCCCTCACCCACGAAAGCGCAGACGGCTGATATCAATCCAGCAACGGCGAGATCCATATGGACCAGCGTTTTGAAAACAGGCCAGACCCCGATCATCAGATCAACGCAAAAGTGACCCATCACAGCGATCAGCAACACCATGGTCGTTTTTTTGTACACGATCACCACCTCCTTCCCTTTCCTTGGAGACTGCGGCAGACGCACTGCCCAGCTTCCCTCGTTAGACCCAGAGTGTTGCCCGAGTTCCCGCTGGAACAGCGCCAAAGCCTCGGGCTTAAAGGATCC
>JAJFUZ010000060.1 GCA_021372155.1 Parachlamydia sp. | reverse complement strand
AGCAATCAAGGGAACATATTGCCATCCCTGGCTTTCGCTATTTGCTTGTGCAGTCGTAAATAATCCCAGAAAAAGCTCATAGGTAATGCCTGCGACCATAAAGAAAAGGGCTTTACGCGTCTGATCTTCCAGGTTGAGGCGCGAAAAGGCAAAGACCTCACTCGATGTTGCCAGAGTAGTGCCCAAGACAATCCAACCACTCCGAAATCCAGCCAGAGCAGCCCCCGTCGCATAAAATGCGCCCATGAGGACAGCATTGCCCAGTGTCTTCAATTTTTCTGTCGTCTCATTGGGCTCTTCGGCTAAGCGCTCGCCATCCCGCAGCAGATAGGATCCTTCGTGCGCGCCAGGCGCACCCCCAACTCCGCTCATATTCTTCATCCTTTAAGTTTTGAGTTATAGAAATTATTAGATATAGAGGAAAAGAATCCAGAATGTCTAGAAAAAAATTGATCGCTCGAGACAAGTCAACAACCTGAGCTTGACACCATATTTCTTTTGCATTACTGCTTGAGTGATAAGGCAATAATTCTACAAGGAGGGTAAAATGAAAAAATGGACTGCTTGGATTTTAATGATCTGCTGCTGCGGCAGCCTGCTGGTTTCATGTGCTGATTCCGGAAATATCCCGTTTAATCCAGGACCTCTGGATAAAGAAGCCGGCGAACCAAAATAGGACAGATTAGGGCGCCCACTATGTTGCGCCGTATGTGACGCGCATGGAAAAAGCGCGCATCGACAGCAAAAGCTGCCTCTCGCAGATGTTGGATATTTTGGGAAAACATGACTTCAACACTAAAATCCAAGCAGCTTCCTTGCGCTTGCTAGAGCAGATCGTTCAGTGCGCTGCGCTTTCCCTGCCTGCCATCACGTTGAAAGAGGAATTGTTTGACGTCTTAATTCAGGATCATCCCCACAAGCGTGCCTGCTTGCCGATGTAAGTAAGTTATTATTGGAAAAATGCCTTAATTTTCTGTTCAAAAAGTTTGCCTTAGCATATATCAATATTTGGATAAATGAGAGGGTGAGATGAGTTTGTCACAATTAACTGTAGACAATGTTAAGACACTTAAGGAGATGTATAATCATGGAGATAGAACGGGCATGTATCTCCAGTACTATACTTGGACAGGCAATAAGCAAGCTCTTGATCAAGCTTATATTTCAAGCTTTAGCGGCTATAAAGGAGCCATTGCTGAATGTGCGAACGAAATCGTAGCCTCTGCTCATCCTGATTTTTATCCAAAAGTAGGAGTTATAGGGTTCTCAAATGAAATTGGCGGTTATCTTTTAAATAAAATTGAGCAAGACGTTTTACAAGGAGGTTCAGGATTATTTTCAGAAGAGCAAATATATCAATTTGCTAAACAGGTATGGACAAAATATAAAATTGAGAATTTATTCCCAGGGAACATTTTACGTCCTCAAAGTGTCTTTACAGAAGGTGCCTATGCTAGTTATCTATGTATGTCGGGGCAAGAATCTAGAGTTCTTAGACCAAATCCTTTAGATCAAGAAACGACACTTAAACGTTATGGAAAATCCAGGCAGCAATTTACTGATTTGAATAAATACCATTGGGTCCACATTAAACCTCATGGAGTTGATCTTAGCTTAGCAATCAATCGCTCCACAGGCATCACGGATTATGTGGAAAACAGCAAATTTGCTGCGCTGGATCCTTCGACACAGTCAGCACGAATCGGTGCTGCTTCAGGAATTCTTGGTGGTTTGGATTTATCTCGCCTTTCTTCTCCTTTGTCCAGACAAGGTAAAGCAAGACCAACGCTCCCTAGGAAAAAAGTTGAAAAAAGCCCTGCAGCCCAGTTTTTAAGAGGATTCGGCTTAAATGTATCAGACATTAGTCCAAAAGATTATCAAAAAATTACGGCATTATCCACGACTTACAACGCACAACGCTCTCAATTCGCCAACCGCTTTCCCTTTGAATTTTTTTCTGAAGCGTTTAGCACAATCGGCCAACTCGCTCATGCTTCCGGAAATCCAAAATTATTGCATGTCGCTCAAGTAGGCTCTAGTGCAGTCAATTTATTGAAGCAAGTTTCAACTTTACCGG
>JAJFUZ010000059.1 GCA_021372155.1 Parachlamydia sp. | reverse complement strand
GATTATCTTAGAGATCAATTCATTGAGGGATTCCTTGAGGATGATTTGGTTATCAACTGTTTCTTTTGAAAAACCCACCAAATCCAGAAAAACGATGCTGCATATGAAGGTTCTCATTTTATTAATCATCATGACTCCGTTGCAATATATCTTGCCAAGTGCAAAAACTACAATATGGGTAACAGGTTCAAAGCGACTATTGTGACATCATTCATTTTTGCTATCCTGATAGGGAGCCGGATAAGGACTCTCTTATGCAAATTCCGGTCGATTCTTGACTGGAAAACGATTATTGCCCTGATGAGCATGAAATTGCTGCAGAGCGCGACAGGGACAACCCTAGGTTATAGGCAGGCCTTCTTTTTCTTCGCTTGTTTTGCCGCATACATTGTTTCGTCGGCAAATTGAATCAAATCCTGGCATGATGGCATTTTTCCGTTCTGGCAGGTTGCCACGCCGACGCTTATCGAAACTTTTTTGCCCTGCAGCTGCTCAATTGATAACTCTTCAATCTCCTTTTCCAGCCTTTTGGCAAAGTTGCCGGCACCCCGCCTGCTCGTGTTCGGCAGCAAGACAGCGAACTCCTCTCCCCCATAACGAGAGGCAATGTCACTCTTTCTGAGTATCCTTTCAATCAGTTTGCCAATTTGCTTTAACACTACATCGCCCGTTACGTGCCCGTAATAATCATTGATGTGCTTGAAGTTGTCTATATCTGCGAAGATACAGGACAAAGGCAAGGCATAGCGTTGGGCTCTGTAGAATTCTTCTTCGAGACGTGTGTAGAACTGCTGGTGGTTATAGAGGCCTGTCAAACTGTCACGGATTGCTAGTTCTTCGAGCAATCTTCTCTGTGAATGCATTGCCTCAAAAATCACCGCATTCTCGAGAGCATTTCCGGAAATGTTTGCAACCAACTGGCACAGCTTGAAGATCCTCGTCGAAATCCCTTCCTTGACCGGGGACGCGGTCCTCAGGAAAAAGGTCCCGATGACATTCTGCTTATTGATGATGGGCGTCACAAAAATCGCCTGATCTGACAGCCCCTGGATCTTATCCCTCACATGTAACATCAGAGGGTCTTTTCGGATGTCCTGTAAAACGACGGGTCTCTGCGTGGTCAAGGCTTTTTCGATTTCCGGGTATTTTCCCAGGTCGATTTTGATCTCCTTGTTTGCGGGAAGATCGCTGCTTGCCTTGACGGTCAACCCTCCACTATCGTCAAGGCTGATAATAGAGCAACGTGACACATCAATAGCCTCAACCATTTTTTCGACGATGATCGAGAGAATCCTTTTCGGGTTCCTGGTGACGGAAATGATTTCCGATAATTCCAGAAGCATCAACAGGTCTTCTTTCTCAAGGTCGCCATAATAGTCCTTGGTGCGAAGGTGGGCTTCTATTCTGGCCAGCAATTCATTCTCGCAGATGGGTTTTGTCAGGTAGTCATCAGCCCCGGCATGCAATCCATTAATGATGTCTTCCTTTTGACTGCAGGAAGAGAGAAGAATCAATGGAATGTATTTCGTTGCGTTCGCTTCCTTCAGGAGCGAACAGATTTCGGCGCCGTTACCTTCAGGCGTTTCCATATCAAGCAGGATCAGGTCCAAAGGTTGTCGTTGGGCAAGTTCGATTGCTTCCGTGCCGCTTGGCACTGAAAAAACATGATAAGCTCCGTCCAGATAGTCTCTTATCACAGTCCGAGAAAAAGCTTCAAAATCACTGATGAGAATATGTCTCATATATAAGTTTCCATGTAAATAACTGAATATGAATAAATTGTCTTTATGTGCCGTTGGATTGACACAGTTAATGTTAAAATACGAAATCATTTATACATAAACAAGTAAATTGTCACAAGCAAATAAATGTACCGGGTTTTGACAGTAGAGGTATGTTTCATGTGTGTTGACATAGATATTGTCGCAAGTAGGTCGGGAGCAAAGGGGACGTAGGTGGCTTTGTCAACTTATTACACCTAACTGCCTGATTTACCGT
>JAJFUZ010000047.1 GCA_021372155.1 Parachlamydia sp. | reverse complement strand
ACTTGAAGGCCCAGATCTATGTCTTCAGCTACAATGTGGTCTACGGGGCTGTGGCGGCTTTACCCCTCTTTTTAATCTGGGTGCAGGTAAGCTGGCTCATCGTGCTTTTGGGAGCTGAGCTTTCAGCCCATATGGAATATGATATAGGTGGGAACGGCATAAGCCCGGATCAGAAGAGCGAAAAGATCGGCAAGCGACAGCTGGGCCTCTTGATTGTCGCGCAGTGCCTGCGAACCTTTTATGCCTGCGAGCCGCCCTTAAGCATTCTCCAGATTGCCCATCTTTTAAAAATCCCCTTTGTTGTGTCGCAAAGAATGGTCGAAATGTTGACCCAAGGGGGCATTTTAGCGCCCGTCCGCATTGCTGATGGCCATGTCGGCTATCATCCGCTCTACAACCCCGAAGCGATTACGGTGAAACAGGTCTGCGATGTGATCGATAAAGAGGCTGATTTTGAGACTGTGACAGCGTCCATGGAACCTCTGGAGCATATTACCTGCCTGTTGCAAGGGCTTGATGAGTCCCAAAATAAGTCTGCGGCAAACGTGAGCCTCAACGTGCTTTTATCCGGGAGAGAGAACCATGATCCACAGCCTTTGGTTTGAAGGTACTTACTACAAATACTCCGTAGGGATCATTCTGGCTCTTCTGATCGTCCTGCTGCTCTACTATACTTCGCCTTTTTTCTCTCCCATTCTCTGGTTTGCGACCGCAATTTTTCTGCCCATCCTCTTTTCTACCTTTCTCTACTATATCCTGCGGCCGGTAGTGACGTTACTGAAGCGCTGGATGCCCGCCTATCTGGCGGTCCTGTTGATCTATTTCTTTTTAGCTCTTATTATCGCTGCAGTCGTATTCATCTTTGCCCCTGAAGCAATTGAAGCGATCAGTCACATTTCGCCAGAGTCGATAGCCTCTTTGAAAGAGAATGCCATTGCCCTGCTGGAAAGGGTTAGGTCCTATTTTGGGCTGGATTTCAGCTACATTGAGGAGACAATTTCCGCCTATTCTGGCAAACTTAATGCCTTTATCTCGCATGCTATTCTCGATGCCATTAAAAGCATCACAAGCATTGCAATCTCTCTATTTTTAACACCCTTTGTGCTTTTCTACTTTTTAAAAGATGATCATCTTTTTTCAAAATCTGTGCTGCGCTTTGTCCCTAAGCAGTTTAAAGAAGAGACACAAGTGACCCTGCGGGATATGGATTCCGCCTTAGCTGAATTCATTCAGGCTCAGCTTACTCTAGCTGCAGTCGTGGGCATCTTTCTCTTATGCGGCTACATTCTGATCGGATTGCCGCACGCCATTTCTTTAGCGCTTTTTGCCACAGTGTTTTATGTGATTCCGTTCCTCGGAACTTTTATCGCGCTCATCCCTGCAGCTATCGTCGCTCTTTCCATCAATATGGGAATGTTGCTGAAAGTTATTTTGGTGATGTTCGTGGCCCATTTTCTCGAAGCCAATATTCTAACTCCCCGCCTAATGTCGAATCGTCTTAATATCCATCCCTTAACGATCATCCTTCTGCTCCTTGCTGCAGGAAGCCTCTTTGGCTTGCTGGGAATGCTTTTGGTGACACCCACCTTTGCCGTACTGAAGGTTGTTTCCTGGAACCTTTTTAAAATATTTTCTTCTCACTGGGAAAAGTCGCAGAAATCTGTCTTGTGGGAAACAGAAGGAATTGCTGAAAAATAAGAGTCAGCAATCGGAGTTTGAGGGAAAAATTTCCATGCTTGCCATTACGCCAAAGGGGCTTTATTGCCCGCCGGGAGACTTTTACATCGATCCCCTTTCTCCTGTTCCCATTGCTCTGATCACTCATGCCCACGGGGATCATGCGCGCTGGGGTCATCAGAAATATGTGATTCAGGAACAGGCAGTGGATATTCTTCGCTATCGTCAACCTGATGCTTATATCGAATCCACTCCATACAGGCAAACAATTAAGATGGGCGATGTCTGGGTTTCATTTCATCCAGCAGGCCACATTCTCGGTTCAGCGCAGATCCGCATTGAATATCGCGGCCAAGTGGCGGTCGTTTCAGGTGATTATAAGCGAGAAGCTGATCCCACTTGTGCTCCATTCGAGCCTGTGGAATGCCATCTTTTTGTCACAGAATCGACTTTCGCGCTGCCGATCTACCGCTGGGCCGACCCTCGCAAGGTTGCCGATGAGATATTCTCCTGGTGGCAGACAAACGCTGCTGAGAGCTGTCCTTCACTTCTTTTTTGCTATTCCCTGGGAAAAGCACAGCGCATTTTAGCCATGCTAAAACAGCTGATGGATCAAGAGATTTATGTCCACGGTAGCATGGAAACAATTAATGCCTGCTATCGCAGCCAGGGAATCGCTTTGCCAAAAACAGCTGTGGTGACGCAGCAGGACCGCACGCGCGATTATTCTAAAGCGCTGATTCTGGCACCCCTTTCCGCTTTTCGTTCTGTATGGATGAATCGCTTTAAAGGTGTGCGTACCGCCTTTGCGTCGGGTTGGATGGCTATCAGAGGGACCAAACGGCGGCAAGGAATCGATCGGGGCTTTATCCTTTCTGATCATGCGGATTGGGAAGGACTTCTGCGCACTATCCGGGAGACTAAAGCGTCTCGAGTGTGGGTGACGCATGGCGATGCAGAGATCTTCAGCAGATATCTGAAGGAAAACGTCGGGATTGAAGCAGAATCGATCGTCAGTCTGACCCCTACAGTAGAAGAGGACTGATGAGAAATTTTATCGACCTGATCAAAAGCCTGGACAGTACGACTTCAACCAATGAGAAAGTAGACGCCATTGCGCGATATTTTCGCCATTCACAACCTCAGGATGCCGTTTGGGGTCTTTTTTTCTTGACTGGCAACCGCTTTAAGCGCCTTATAAGCTCTGTTAAACTCAGAGAATGGTGTCAAGAGCTTGCTGGAATACCCGACTGGCTTTTTATTGAAAGTTATGCGCGCGTAGGCGATTCCGCCGAAGTGATCGCGCTGCTTCTTCCCAGTCAGGAGGGAGGCGAGGAGGAACGTTCTCTTGGAAGCTGGATGGCAGAAATCGTTCTCCCTCTGAAAGGAAAGCCCGAAGAAGAGCAGAAATCGGTGATTGTGGCATGCTGGAAGAGACAATCCTCATTTGAACGGTTCATCATGAATAAAATCCTGATGGGCAATTTTCGAATAGGCGTTTCCACTCTTCTCACTATCAAGGGATTGAGCCAAGCCTTTGATATTCCTGTGACAACGCTGAGTCTGCGTCTGTCGGGTGAGTGGACGCCGACGGCCTCCTTTTTCAGCTCGCTCATTTCAAAAAAAGAGGAGGAATCGAGAGGTGGCTTGCAACCATATCCATTTTTTCTCGCTTCACCTCTGGAGAGCCCTCTCAGTGACTTAGGAAGCCCGGAGGAATGGGCGGCCGAATGGAAATGGGACGGGATCAGGGCGCAGATCATTTGCCGAGGACGCGAGGCTGCAATCTGGTCGAGAAGTCATGAGCTGATTACACCGAGCTTTCCAGAACTTCTGACGGATCTTCCAGAGTCGGAAGATTTTATTTTAGATGGAGAGATTTTAGCCTTCGAGAAAGACAAGCCTCGTCACTTTGCAGACCTCCAGAAGCGCTTAAGCCGCAAGATAGTCACTCCTTTGCTGCAGACCCGTTATCCTGTTGCCTTCATGATTTATGATCTTCTGGAGTGGCAAGGAAAGGACAAGCGCCAAGAGTTTTTCTTAGAGAGAAGAGAGTTTTTAACAAACAATCCTCATTTTTTTCGCAACTCCCTCTGGAAGCTCTCTCCTTTGCTCCCATTTGAATCTTGGGAAGAGTTGCAACAGTTGCGGGCAAAGGCCTTCGAACTGATGACAGAAGGGATCATGCTGAAGCGCAAGAATTCTGCCTATGGAATCGGACGCAAGCGAGGGGACTGGTGGAAATACAAAGTCGACAGCATGACTGTCGACGCGGTGCTCATTTACGCTCAACCTGGTTCAGGCTATCGTTCGGGCCTCTACACGGACTACACCTTTGGAGTCTGGGACAAAAATGAGCTTGTGCCCATTGCCAAGGCCTATTCCGGCCTGACCCAGCAGGAGATCAAGGAGGTCGACAGATGGATCAGGCAGGAGACGCTGGAAAAATATGGCCCTGTACGCAAAGTCAAGCCTTTTCAGGTTTTTGAACTGGCTTTCGAGAATATCCAGATCTCCGGTCGTCATAAATCGGGCATTGCCTTGCGATTTCCCCGCATCAAGCGCTGGCGAAAGGATAAAACAGCTGAGATGGCGGATACTTTGGACAGCTTAAAAGAGCTCTTAAAGTCAAGGATGGGAGATGCCGGCTCTTCAAAGTCTTGACAGTCTATCGAACTGGTTTGCCTCCAAAAATTGGACTCCTTGGCCCTTTCAGGAAGAGGCGTGGCGCTTGGCACTTGAAGGCAAAAGCATGCTTATTTCTGTTCCTACAGGTGCTGGGAAGACCTATGCCGCCTATCTTGGCCCTCTTGCAGCCATTCATGAAGAGGGACAGGAGGGGCTTCAACTCTTATATCTAACTCCGCTCCGCTCTTTGGCGCGCGATATTGAAATCGCTCTAAAATTGCCGGTGAGTGATCTAGGATGGAATGTGGCGATTGAAAGCCGCACAGGCGATACTCGAACCAGTCAGAAGATCAAGCAGAAGAAAAAAAGCCCCCATGTTCTTCTGACAACTCCGGAAAGTTTATCGATTCTTCAGTCAGATCCCGAGCATCGCCAGTTCTTTTCAAAACTCAAGTATGTGATTGTGGACGAATGGCATGAGCTGTGCGGAACGAAGCGCGGAGCTCTTTTGGAGCTCAGTCTGGCACACCTGCGTTCCTTTCTGCCTCATCTATGTACCCTGGTGATGTCTGCCACTTTGGCTAACCTTGCGGAAGCTGCTCAGGCAGCAGTAGGGAGGAATGTTCATTCAACTCTTGTCCAGGCGACCCTGGACAGACCTGTTATTGTTGAAAGCCTTCTCCCATCGTCGATCTACCGTTTTCCCTGGGCGGGCTTTCTCGGAATTCAGATGCTGCCACTCCTGCTCGAGAAGCTGGATCCTGCCATTCCAACCATGATTTTTACTAACACGCGCTCCCAGGCGGAAAAATGGTTTCAGGGAATCTGCGATGCAAAGCCAGAATGGAAGCCCCGAATTGCCCTGCATCATAGTTCTATCGATCAGGTCGAAAGGCATCGGGCGGAAGATGGCATCAAACAAGGAAATTTATCTTTCATTGTCTGCACCTCTTCTCTCGATCTGGGCGTTGATTTTCCGTCTGTTGAGAGAGTTGTTCAGATCGGCTCGTGCAAAAGCATCGCACGCTTAATCCAGCGTGCGGGTAGAGCCTCTCATGCTCCCATGAAGCCGTGCCATATCACTCTTGTCCCCTCGCATGCCATGGAAGTCGTAGAAATTCTGGCTCTTCGAAAAGCTCTTGCCGATAAAAGTCTTGAATCGCGCGCGCCTTTGAAAATGTGTTATGATGTCCTTTTTCAGCACCTGACTACGCTGGCAGTGGGAGGTGGTTTCAACGAAGAGGAAGCCTATAAGGAAGTTTCCTCTACCTACGGGTTTGCAGCAATGGAACGTTCCCGTTTGAATGAAGTGATTGACCATCTCCACAAGGGTGGAAATAGCCTGCAGGCCTATCCTGACTATCAGAAGCTCATTTA
Organism: Parachlamydia sp.; assembly: GCA_021372155.1. Lineage (GTDB taxonomy): Bacteria > Chlamydiota > Chlamydiia > Chlamydiales > Parachlamydiaceae > JAJFUZ01. Next base: position 1,615 of record JAJFUZ010000047.1, on the reverse strand, counting down.
TGATGGTTATCTTTATAAAATTAAAGATCGCGCCCAGGCCATCCGTCATCGCATGAGCATTGGCACAATTGCTTCCGATACAAGCGTCCAATTGCAGCAACTAAGAGGAAAGAAAATCGGACAGGTGGAAGAGCAGTTTGTCGCGAAACTGCAGAAAGGCGATGCCTTTTCTTTCGGCGGAAAAATCTACGAACTGGTACATCTTGCCGATTTGACGGCGACTGTGCGTCTTTCCCGCAAAAAAGAGGTTGTTACTCCTGTGTGGCTTGGTTCCAAGCTTCCCTTATCTCCCTCTTTATCAGCCTATGTGTTAAAGGCTATCGACTCTTTTGCTACTTCAGGAGCGCTTGAATATCCGGAATCGCCCCTTTTTAACGAAATCTGCGAGATTCAAAACCACTTCTCGCAAATTCCCCGCATCGATCAATTCTTGATCGAAACTGTGAAAACACGGGATGGTTGGTACTATTTTTTTTATCCTTTCGAAGGACGGCTCGTCCATGATGCCTTGGCGGCTTTGGTAGCCTATCGACTCTCCAAGTTTCATGCTGGAGGATTTTTACTTTCAACTACCGATTATGGCTTCGCCCTTTTATCCCATAAAAAAGTCGCGCTTGATGAGACGTTAGTAAGGCAGATTCTGTCGATGGAGGGTTTGGATGAGGACTTGAAGGAGAGCAGCAACCTCAAGGAACTAGCAAAAATGCGCTTCCGCGATATTGCCAAGATTGGAGGATTGCTGTTTCAAGGCTATCCCACTCGCAGAAAAACCTACCGGCAAATCCAGATGAGCAGTTCCATTCTTTTTGATGTGTTTTTCAAATATGAGCCCACGCATCTTTTATTAAAACAGGCTTTCGAGGAGGTGTTCCGCGAATCCATTCAATTCGAAAGATTGAAGCAGCTGCTTGGACGATTATCCGGGAGTGAATTGATGATTCAAGAATGTTCGCGCATGACTCCTCTCGCTCTTCCCCTCTTTGCGACTGCCATGTGGGGAAAACTAAGCCCTCAGGAGATTGCAGAGCGGCTCAAGGAGATGACCGCCAAATGGTGACGATCCCCATGTGTCAGCAGCATCTTCAGCTTCTGCCAGGCAAGGCGGTCTTCTGGCAGGAAGAGAAGATTCTCATCCTCGCTGATCTGCATTTAGGCAAGGCGGCTACATTTCGCGCTGCGGGAATTCCTGTTCCAGAAGGGAGCATGGAGGCTGATCTTCTGCATCTTGAACAGCTGCTTGATCAGCATCAGGCAGAGCGATGCATCATCGTGGGTGACCTTGTGCATCATCATTCAGGACTTACCGACCATACCTTGCAGGCCATGGAGAAGACGATTTGCAAGGGACGTCTTCCCGTCGATCTTGTGGCCGGCAATCATGATCGGGCTTTGATAAGCGCCTTTAAAAAGGATCGTGTGCGCGATTGGCCCATCCAGCTCCATGGTGAAAAGCTGCTCATTCCCCCATTTGCATTTATTCATCACCCCGTCGTGATCCCAGGCTATTATTCCCTTTGTGGCCATCTGCACCCTAAAGTAGCTGTCAAACTTGGCAGGAACCAACAGTTTTATCCCTGTTTTATTTTTGGAAGTCAATTTGCAGTTTTGCCCGCCT
>JAJFUZ010000361.1 GCA_021372155.1 Parachlamydia sp. | reverse complement strand
GAGTTGCAAAAAGATGAACGTTTACTAAATAAAATCCCTGCTATTCCACCGCGACTTCTTCAGTATGTGACGGAAAAGCGTGCCATTGACAGGCTGTCACCCAGTCAACTGGAAGAATTTGGATCAATCGGATTTAACCAGCTTGCAAATTTACACCATCTCTGGAAGCGTATCACTCGTCATGCGCTTGCCGACCTCGCGCCACAGAAAGTGCTGAATGTTGCGAAGTCTCAGCTGAAAGAGATCCGAAGGCCTTCTGCTCTCCGCGCCATCAAAACGTGGGATCTTGTCCACTTGACGAAGCAGCAGTTGATTGTGCGCAAGCAATTCGGTCTCAGCTATGGGATTGGGGTGCTTACACTGGGAGTTGCGGCTTGCTTGATCTCTCTTTTCGCCGCCATTCTCTTGCCGGGTGTCTCGCTCATTAACAAAAAGGCATGCCGGAAGTATCGGGCAATTATCAAACCACATATCTGGCGCGTTGGACACCTGTTTCATACTTATCTGCCAGCAGCGCATGCTGTGTGATGAGGCTGCGTGAGATAGATTGCCTGGTAGACGAGCTTTTTCCCGGCAAAAGCGCGTAGAAAGTAGCAAAAGAATTGGTGTGGCTGCGCGAACAAGCCCGCTCCACGCCAGCTGAGGAGTGGTCGCGCCTTGTCCATACCCAGGATGTCGAGGCATTGAGGCCTCTCACACTGCAGGATCTCAATTCGATGGAATTTGCCCGCGCTCAAGCGTTTTTTGCGGAGTATTTCAGCAATCCCGCCGATTTTGTCTGCGTCATTGTTGGCAATTTCAAGATCGAGGAGATCGTTCCCGTTTTGGTGGAAGACTTTGGAGATATTCCCTCGAAAGGTCCCACACAGTTTTCTGCTGCTTAGCCCCACGCATTTCCGCAAAGGGCATTCACGAAGAGAATTCCAGCGCCTGGCAGCAAGGAGTGCCTAGCCCGCCTGACCTTTCCCGCTGGCCCCCCATCAAGAATTCCAAGCAGCTGCGCATGGCAACCCTGATGGCCCAAGTGCTGGACTTCCGCCTTAGGTCTCTGGCCAGCCAGGGCGTGAGCGGTCTACAGGAAATCGCCAGCTTACTGGAACTGCCCCTTTACCCTGATCTGAACTTGACCTGGCTTGCCATCCAGTTCCGCTGCCTGTATGGCGACAGCGACGATGGCGTGTCGACGACAACGGGATGGCGGCCTCCATCACCCGCTGACGTCAATCCATTGGCGGGGCCATCACACTTTGACGACAGCCGAATGGCGGCTTAAAGACCTTATAAAGCTAATTTTAAATCAGGTTCTTTCATTTCCCGTTTCTACTTTTTATCTTTCTGTTTTAAACGTAGCTCTTCCTATAACTCTGTACATTGACTTGCAATATAGTCGCATTATGAACAAGCCTGTCAATTGCTGCAACTGCCATCGCCTTATCTTGGAATATCTTGTCCCATTCTCCAAATGGCTGATTGCTAGTCAGAATAAAATACTTTCTTAGCGCTCTGAAATCAGTTCAAAAAGCACATTCAAAATTGGTGATTGGCTGGGCTGATTGCCAAAAAAGAAGTCTGAGACCAAAATTCACTTTAATACTTATGCCCCCTTTGTGAAAAGTGTTGAAGAGAAAATCCTCTCTAGGGTATAAACTTAGCTTTGCTAAATTAAGGAACCATCATGAAAGTCAAAGCATCAGTCAAAGCCGATCCCTCGAAGGGCGACATTCTCGTTCGCCGCCAGGGACGTCTTTACGTCATCAATAAAAAGGACCCTAACCGCAAACAGCGCCAGAAAGGGCCAGCCCGTAAAAAATAAGGAATTGTCAATGGCAAAAACATCCTCAATCGAAAAAGAAAAGCGCCGCGAAAAGCTCGTCAAGCTCAAGTGGAACAAACGCCAGGAGCTGCGCGCAAAAGCTGCCAATTTAAATCTCTCTGCAGAAGAGCGCCAGGATGCTCGCATTGCGCTGAACAAGATGCCGCGCGATTCCTGCAAAGTCCGCCTGCGCAACCGCTGCAAATTGACTGGCCGCGCACGTGGCTTCCTTCGCAAGTTCAAACTCTCCCGCTTGACCTTCCGCGAAATGGCCTCTTTTGGACTTATTCCTGGCATTCACAAAGCCAGCTGGTAAAGCCGCCGAGCCGCATGGATTTGGAGTTCAAGCCCCTGATTATATAGCAATCAGGGGCTTTGCCGTTAGCCAAAACATCGCTAATTTACTGGAATAGACACTAGCCTAATTGTAGATGGGTATAAAGGCTAGGGACATTCTCGATCTTCTGCCAATCATTCATCCCTTCTGACCAGACGAAGGACTCTTCGTTGATTTCAGAATCTTTCCAAAGATCCTTGAGCTTCTCAAATCGAATCGGCCCCTGTTGGGCGCGATTGTGATCGTAGTAATACCAGTCTTTGATGAGATATTCATGAGTCGCATAGCGAGAGGTCGATTCTGCTTTTGGCTCATAAATTTCCCCAGCCTCATCTGCCACAATCCCCTTTTCCGTGACTGGAGGCAGCAAAAAGAGGAGCAGAAAGCCAAAAATTCCAAGCAGCATGCCAATCATGAACCAGATGAGGGGATCGCGGCCCCGCTGGTTGGCAAAATAGGCTGTCGCAGCGCCGATCACGAGACAAAGCGCGATGGTGAGAAAGAGTTGCATAGTCAATTGGGTAAGATGGTATTTGCCTAAAACCTAGCTTCTATCTTAAGATCTAATGTTAAGGCAATCATTATCCTTTGTCAACCATAGGTGCTGCCATGAATGATATCAAACAGAAAGTCGACGTGAAAAAGGTCGATACCAAAGAGTTCGAATTACCTGAAACGCTGTTTGTGCGCGACATTGAAAATCGCGTGTTTCAGGGCATTGTGCTGCAATGCCTTTCCAGAATTGAGGGCATCACGCTGATCGAAGGCAATTTTATCGACAGTCTGCTGGGCAGAAGCGGCCTGGAAGGCAACGTCAAAGGGATTTCGGCCGAGCAGGACAGCAAATCTCAGTCCGTCAGCATCAAAGTGGAAGTCAATATCTGCTACGGCTTCTCAATCCCTGAAAAAGCTGAGGAGATCCAAAGCAAAATCACCGAAGATATCACACGCATGACAGGCCTGCATGTCTCCTGCGTCCATGTGGTCTTCAAAAATGTCCTTTCGGCTGAACAGGCGGAAAGGCTAACCAGCGAAGCTTTTAAGGACCCTCAAAAAACCGACGTTAGCCCAGAAGAGTACACCGACGAATTCTAAATTATGTTAAATCGCCTTTTTTATTCTTTAATCAGTCTGGTGATCGCCATCTTCTTTCTAATGTTGGGCGTCGTCAGTCTGATGCTGCCCTGGTCTCCCAGCGCGCGCTCCGATCTGATTGAGTTGATCCAAAATGACTCGATGAATCTGGCATTCTTTGGCTTCGGATTCATTCTGATCGGTTTGAGCATCGTCATCAACATCGCCTTGAGCGCAAGACCTCACTATTACCAGGTCAAATCGGGCCCTTATTCAGTCCATGTGGACGAAGCGATCATCCAGGATTATCTCGATTCGTACTGGAGACAGCTCTTTCCGCGCACGGAAGTGCCCAACCGCTTTATGATCAAACGCAACAAAATCCACATCATTGCTGATCTCCCCTACGTGCCGCCCAACGAACAAAAAGCTCTCTTAAAACAATCCAGCGATGATCTTGCTCAGCTATTGGAGTCCTTCTTAGGCTATCGCAAGCCCGTGAGCCTTTCAGCAAGCTTTCAGCCGGAACCAAAAAGATAATGCCACCGCAACCTAACACCTCAATATGGCGCGAAATTCTGGCGGGTTTCACTACCTTTGCGACAATGGCCTACATTTTAATCGTCAATCCTCAGATCCTCAGCCATGCAGGAATGGATTTTGGGGCTGTCATGGCCGCGACGGCGATTTCAGGCTTCATTGCCACGCTCTCCATGGGTCTTTTGGCCAGATATCCCTTTGCACTCGCTCCTGGAATGGGCCTCAACGCTTACTTTGCTTATGGCATCGTGCTCGGAGCCGGACACTCCTGGCAGACTGCTCTGGGAGCCTGCTTTCTCTCCGGTTTGATTTTCCTGATCTTGACCGTTTTGCGTATCCGCGAGAAGATCATGCACGCCATTCCAGCCTCTCTCCGCTATGCCACGACAGCAGGGCTTGGCCTCTTTCTAGCCTTTATCGGCCTCAAAAGTATCGGAATTGTAACAGCTCATCCCACCACCCTGGTGACGTTGGGCAAAATCACTTCGCTTGAAGCCCTCCTGGCAGGCTTTGGCGTCATTCTGATCGGCGCTCTGATGACCCTTGAGATTAAGGGAGCCATGCTCATCGGCATTCTCGTCAATTGGGGGCTCGGCCTGATGCTGGGTCTTGTTGAATGGAAAGGCATTGTCTCCGCCCCTCCAAGTCTCTCTCCCACCCTTCTTAAGCTCGACATCGCAGGGGCCTTAAAGCCGGAATTTTTCAGCATCATCTTATCCCTGGTCTTCGTTTCGCTCTTCGATGTTGCCGGCACGCTGCTTGGGCTTGCCGAACAGGGCAAATTCCTCACAGAACGCGGCAGGCTTCCCCGCGCAAACCGCGCCCTTGTCAATGATGCCGTCGGAACAATGGCGGGAGCCGTGCTCGGCACCTCCCCCTTGACCATTCATCTCGAATCGGCCGCTGGCATAAGCGTCGGTGGACGCACAGGCCTCACCGCCGTCGTGGTAGCCATCCTGCTGCTCCTCTCCCTGTTCTTGAGTCCGCTGGTGACCTCCATTCCCTCATTCGCTACTGCCCCCATCCTGATTATCCTGGGAGGGCTGCTCATGAGCCCGATCAGCCGACTCAACTGGGCCGATCCCGCTGTTTCAATTCCTGCTTTCGTCATCATTATTAGCATCCCATTCACCTTCAGCATTGGAACAGGAATTGCCTTGGGCTTTCTACTCTATCCTCTGATCCGCCTCCTATCCGGCCGCGCCAAAGAGGTGCATCCCCTCATCTGGGTGCTGGCTCTAGTCTTTGGTCTGCAATTTGCCCTTACTTGAGCATGTATCCCCTATTTCGCTCTCACCTTGACCTAGCTCACACCTACTGGAAAAAGCTTGTCCAGCCTGGAGACATCCTGATCGACGCCACCTGCGGCAATGGCCACGATACCCTCACTCTCGCCCGTCTTCATCCTCGCCTGCTTTATGCCATTGACATCCAGCCCACAGCCCTGGAATCAGCCCACAAACGGCTTGACCAGGAGCTTAGCTCCTCTCTCCTTTCATCCATCAAGTTTATCGAAGGAAGCCATGCGCAATTTCCCCCACAAATTACACCCGCCTCCGTAAAACTGCTGGTCTATAACCTTGGATACTTGCCCGGAGGCGATAAAGCCACCACAACCCAATCCAGCACAACCTTGGAGAGTGTCGCCAAAGCTCTCGAACTCGTGGTGCCGGGCGGCGCCATCAGCATCACCTGCTACCCAGGCCACGAAGAGGGCGCACGCGAAGAAGCGGCCCTCCTGTCCTTTGCCGAACAGCTGGACAAGCAGGTCTGGAGCTGCTGCCACCATCGCTGGATTAACCGCAAACAGGCCCCAAGCCTCCTACTCCTGCAAAAAGATGGCTGAACAAAAAACACCCACATTCTCTGAGGCTCTGCGCTTTTGGCTGCTTCTAGGCTTTATCAGCTTTGGCGGACCTGCGGGTCAAATTTCCATCCTTTACCAGGAGTTGGTTGAAAAGAGAAAATGGATCACCCGCTCCCGCTTCCTGCACGCCCTGAATTACTGCATGCTTTTGCCTGGACCTGAAGCCGCTCAACTAGTCATTTATATTGGATGGATTCTGCATCGCACCTGGGGCGGCATCGTTGCCGGCGTGCTCTTCATTCTGCCCTCTGTCGCAATCCTCTGGAGCCTCAGCTATGTCTATGTCATCTATGGGCATCTGGATTGGATCGCAGCGATCTTCTACGGACTTAAGCCTGCCGTTGTGGCGATTGTGTTCTCAGCGGTCCTGCGCATCGGCAACACCGCCTTGAAAACAGCCTCCATGTGGCTGACAGCCGCACTCGCCTTCATTGGCATCTTCTTTTTCGCTATCCCCTTTCCTGTCATCATCCTTGCCGCTGCCGTCGCAGGTTGGATCGGGGGCCATCTCTTTCCCAATCAATTTAAGACCATTCCATCAGCAGAGGAGGGGCCATTGCCTCCCCATACAGCGCCGAGCTGGCGTCACTCCATCCAAGTGACTGTGGTGGGGCTGGCCCTTTGGTGGATCCCCGTTCTGTTTATCGGATATCTAACAGGCTGGGATCGCTATCTATTTCAGGAGGCCCTCTTCTTCAGCAAAGCCGCGCTCCTGACCTTTGGAGGAGCTTATGCCGTCTTAAGCTATGTGACAGAGCACTCGCTTGCCCAAGGCTGGATCCAACCCGGCCAGATGATCGATGGGCTGGGACTTGCCGAAACTACCCCTGGACCGCTCATCATGGTCCTTCAGTTTGTTGGCTTTTTAGGCGGCTGGCATTTTCCCGATGGACTCTCCCCTCTCCTGTCGGCAACGCTGGGTGCCTTCGTGGCCCCCTGGACGACCTTCGTTCCCTCTTTTCTGTTTATCTTTCTTGGCGCTCCCTACATCGAACAATTTCGCGGGCATCTCAATCTGACCACGGCTCTTTCCACTGTCACTGCCTCCGTCGTCGGTGTCATACTCAATCTGGCTGTCTGGTTTGCTATCCAGGTCCTATTCCGCCCGCATGGTGGATTTGATCCCATTGTGCTTCTTATCTCTCTTGTCGCTTTTTACGGCATATGGCGATGGAAATGGGAGGTCGTCCCAGTCGTTCTGGGCAGCGGCCTGTTTGGCTTGATTTATCAGTGGCTATTCTGAAATTTAATTCCTAAGACAGATTCATAGCATAGGATCAGATGATTTACCCCATTCATGGAGCGATGGGGCTGCTGCTCAGGAGGCAACCGATGCTCGCGCGCGATCTCGTTCTTCGACAGGTTGATCACATCAGGAAAAGAGCTGCCGCTCCTTTGATTCCTTTGCACCAAAAGCGCCCAGTACATCGATGCCAAATCCAGCCAGTGGTAGGGCCAGAGCAACTTTTCCTGGGTATAGACATCCACGAGCTGCGCAAAGAAAGCGCGATCAAACCCAGGATTCTGGCAAATGAAGACAGACTTGCCCCGCACAATCTGATGGCGCGTTAGAAATTCGATGATCTCCTGCGAAACCAGCGCCGGCTCTTTGCCGGAGTTGACCAGCTCCCAGCTGATGCCGTTGATCTCCATGCTGACCGGATCGCGCCGCGCCCACATCTCAGGGCTCACCCTGACGATGCTCTGATAATCCCCTTTCACAACTCCCACTGAGATATCGACGACCTTGAGCCCCACATCAATCGCGCGATGCTTCGTCGGATCCAAGCCCGTTGTTTCCATGTCTAAAAAGATTGCCTGCATAGGGGTGGTAAATCTATCAAATCCCCCCTTCTAACGACAAGCAAATATTCATCTTTCTGGATGAGCGACATAAAAAATTGAAATCTAATGAAAGAGTTCCTATAGACTGAATTTAAAACAGGTGAGCACAATGGGTAGGCCAGATGACATCCCAGACTTCCTCTTTCCCAAGCCATGGGAATTAGAACAGCTCGAACTCCTTCCTCCTGAAATTATCCACGCTATGACACGCGTAGCTATGGAAGAAAAAATCCATGATGTCGCCGTCACCATGGCCAAGCTGTATATGCTCCATACTCCTCCATCTAAGGCCAGCTTTGACGAATGCTCCACGCTAGTCTCCATGGTCCTTAAAGAGACCGGAGGCTCCATCCCCGGTCAGCTTGGAGCTCTCATGGTCGGAACCTGCCAGCAGGTGGCAGAAGATGTCAGCCGGGATTATTTTCCGGATGATACTTTAAGGCACGGTTAAAAAAGTTGAGGAAATAATGGAACCGGGAACTTTCAAATCTCCTAAAGAGCACATCACGCACTTGCATGAAAGCCGTAGAACAAATCCCTTGTGGCTTGCAGAATCAAATAGTTCGGGTAATTTAGTTCAAGCTTCCACGCGAGGGGTGCTCTATTTTAACGAACTTCTGCAGAATATCGATGATGCTCAAGGTACTGAAATCTTATGCCAGCAGAATGAGAGAGAGTTAGTCGTAAGACATAATGGAAAGCACTTTGATCAAGGAAACGTTGAAAGGATCTGTAGTGTTGCATCAGACGCTTTCAACTTGAAATCTACCGATCCTTTATCCACAGGGTTTAAATGCATTGGTTTTAGATCTCTGATTTCCATTGCGAATATTATTTATATTTTTTCTAAAGGCTATACTTTCCGATTCGATCAGACAGCCTGGCAAAAAAATTATCCGTGGCATCGTATTCCAATCTGGACCGAGTTAACAGATGTCCCAAAAAAGCTTCATCCCTATTTAGACAAATTTGACACACTTGTCACCTTTATTTTCGTCCTGACTGATGCAGCCACGATTGATCTGCAACTTAAAAACTTTTGCAAAGATCCTCGCCCAGCACTCTTCCTTCGCAACATCAGAACCATTCGCTTCGACAGGGGTGGCGATAAAGGTACACTCACTCTTACAGATGTAGCCAAAGATAAAGAACCAAAAAGGAGGCTATTACAGTATGGAAATCGCACGCATGAATGGTTTGTAGATTATGTAGAAATTTCGGTTCCTAGCACTATTAGAAAGCATATCCTTGATTTAAATCCAACGGAATGTCCGCAACATTTGAAAGAAGACAGAGCTATCAAAATGAGGTTTGCTTACCTCGTGCAAAAGGAGCAATTATCTGCGGTTGAAAAAGCTGAATTGTTCAATAACTTGCCCACAAAGGTGCGTCTAAGCCTTCCTTTTGCCGTTGATTGCCAACTTTTGCTTAAGCCGGAACGCGAACAACTAATGGTTAACCCCTGGAACCATTACCTTGTCACATGCATCGCCTCCTGGCAATTTCACTTCCTAAGTCAGCTTGCCGCCACCCAATGGCAATATATTCTCTCCGGATTGGGCCCAGAAAAATTAGAAGACAAAGATCCCGAGATTACTAAAGCCTATGCGGCGGGATTCCAGGAAGGTTCGGAAAAGTATGCCTTCATCAAGCCGCTAAACTCTAAAGGTAAATTCTTAACCTTAACACAATGTTGCGTCGATACGACCTTTTTTTACTCCGACTTAGCCGATGCTCTTCCACCCGAATGCATTCCTTTAAAACTAGCTCATCCTGGATTGGCCAATTTCGACCAGTTATTTTCCTACACTCGAGTAACAAAATGGAATTTGAATAATATCTTGCAGCAATTAAAATCCATTTACGCTTCTAATTGTACACCGGATTTGCATTATAAACTGCTTGCCTTTTTTATGACTCGATTCGGCGACAATTTTAACGATATAAAATCGCACCTGATTGTTCTCACGGAAAATAATGGCCAGAAACCACTCATCGAAGTTTCATTACCCGCGAAAAAAAGGATCCCTACGCCTCCGGCCTTTATCATTATCCCCATCCTGGATTCCAAAATTCTTGCCTTAGATACATCGGGTTCGCTTAGAATGTGGTTGGAATCAAATGAAATTGAGACGCTCACTCCTAAACGAATCATTGAAAAATACGTTTTGCCCTTCGTGCTAGGATCACAGTTCACTCAAAATCATACGCACTCTTTAGTCCAATATCTTTTCCAGCTTTTTCAACAGAGTGCCATTGATACTGTAGAGTTGAATGCCTTGAATAACATGCCTGTCTTGGCGCAAGATGGAGAACTGCATCCGGTGAGAACGCTCTATCTTGATAGCGCTTATCATCCCCAATCCCCTTTAGATCAAATCCTTGCAGGGCAATCTGGCCTTTTTGTCCATCCCAGCTATGGCGAAGGGCAAGATAAAGCTCAATGGAGAAAGTTTTTTCTGGCATTAAGTGCAAAAGATGATCTCGATGTGCATCTGCTTAAAGAAGCGACGGTAAATGTGGTCACAGTAAAAGGCGAGGTAAAGTACTTCCTGCAGAATGCTGAGCCCTTTGTAAACACAGAACTTCTCTATCTTCAGGATTATATTAAATACTTGGGTACTCAAACAGGTGAGTCTGGAGAAGACACCCGCGTCTACAAAAGAGCAAGAACAGATTACCCCTTCGTAAACTTCATCTATTTTCAATCGCTCTCTTTCCTAACTAAAGCTTATTATCTTCCTTCTTTTGCTGCACATTTCTGGAAAATGTTAAACAAGCACGGTAAACGTTTCATGGACGCAGATCGTGCCTGCCAATTTATTGGGGGCAAAGCAACAGATAAGCCGCAGCTTAAGGAGAAAGGCAAATCAACTTACCTGAAATACGTCTTGAATGAGAGGCCAATAGTGCGTGCGACAGATGGTGGCTTCTACCGAGCATCCGAACTCCTTTCCCCTAAATTTAAATCTAGCGGCGAGCTCGTTGCAGATATCGACGTCGAGTTAGATGACATATTGGCAGAATACCTAGGTTTTGTGACACGCCTTCCCTCCCGCAAGTGTTTTGAGATATTGAAGCGTCTGATGGCATGTCCAGAAAATTTATTTGATTACCGCCTTTACACCACAATCTTAAAGCAGATTATCCAAAATTACACCGAAGCGACACATGAAGGGAAACAAGCGATGCTGCAATTCGCTTGGGCTTTTTTAGCTGAGAATAATACCTGGCAGCCGATCAACAAGCTTAGATGCTATGCGGTTGAGGGAATACCTCCAAGATATGATTCAAACAGCTGGTTAAAAAACGTGCTCCCCGTGGAAGAAATGATCCAGCTCGCCAATCTATTCTCTCGCCCTATTAAGACAGAAGTGATCGACACCAAAGCCATTACAGGTGTTCAGCCAAGTCGAGAACTTTATTTGCGTCTAAGAAATCGTTTACCGTTCATTGCGAAGAGTGATGCCCATCATTACCATCGCTCTGCTGAAGATGTCTTAAAAAAGCTGATTGAGCAATTTAAAACTTTAGCCATTTTTGAATGCACGAAGATACCCCTACAGACCGAGGATGAAGAAATAGAAATTGGAGTCCCTTTTGTAAGCATCGGGAATCGTTTCTATCATTCAGGAACATGGCAGCAATGCGAAAAAGATCTCGTCAAGCACATCGCTAAGCAATTTGGATTAAAAGAGAAGTCAAAAAACGATTTTAAAGATATCTTTACTGCCGACTCTGCAGAAGCGTGGCTGGCTAATACAAAAATGAAGCAAGACGACCTTCTCAAACTCAAGCGATTGCTTGATCAACTGCTTCCGCCCCAAATGCTTCCCCAAAGTGCGCTTGCCTTGCAGCCGCCCTCACCCACTTCACCCTCCACGCCCTCCAGCACTAGCGGCTCGTTAGGCTCACAGGAACCCGCTCAGACACCCCCAGGCACTCCCAGCATTGACAGAACATTATCTAAGGATTTTAAAGGACTTAACTTAGATGATTCCCAAACAGATACTCCTCCTCCCCCACCTCCACCCGCAAGAAAGTTAGAGTTCCCTTCGCCTACTGACACCAAAACTCCTCCCGGATCACCTTCGAGAACGCCTACGGGAACACCTGATGAAGATAAGCGCAAGAAGTTACTTATGACCCCCGCTGGGGAGTTAGACTTAAGCAACATCACAATCACGCCCCCTGAAGGAAAAAGAGAACCCTCAAAAGGTTCTAAAGAAAAAAAATCTCCCGGCAGCGGTAAAGCAAAGAGAACTTTTACTTATCATCCAAAAGATGCTGAAGAAACAGAGGACCTTAAAAAGTTGGGAATGAGGGGCGAAGAGTTGATTTTCCTAAAACTCGCAGAGCACTTCAAAGAACGCCACAAGGCCCAAAAAATTCCATCCGAACCTGGTACGATCGCTTTAAAGGGAATCCATTGCAAATCAGGCCAACCTATCGAAATTATCCTTAAGTGGCTTAACCATGCTGGAGAGACCTATAAACCCTATGACTTGGATCTGATTAAAACCGTACAAGGAAAATCCCCACGTGCGCGCTTTGTCGAAGTCAAAACCACGAAAATGAACCGTGTGCATTTTTATTTGTCCAAAAATGAATATGAGCTCATGGAACAGAATGCCAAGAACTATCGTCTCTACTGCGTCTTAAAGGGAGATACTGATCATCCGACAATTAAGAAAATCAGCCATCTGAAAGAAGATTTTGACAATGAGGTTTACGAATTGCAGCCTATTAAATACGAGGTGCAGTAGAGTAAGTCTCCTAAGATCTAAATAGGTTGCAAGGCTACGATGTTGCGATCGTTATCGGAGTGTTGGCCAACTTTTATTGTGTGCCGAATTTTATATCCAGCCTCTTGGATTAATTCCTGAAAGCCTTTTCCGGTATAATATGTGTTCAGAAGGAGCTCAGGGTTATCCACTTGCTGCTCTGGAGGAAGAAGGGTTGGGTATGGGAATGGACTATAAAATGTTGTGCCCCCAGAAAATGAGACTTCGCGCGCCGTAGGATTCTTTAAAAGGGTCTTTTCTCTATTTTTTTCGAAGCTGGCGCCACTAGGCAAGGCATAACTTAAAATCAAGGTAGAGTCTTTATTGGGAAACGAGGAGCGCGAGCTTTTTAAAAATTTCTTAGCATCTACAGGGGATAATATGGGAACAACACGTTGAGCCAGGCGCAGCTCTTTTTTAAATGATATTCCCAAAGGGCTAAGATCTATAGGATATAAGCAATTGGCTATATGAAAATGCATAGAAAATGGTCGAAATGCTGGGAGATTGGCGACCGATTCTGCAAGTGATAGAGTAGAAGAGTGAATGTCAGTTCCTACAAAACCTGCCACAGCTTTTCCGTGAAGATGCGCTAAATGTGTTAGATTAAAAAGAGCCTCGCCACTCCAGCAACCGACTTCATGCACAATTGTTGCATCATCCAGAAGCGGTATAGACAGCAAGTTACCTGCTAAGCCATCTTCGGTTGAATCAAGATAGATGCTCTTCTCAAAATCTTGTTCCGCTTTTGTTGATAAGAATTTACCCATTGCGCTTTGCTTTAGGATATAGGCCAGGCGAGATGGGGTCCCCTCAGCTGGATGATCGATAAAAGGAAACCCAGGCGCAACGACCGACCAGTATCTTTCCGTCGGAGTTTGGACAGCAATTTCAGTTTGTATGGGAAAAGGAGGAGGCTTCTTTTCAAACAGCATGAGCAAATCCGAAACAATTACATCTACGGCTTTTTCGTTGAATCCGGAAATTGCAGCACCACGACTTTCTATTGTTTTTTTAAGAGCGTTAAAATCTTCTAGAAGGTTTTTACCTTTCGCTTTGATTTGAAAAAATGCCAATTTATCAATTACCACTTGGTGAAAAATTCGTTCCACCTTTTCGGAAGGAGGAAGTTGCAGAAGATTATGAAAATCCGTCTCGCTTGAGACGACCGCCTTGATAGGCTTCGAATGGGTGCTCATTCTACTCAAAGGAAGCGCAAAATGCGGGGAAGCAGTAGCTTGCACACAGGAAACAGAATGACAAACTTTCGCGCACTTGCCAGGCCGCCTTAGCGCAACTCCAGCGGGTATTATTGATCGTGAAAGCCGTGTCGCTTGCATAGGATTATTTGGTAGATTGAATTTTTTGCTTAATTTCGCCAATCTCTCTCTGCAAATCCTCTACTCCCAGCCGCAAAGCTTTTAATTCATTCACCACCATTAGTGTCAGTCGGATATCTAATTTATGACGAGACTTTGTCGCTTTGTGAGATTGCTCGACGTCTGCATGGGTAAAGAATGCCAGGCTTCCTGTTTGCTGGAGCTGGCGCAATCTGCCTTCAATATTTTCTGCTCCAATTTCGCCAGGAAGGGGAAGAGTAGATGGAGCGGATCGAGTCAAATGAGACCTTTTTGAAAGTTTGACTTGAGATGCCATCTCTCGAAAAGGTTTTCGAGAAACATCGCCAACGCGAATATGTGAAGTGCGAGAGGGTGATTGACGCACCTTAGCATGATGACATGAATAATTCGGAACGCGAGATACTCTTGCTGCAGCCATCATAATAGACCTCCCTTTGTTAGGATACCTTCAAATTTAACTCTAATATACAATTTCGGCAATCTAATTAAGGTGTACATTATTGCTGCAATATGGAATTACTGCAGCTTAAACGACTTCACCGAAGCCTCAAAAGAATCGGCATACTTGGGGTATTCCTCTTCAGAAGCGGTGCAAGTGATGATGTAACCTGTGCCATTTTTGAGAACGAAATATTGCAATACACGCAATTTCATATCGCCCATGGAATGGCTGTAGACAATTTTGCGGGCTTCCGTTCCATCGACAAAAGCCTTGCCAGTCTCAAGAACTTTGACCTCGCGGAGGGCTTTTTTGAGATTATCGACATTGTTGTTGTAGAATGTTTCCAGATCGATGGCGTTATCCAGCTTGCCGGATACAACACTGATGTTTCCTAACGAGCCTGCCTGCTCATCTTTGATCGGCGCGGGTGAAAACACATCAAGTCCCATGAAATCGCGCTGCCAGTGCCACTGGTTGGGGAATGTAATCGTATAGCCTTTGTCAGCTTCCGTAAATGTGGGACTTTGCTTGGCCTCTTCTGTGCTCATTGGGGGCAGTACCGCCTGGCTGTGAAGATAGGGAAGAAGGGCCAGGATCGATAAAATGAAAACCTTTTGCATGGCAAACTCCTAAAATGAATAGAGCTACCATAAGGCTTTCAGAGCTATAACTCAAGAATTTTTGACAGAATTTGTGACAAGTTGGCGCAGATAGCTGTTATCCGCACGCGCTTGCTGGCGCTTGATTTCAAAAGAGCCTTTCACAGATTGATCCTGCTCCAAAAGCAGCCACGATTGCTTTATGAGCGTTTCGAGATTATTCTGCGCATGTCCGAAGCCGATGGCCTCCCTGTTTCGTGAAAAATCGCAGTCGAGCGACCATTGCACCCTCTTCTCGACAAAACTTAAGAGCCTGATGTTGGCGGCCATCGCATCTGGGGGAAGCCCCAGGCTGGAAAGATAGTAGCGTTGTTCGGTTGTGCGCCTTCTGTCGACAAACATCTCGGAGATCAACCGCACAGCTGACTGAAGGCGCGGCCATTGCTCTCTTGCCTCTATCCAGGATAGATCGTGCGACATGGTCAGTTCGCGCTGTTCCGTCCGTTGCTGGTCTTTGATTGCCTCGTGGAAGGTTTTTACGTCTTTAGGTTGGCTCTCAAAGTACTCCTGAATGGCCTCATACATCTCGGCATGTACTCCGCGGATCGCAAAGATATAATCAGCGTCTTGCCTCGCGATGTAACGTGCGATGGCAGGATTGAGCTCTTTCATATCCACTGTCACGGCGGCCTGGTTTAGGCTCAGATGTTCGAGCATTTCCTCAAGCACAGGTGACTGATTTTTCTGCAATGCCTGCAGCTCGCCGAAGATCACGCCGCGGTCGGAATCCCAAACCTGCACCTGGTAGACAAAGCTATTTCTTCCAGCAAGAGTCTGGTCGACCAGATCCTGGAAGCGCTCGCGATTCAAACGTTGCAGCAGCCACTCGAATGTGCGGACTGTGGGAATCCCCTGCTTTAATCCCAGCCAGGCGCTGAAGAAATAGCGTCGAGCATCTATGACGCGGTATATCTCGGTGATGCTGCGTGCCCCGCAGGTTACGGCGCAGACCATCATCAGGATTACATCGCCGAGGCGATGCCCATCCTGTTCCAGCCTCTGTGAGCTATTGGAGCGGGCCATGCGCTTTAAAACGCCTTCGCGAGACAGCGGAAGGTCGGTGATAATGGGCAGGCGAAATTCAACTTTCTGATCATCGCGATTGGGAACCACTGGATTTGCGACGGAGTCACTGCGCTCTTTTGGAGTTACAGCATCGACACGCGGCCTGCCATGGCTGGCCTGGGCTTCGACAAGCTTTTCGACATTCATGGGCCGCACTGCAGGAACTGGCTTATCGGACTCACAGGGAGTTAACAGCGGTGCAGCTTTTGGTATCACAGTATGCTCGCTGGCTTCTACAGGCCTGGATTGAGGCTGGGGTACATGGGAGGAAACTGTTTCAACTTTTGCGTGAGACAGAGGCTCTTTTTGGGTAGAGGAAGGCGAAGATTGCGGCAACTCTTGATTTTCCCGATCAACTCGAACTTGCTTGCCACGAAGCTCTGGATCATTTTGGGGCTGAACTGGCATTTCAGGAAACTGTTTTTGCTGGGTGTCGCGGGGACCTTCTTGCGGTTGTTTCTCTTGTGGCTGTGCAGCAGGCATGGGCGTCACTGTCGATTTGTTATCCGCTTTGTTTTCTCCAGGCGCTTGTGGCTTTCCTTGAAATGCGTTTGACCCGGATTGTGGATCCTTACCAGAAGATGAGTTGTTCTGCTGCTCTGTCTGCGCATTTGGCTCGAGGCGCATGACCTCGACATGGGGCTTTTGCTGGATAACCTCAGGCTCCTTAACCTCTTTATGCGGCGGAGTCGGTTGGCCCTTATGCGTGCCTGGCTTCACACTGATAACCGATAATGCTACCAAGGAAATGAGCAGCTTTTCGAGATTGTCGGGAAGATGCCCTTCTGCGTGAGCGTTGATCACGCGAATGTTCTGCGGAACGCTCTCGCGAGAAATATGGGGAGAAAACTGATCGCCAGATTGTCGAATGACCTCCTGCCCTACTTCCCCGACCTTCATTTCGACCACGATCAAAGTTCCATCTGACGTGAGGAGCAGCATCACAGGCGTCACTGGGGACACCGGCTGAGGAGGAAGGATGGAATCTGAAGACATGCCAATCTTTAATAAATTTTAATTTATTTTAGCACATCAAAACATTATAAATCAAGTTACAATCAATCTAACATCATTGTATTTTTACAACAAGCATAATGTTAGAAAGCTAATATTCATACGTACTTTGACAATTCTTTCCTTGAATGCAGGCATGACAGAGCTTTGCCAATGTTCTGATCGTTGGATTTTTGCTTCTGAAACTATGATAGAGGGCTGCCCTTGGCAAGCTAGGCTCTTTCGCCAGCCGAGTTTATTGCGCGCTTCTAAATGAATTGTCCAGTGCAGATGGTTTTCTATGTCCCAATGACTCTGGGTTATTTTCATCGTTTTCTCGTCTATCAGAGACATGTTTGAGATATAGTTGCGCTTTTCCACGCTTACCTTCCCTTCTTTTCTCATAGAGTTAAGCCGGACAAACAGCCACCAAAACACAAGATAGCCAGATGGTTGATCGATTCCAAAAGTCGGCGAAACATGTTGATTTATGAAAAATCCACAAGAGAAAAAGCACTTGCAAACCTAAACTTTTTTAGTTATATTGTAAAAATAAAGGAGATCTTCATGCTTCCTCCAAACGGTCCTATGCCTTGTATGACCCCTCAGCATCAACCCGTCCTCATTCCCGCAGGGAAACGGCCTTGGCATGTGAATTCCGCAGGTTTAGATTTCAGTATAAAGGCGGGAAATCTTTTTAAGTTAATTGCAGCAAATCCGGAAGATAAGGAGAAGGTTTGCCGGTGGTATTTGCGTCACTCCGTGAGCGGGTATGATATTGGTTCGGTTGAAGTCATCCACAATCCTATTCTCCTTGCCAGTTTTGAACACAGTGTGCAGTCGCTGAATAATAGGGCAACTAGCGGAGCTTTCGCTCCAAAATGGATGAATGAACCCCATGCCGAACAGAGGAGAAAGGTCTATAAAATGTTCGAAACAATTGTTCAGCCGAATATGGATCCTATTTACCCCAATGTGAAGTTGTTGCCTATGTGGCACGGAACGAAAAATGCTGTGTTAGGAAGTATTTGTCAAACCGGTTTTGCCAATTTAGCCAAGACGGATAAGGGATTTTTTGGCAAAGGGATCTATGCAACAAATGAAGCAGAGTATGCCTTCCGTGTTTATGGTAAAGGGGAAGCGTTAATTCTTACATGGTTTTCATGCCGTTCAGCTTATCCTGTCATCGATGGAGACATGGCCAAGCTCGCGGGAAAAAATAATTATGAAAATTATGATGCCCATTTCGTGCCTGTCGTCCCCAAAGATTCTACAAACCCTAATGAGGCCAACTACTTTCCTTGCAAGCCTAATCAACAACATCGTTATATTGAACTAGTGGTTTTTGCGGAGGTCCAGTGCTTTCCTCGCTTTGTTGTGAGGTTGCAAGCGACCCTGAAAAAAGAGCCAAAACCACTTATCGCTGCTAAGGTGGATGCGATAAGCCAAATCTACAATCAAGGCAAAGTGTTTTATGATTCAAAAAGTTATGCGGAAGCCTTCAAGTGCTTTTTAAATGCCGCCCAAAAAGGGCATGTGCGTGCTCTTTATCGGACAGGATTGTGCCTTTATGAAGGAACAGGAACACAAGTTGATTACGCAACTGCACTAAAATATTTTCAGCCTGCGGCTAATCTAGGAGACCCATCTTCCCTCTACATGGTGGGATTGTGCTGTTACTATGGGCATGGGTGCATACAAGAGCCAATGAAAGCCAGAGATTATTTCAAGCTAGCGGCAAGCAAGGGAAGCCAGGAAGCCGCTACCGCTCTTAAAACGCTTTTTAAGTGAGAATATGCAGCCTACTATCTTGATAGCCATCAGCCAGCATTGCTACGATGCTTTTCTTTCTAAAAAATATGCTGACTGTAATGGGGAAAGGTATCCTAAAGAGGGAACTATTCAGGGATATGTTGTTGAAAGACCAAATCATAATTTATCGCATATCCTCCGGAAAACCATTTGTGCGCCTCATGTCGTTTCGGTTTTTAAGTTAAATGGCATCATTACTTGTTCGATAAACAATGTTACGTACTATCTTAAAGAAGAACTTGAAAATTTGCAGGTTGCTTTGTTGTTTTCCGTAGTTGGCAGGGAAAGTGAAGTCTCGTTCAAGGATGACAGCGTCAAATATGCTCAATATAGGCAAAGATCTGCTGATGCCTATCATAACTTTATCATAGCTAACAGGGAAAAAAATCCCCATTATCAAAAACTTATACAAACCAATAAGGTTGACTTTTATAGATTACTTATTCATAAACCTCAAGGATCCTGTATCTTAAGGCGCATATTTCGCATTTGCCATTCACTAGATTTAATGCGCTGCTATACAGAACCAGAATACACAGAAAATTTGAAAAATATCAAAACAGATCTGGCCTCAGGAAGCGGCAAAGAGGATCAAATGGCCTATTGGGTAGATGAATTAAGAAAGTATGCCATCCGCTGTTTAGCCGCTACCGGAGAACAGAACCTAACGCTGGGTAATAAACGAAATCCGGAACTTTTTGTTTCTTGCAGTTTCAATGCGAAGATTTGTCTTAATGCTTTACAGCAAGTGAGCCACCCAGCAATTGACACAAAAAAAATGATCCAAGGGGTATCTGTACAAGTCCTTAATGCAGACAAGGCGACAGCTGCATATGAAAAAGGAAAAGTACTTTATGCGGGGAAGGATTTTCCAAATGCTTTCAAGTATTTTTTAATAGCGGCGCAGGCAAATTGCACCAAGGCTTACTATTTGATCGGACAATGCTATTATAATGGGCAGGGAATCCCTCTCGATTACGGAAAAGCTGTAGCCAATCTGCAGATAGCTGCCTCGCACGGGCATCCGCATGCTCTGCGGCTTCTGGGGATTTGTCTTTATCATGGACAGGGGTGTGTTAAAGATCTTAAAGCATCGTATCAATATCTGACATCGGCTGCTGAGAAAGGTAGCCTCGAAGCTAAAAAGGAACTTTTGGAATTATTTAAAACGATAAAATAAAATTGTAGTTGCACTTTGGGTCTTTTAATTAAGAATTATTTACAAGCTATCTCAAATATTTTTGATAAATGTTTTAAGGTCCAGGAATCGTCCCAAGTGGACCTTCTTCTATTTGCTGTATCCCGAATGCCTTCTAGGTCTATTCTAATCAAGGAAGCTATCCAACTAAAATCGATGGAGTAGCTGGCAGTGCTTGCTAACCTCTTTAGAACTGCGGTCGCGGCTTTTTTGGGAAGAAATCCCACAATTTGGCTGTATATCCTGAAGCAGAAATTTCGGTCAGATTTTTCTTACCGAAAGAGATTTTATACAGCCGGGGGGAGAAATTTTGGGAATTGTGCAACAATTTTTCTGTAAAATCTAAGTTCTTCTCTCTCTAATTTTTTTTCGGTGTTTGTTATTCATCTGCTCTACATATGAGGTCGTAGAAAACCCTTTGGGCAATGAAAAGGAATGCGAAGGGTGCCCCTCTTTGGCAAGAATTTTCCTGGTGGGGCCGTATTCGAAAGACAAATTTCTCACAATCCTTGAAGCCAGTATGTTCAGTTCATTGCAGCGTTCCAGGTAAGGGAAGGAGTCCTTGAACATGTACCCCTTGAGCACTAAAGGGCGTTCGTCTACAATCATTTCACTTAAACCAGGAGCACCGCGCATGAACCAGAAGTCACCTCCCAGCGAACATGAGAGCCGCATCAATATCCAGGGAGTCGAGATCGCCCTGGGGTTTCCTGATGAGTTCAACTTCCAATGGATCGGACAACGCGATGTGCTTGACCAGCTTCTGGCTGCCTGGCTTGTGGTCGATAAGAATGACATCCCCCTCAATCCGCGCCTGATAGGCAAGCCTGGCGTGGGCAAAACAACGCTGGCCTATGCGGCTGCAAAGAATCTGGGCAAGGAGGTCTACATTTTTCAGTGCACGATGGACACGCGGCCTGAAGATCTTTTGATTACCCCCGTTGTGGACAAGGCGGGAGGGATCCGATATGTGGCCTCATCGCTGGTGACGGCGATGATAAGAGGAGGGGTCTGCATCCTGGACGAAGCGAACCGTATGAGTGAAAAATCGTGGGCATCGCTGGCTCCCCTGCTCGATACGCGGCGCTATATTGAATCGATTGTCGCGGGCTTGAAGGTGTCGGCAAGTCGGGATTTTTGGATCTGTGTGACGATGAACGACGACGCCTC
>JAJFUZ010000338.1 GCA_021372155.1 Parachlamydia sp. | reverse complement strand
GGTTGCATAGGCGAGCAGTCGATCTTGTCGACGACCAGCCTCTTGATTCTGATCTTTATAAACTTAAGCTTGCCAGCCTGTATAACATCCCCATCGCAAATATCGGCAATTTTGAAAGAATCAATTTTATTACCGTTAACTTTCAAAGCTCCTTGTGAAATAAGCCTTCTGGCTTCACTATTACTTGAGGAAAAACCTATCTGTACCAAAAGTCTTACTCCATCTACTCCATCGCTATCTAGCATACTTTGTGAAATCTCGTATTCCGTAATGTTTTGCGGCATTTCGCGTCTCTGAAACACCATTCTGAAATGCTCTTCTGCCAAAGCTGCTGATTCGTATCCATGGTATAAGGCTGTTATTTCTCTTGCCAGTTGCATCTTGATATCCCGTGGATTGACATCTCCTGAATTTAATGATACCTTCATATCTGCCAAGTCATCTGGATGAATATCTGTGACAAGTTCAAAATATCTTGTGATTAAGTTATCAGGAATGGACATTACCTTCCCGTAGATATCGTTTGGCTCTTCATTAATTCCTATATAGTTTCCAAGACTTTTACTCATTTTTTCTATTCCATCAGTACCTTCAAGAATCGGCATAAACATAGCAACCTGACTTTCCTGTCCATAATCCTTTTGAAGGTTTCTACCCATAAGGATATTGAACCTCTGTTCTGTGCCTCCAAGTTCTACATCTGCCCTAAGTAACACAGAGTCATAGCCCTGCATCAAGGGATAGAAAAACTCATGAACCCCTATGCTTTCGTGTTCCTGAAACCTGTTCTGAAAGTCATCCCTTTCAAGCATTCTTGCAACAGTGCACTTGGAAGCCAATCTGATAACATCCCCGAAATTAAGCTTTGAAAGCCATTCACTATTAAATCTGACTTCAGTTTTCTCCTTATCAAGGATTTTAAAAATCTGTTTCTCATAGGTCTCTGCATTTTTCACAACCTCTTCACGAGTCAATTGTTTCCTGGTTTTAGATTTTCCAGTTGGATCTCCAATCATCCCGGTGAAATCACCTATGATTATTACGGCTCTATGCCCTAAATCCTGGAACTGCTTGATTTTCCTCAGTACAACTGTATGTCCGAGGTGAATATCCGGAGCTGTTGGGTCAAGCCCAAGCTTTACTATGAGAGGTACACCTTTATTCTGTGCTCTCTCCAGTTTCCCCCTTAGATCATCAAGGTTAATAATTTCGTCTGCTCCTTTCGCAATGATTTTGATCTGTTCATCAATTGAAACCATATTAATGCTCCTTTCGTTATTTTATAAAATAAAAAACTCCCGCCATCTGAATTACTCAGAGGACGAGAGTCTTATTCCCGTGGTACCACCTCAATTTATCAACACTTTACTGTGTTCACCTTGTTAAGGACTAATGCTTCAAAAGCACGCTATCCTTTAGCACTATAACGGGTGCAGGGCTCCGTCAGCAGCCTAATAAGGTCATGGGACACACCTCCGCCGCTTGAGTTCCTATTGCGAAGGAATGTCCCAAAAGCATCCGCTCTGCTTATGGGACCCTTTCGGTGTGAAGCTCAGAGATGTATTCAGAATGATGTTTTCTGCCCCTCTCACCTGCCGGGGCTGGTCGCAAATAATATTTGCTGCTCGCCCATGCATCCGGGAACTCTCTGTAGAAATCAAACAATCTTACTTCTTCTCATCAGCGCTTTAAAATGTTCATTTTTGCTTATTATATATTTTGTACAAATTGTTTGTCAATTATTTTTATACTTCACCGACATATCCTTCTGTTTCATATTCAAAAGACACTTTACCGTTAGTTTCATATTTATCAAAGAGCTTCCTTAATTTCATTGTCAAAGTCTCATAATTCTGCTCACCAGGCACCGGTGCGTAAGAACTTGAAAGCAGTCTCCCCTTCAGCCCTTCGAAATCAAATATTTATTCATTGCTGAAAGTTACCTTGCTGAAAGCTCCGTTTTTAAAGAACATTTTAAACTCAGTTTTAGTAATTAATTTGTGGTTGACCTCGTTGTAGTCATTTGCATAAGCTCTGAGCAAGCCTTCATACTCAGCTGAAAATCCGCTTTCTTGCACCTTCCGGTTATTCCAGACCAATACAACTTTTCCATCCGGTTTTAATATCCTTTGAAATTCCTTTTTGCACTCATCCCTGCTAAACCAGTGAAAAGCCTGAGCGCAAATAACATAATCGATGGAATTGCTCGAAAGTCCTGTATTTTCTGCGGTACCATCCATTGAGACAAACTTTGGGAATTCTTCCAGCAGTGCTTCCGCAGCTTTCCTCATTTCTCTGTTTGGTTCCACTCCTACAACACGCCCTCCTCTGTCAAGCAGCAATGCTGTAAGTATCCCGGTTCCCGATCCGATATCAGCAATGATAGAGTCTTTTGAGAATCCCACGTTTATGTAAAGATAATCGATAAACTCACGCGGGTATCCGGGTCTGTATTTTACATAGTTTTCAACGCGTTCTGAAAAACGTTCGGTACTTTTTATCAAAATTAATCACCCTTCTCGAAATCCTTATAAAGTAAACTTGGCTGTATGCCGGTATTGTTCTGGTACTTTCCACTACGGTATTTTTCATAATCACCTTCAATAGAATGGTAGTATATCTGACAAATCTCAACTCCCGGATATATTCTGATGGGGTGTACACATTGAATTTCCAACGTCCAGTACCCGCTGAAGCCAACGTCCCCAAACCCTGCGGTTACATGGACATACAACCCGAGCCTGCCTATGGAAGAACGCCCTTCCAGCATCGGAACATAATTTTCGGTCTTTGTATACTCAAGGGTCCTTCCCAGATATAATCTACCGGGTTCAAGCACAAGCCCTTCCTCTGGAATAATAATGTTTCGGGTCTTATTAGGCTTTTTCATATCCAGAATATCATCTT
>JAJFUZ010000319.1 GCA_021372155.1 Parachlamydia sp. | reverse complement strand
TTTACACTATAGGAACGGAAGTGGAGGGGTCCTGGTGGGCCTCCTGGTCTTCAAAACCAGTGCGCCGGTGACGAGCTGGCTGGTGGGTTCGATTCCCATGCACTTCCGCCATTTCTTTATTATCAGTGGCTAACAATCGATTTGAGATTTGAAAATAGTCTGGCTTGACGAGGCTCTGATCTTGTAAATTGATCAGATTGTACCGCGGTGTGCTTTTGGACTCGGCTTTATCCAGTCAGAACAATCATGAAAAAGATTTGCTCACTCTATGATGCACCTGATAATTATGGTAAGAAGCATCTGGGGCAGGATGTTATGAGAAAGAAAACTTTCTTCCATTTTTGTATCGCTGAACATCCAGAAACTTTTCGGAGAAGATGAGGTATGCACAATGAGTTCTGAGGAAGAGAAACTCAGAAACATAGGACGAGTTGGCGAACAACCCTTACTGGTATTGAAATATGAAGCGTGGAGAATTCTGTGGAAATTGCTTTTTCCGTATTCAATTGCGATGCCGATATTCTATATGATCACTTTTCATTGGGCACCAAGCAGGCCAGCCAGTTTGATGACCATATTGTCTCAAGTGCTAGGTATGTTCATTCTTGTCGGTAGCATCTGGTTGATCCTAGATATGTTTCTATTGCTGGCTTGCCCGCTAATCTCATCATACGCCCATCAAAACAAGCAGCTCATCTTGGTTCTTTGGGTTCCTTCATCTCTTCGTTATCAATGGCTTACAATCGATTTGAGACTTGGAAAGCGCTACGTATGCTGCGAGCATTGCTGCGTTGACCGAAAAGGGACCCGCACAGGCAACTCTATGGGTCCTTTCTTTGACTTTCATATCGGGAAGATGGTTTTTCTGGGATAGTTTTGCGGCCTGCCATCTCAACCACGGACTAACCTGTCGTTGATCTTCAGAACTCTTCTTCCGATCTCAACCTGTGGCAGCAACTCCACATTCTCTTGACACAGCTCATCCACTCGTTCGCATGCGTTCCTCGTAGCTGCTTCATTGACAATGTCGTAGCGGTCAAACACGCTCCTCGTTTTATGTCCCGATATCCGCATAGCGACGATCTCAGGCACACCAGAACCGCCCCTCGTAATTTGATCACATAGTGCCGGGGTTGTGTTGGCGGAAAGGTCCACATTTGACAATGCTTCCTGATATTGATATATTAGACGTACCTCAAGAATAGGTCGTTGCTAACTAAGCCTACCAAATACCCTTCCAACCATTGGTGTTTCAGGAAAGAAATCTTAAGAAAGAGGAGGAGGACGTTTTGAAGATAATGAGGATTGTCACTGTGGTTGCGTGTCTCGTTATTCCGATGGCAGCTGCAAATAGTTTTGTGAATTGGGAAACTGTGAACAAACAGCAAAATGAAAAAGAGCAGCATCTTGTTGCTGCTGATTATTATCACCCTGAGGAAGACAAGCAAACTGTGAAGAAGCAGCAAAATGAAAAAGAGGTCTATCTTTTTGCCAGTGGATATTATCATCCCGTGGAAGACCAGGATTCTTATGCGACCGGTTCCTATGAAGAAGATTTAGAATTAAATGGACGAGGCATAACGGCTTCGGGGAAAAAGGTGAAAAAAGGACATGTGGCAGTAGATCCCTCTGTTATTCCCCTGGGAACAGAATTTTATAGCGAAGAGCATGGAGTGCTTAAGGCGGAAGATACGGGTGGCCGTATAAAGGGTAACAGAATCGATATTTTTACCGGAGACGGCGAAAATGGATTAATGAAAGCCCTCAAAATAAACGGGTGGGTAAAACTCAAGATATTAAAATGGGGAGACGAAAAGTCGTTAGATAGAGCTCTTGTTAAAAGGCCGAAAATCAAGCTTACCGGTACATCACCCTGCAACAAGATTCAATAAGCTATTCCCG
>JAJFUZ010000318.1 GCA_021372155.1 Parachlamydia sp. | reverse complement strand
CCGACAAGCAGATCGTCGAGATCGTCACGTTCGGCGCCCTCATGGTGCTCAACAACATCTTCAACTTCGCGCTGCAGGTGGAGCTCAGGCGGTTCCAGCTCAAGAACATAAGCTTAGCCCTGAAGAGATCAACGCCTATTCTCTGATCCGCAAATCGGATGTGAGCAGGGTTAAGCAGGAGCTAGATGCGCTAGCTGCAACGATACCGGACAAAACACTGCATTCCACCATTGCCTCCATCGCTGCGAATTTTCTGGGCAGCGGCATCGCCACGGGCGATTCCCAGCTGGACGGCATGCCTTTTTCGGTTAATTTTGCCATCTGGCTGTGGCTGATCGACGATTTGATTGCAAAAGCTGAGGCACATTCTGCTGAAGTTGTGGTTTTAGGCAAACTGAGAGCTGGTTTGACGAAACTGCACGAACACGCTTCTGTCATATATAGGATCTCTCAGCCATATGTCACTGACAAAGAGCGCTATGAAGCTGCCCTGGTGTTTGCTCAGAAAGTGCGCAACCTCAAACCCGGCGAAACAGAGCCGTTCTGTGGCGGTTATCAAAATATAGGAGCCAAAAACAGCGTATCGCATGCGCAAATCTGTGATTTTACACGTCAAGACGATCACAAGTTCCATGTCCATAACTATACGAGTACAATCTTTCAAACTGCTGAGAAAATCCGCACAGGGGCGAAAGTGCGGCTGAACCCCATTGTGCCTTTCGAGCACGTGCCTGAACAAAAGCTTCTGATCAATAGCGATGGGCAAGTGCGTGCCGGCTTTATCGCCTCGCTGTCTGAGCCTCAGGTGCAGGTGGCTCAGAATATGGATCGCAAAGTCGGCGATGAAGAAATCCTGCAGGTGTTTGACTTCCTCTATGAATTCCGCTCTAAGCAGCCTCCGACAGATTGTGGATTCATCACGGGACAACGCGGCAATACCTGTGCACCCTCTGTGACAAAAGCCTGGATAAGACGCCATTGCGGCAATCTCAGTTTCTACAAACAGGTGATGTTTCACTGCAAAATGAAACTGCTCAGCGCCTGCTACGTATCGCTCGCACCCAACTTGAGAGAAGATCAGGACGAAATTTCCAAAGGGCGCATGGCCCTAAGACAGATCGCCAGTAACTTGCATCGAACGAGCGGCAAGCTGCTCGAGGATAAGCTGGGCTTAGGTCCTCTGGTCGACAATCCGACAGTCATGCAGGCATTAGCGACCTCTCAAGATATCCTCGATAATCTCGACAGTTGCGAGGCTGCCATCCAATTAGAAAGGGAGAAGCTGACTGTCAGTTCTAATTTGAGCGTCACTGATACGAGTGATCAGCGCAAGCAGCGGCAAGCGTTGAGCCATCCACCGCTTCCTCCGCAGGCACCGCAAGGAGCCTGTCCGATTCCTGTTCCCAATCTCGCGATCAAAATCGACCCTTCTAGCCCACCAAATACAGCATTGACGAAGGCGATCTTCCACACTGAGAAAGCGTGCACATCTATTCTGAAATATTATCGCTTCGGATCGCCGCAGGAAATTGACAAGCACCTGATTCGCTCGATTAATCTTCAGATCCACAACTTAATTGACCAGATTCCATTGCCAAAAATCGGTCCTGTCACGCGCGGAAATGGCTTTGCTGTGGAACAATTTGAAGCGGACTTCTGGAAAGATTTTACCCTCGAACAGCTTGAGGACGTGCAAAAAAAGCTCTATGACCTTGCCTTTCATTATTATATCAAGGGGCGATATTTCATTCATGAACCGCACTCGCGCAACATGGCGACTGTCCTTCCTTTGCAGGTCCTCATGCATTTCTTAGCGATGAAAATCGAAGCGAAGCGCCTAAAGAACTACCCGGAAAATCGCGATCGTCTGATCGAAAATTATGCCCTGCCCAATTTCTTAGATGCGCTTGAAATCAATGGCTTGCAATTCTTTTTCCGCTCGGAATTCGAGCGCGTCAGCCAGGCGGCAAGCTACATCCAGGCATTCAACGAATCCGTGGGCGGGCGCAGTCCTTTATTTAATTCCGAAAAACGAACAGAGGTAAACAAAGATGAGATTGTAGAGTGCCCAGCTAATGGCAGTTATTGGAATGCGCTGCTCAGTACGGATAAGGAATTGGCCGAGGCAGTCGAGAAGGTAGCGAAGAAGCGCCATCCAGATTTTGATATCCAGGCCGATTATAAACAAATGGCCAGCGATTTCAAGGATGCTTCGAAAGACCTCCAGAAATGGCAAGAAGAAAAGCGGGAATACGAGGAAACTCGCCTTTACAGAAAGCAGGAAAAGGAGTGGAAACAAGGGATGCCCGTTCCAACAGCTCCAGGAGTCCTCAGAGATCAGATAAGGGCAGAACCCGCACAGCCTATCCCGGCGAGATGGAAAGTCAATCTGCCACCTCTGACAAAAGCCATGCTAGTTATGGGAAGTTTTAATTCTGACGCGCCCGAGCACAATATTTTGACACAAAACGAATACCGATATGCGGATATCCTTCGCCACACGGCAACTATGTGCAGGGGCACACTTTATTATTGGGGTCATTTGCTCGACCGAAAAGGCAAGCAGCCCTCTCCCTTTAAGTCTGAAGCTATTTTAGATGGCGCAGAACAAGAGCTGGATGGCCCATCTGACTTTTTTGTTGAAAAGTTATGGGAACAGCATCGCCCTGTCGAAAATGATCATCACGTTTTCCGAGAAAAAGCAGAGGCACACCGCATGGAAGAGCTGTGGCAAAAAGAGGTAGCGGAGGGGCTTGCCTTGCGCGATACCGCTTTCCGCGATCCCCTTCTAAAACTATTATTGCGTCCTTTGTCTCAATGGAGGCTTGTTCCAAGCCAAATCTTCTACGAGCTAAACAGGGAGTTTAAACAGCTCAAAAATCCATCGCTGCAGTCTCTTCTGATGAATCTTCTTTTCCGCTCGCCCGTCCTCACGGACTATAAACGGGGGTTCAGACACCTTGAGCTTGGGTTTGGGGACATGATTATGTCTAATATCGCTTTGCAAGACCAGGCAAGCGCTTTTATCAATAAAGGCTTAAGCTATAGTTTAGGGGCGGATAAACCGCTGGAAACGGGGCGGTTTTTTTTCGAGTTGAGCTTTTTCCTGTGCAACTATTTAAAAGACGCCGCCGGGGTGGAAAAGAGAAATCGTTTCAACCAGCTGCAAGAGTTGGACCAGTGGATGAAACAGCTCAAGCTAAGCAGCCAGGAGATGAGCATTCTCCACCTTTACCGGGCAGCCTTTCACATGTTGAAACCAGCTCACAGCGATGGGGATTATGCAGACATTTTTGCAAGTTGGATTCTCTATAAATTGCATCCCCCTTTAAATAGCAAATGGCGATCTCCCATTATCGAAAGCCTGGCTGCAAATGCGGTAAACAGGTTGACATGCCTTTTGTTGAAGCGGCTGGACGATCCTCACTTTCGCGGTCTGCTTGGTGCGGGGATCTTCACTCAACTTAATCTTCAAAACAAATCTGAAGCATCGCCAAAATCCCAAGACGAATCCTGGCAGATAGATGAACAGTTGAAGCTTCCATACATCAGCAAGGGAGAATGGAAGATCAACCTGGCGATGGGACAGCTTTTCCATACAACTGGGGAAATCAAAGGCGTCGATGAAAAATTTCCTTGGGAAGGCACCCACGACTTCAAACGTCTTTTTTCGGGAGAGACAGGGTTTGAATACAGGGGCATTGGACAACAGTGCGTGCTTTTCACTCATCCTAAAAAGGGGCCTTTCAAGCTTACGCCTGTTTCCGGATCCACACATGACAGCTTGAAGTATTATTTCGAGTCACAGCTTCTTCCTGGAAGCGACCGTTGGCTTCAATACTGCCCACCTGATAAATTGGTTTGCTATCCGAAACCTCTGACACACGATTTCAGCTATTGGGTGCCTAAGGAAAAAACGATCAACATACAGGGATTTAGCCTCAAAGGCTTCTTCTGCCGTCTGTCCAACCATCAGATCGCTTATGTGGAGACAGCAGATGGTCTCATTCTGGAAGCCGATTCAACGGGGGCTCCAAAAGCCAATGCCCATCGGCTTGATTATCTCGATCCGGGAAATAAAGGAAATCCCGATAAACTGAAAGGACTGTTGCGATTTGATTCAGCCGAAAATATTGTCACCTACCGCGATCCTCATGACCGGCTTGCCAGGATTGTCTTTAAGCGCTACCGTTCCATCGATGGGAACCCCCTTGTCTTTCGTGAGCAGGATGGACGTTATCTCTTTTCTGAAAACCTGGAGCACGAGATTCCTCGCAGCATGCCAAAATCGCTTTTGGGGACGATTGAAAATTATCTTTTCCTAACACCTGTCACAGACCCCAAACCAAACTCAGGACTCCTCATTCTGCCTTTCCAGCGCATTGCCATGAAGAAAGAGTCGATCATTGCCGATGGCAATCTGGAAATTGACGTTCCTCCACTTGAAAAAAAGGCAAAAGTCATTCAGAAAATGCGAACTGAAAGGGATGCAATCACGGCCAGCCAGCTCTAATTTCTCTATCAGGTTGACGCGGGGAGAGTCGAGCCCAAATCTTTAGAGAGCAAACTCTTTTTAGCCTATCTCTACCTGTCACAGAAAAAACCGGATGAGGCAGTCCGCCTTTTGACCAGCGTGAAGCAGATCGAGATGATCTCAGCGACCTCACTAGCCATTTTAGAGAAGATTCTGGATTTGAAGATCCACAATGACCATCCCGATTTTAAAATGATCAGGCTTCATGCGTTTGGCCTGCTGGTGCGTCAAAAGCAGCAGGGAGCAAAGGAGCCCGTCAAAGAGTTCTTCGACAAAGAAGAGAA
Source organism: Parachlamydia sp. (assembly GCA_021372155.1). GTDB lineage: Bacteria > Chlamydiota > Chlamydiia > Chlamydiales > Parachlamydiaceae > JAJFUZ01. Next base: position 839 of record JAJFUZ010000318.1, on the reverse strand, counting down.
TGAGGAAATGCTCCGGCTGGCTGAATTGATCAAAGATTTGCCGAAGCTAATGCAGGGAGCCAATAATCTCTCCATCTATTGCCGCATGGAACGTGAGGAGGAAATTTTCCTTGTGAGGCTGATCATCCAGGAAGGTAAGCAGAAACTGAACGCCCTGATATCGATCAATCCAACGTATCCTTTTGAAAACGTATTGGAATCGATTGCGGAGAGGCTAGAAGGAAGCATCAAGCAGACGCGCCAAACTGAGTCCGTCACAAGAGTGCGCAATAAACCGCGTGGAAGAGGATATGGGAGAAACTTCGTTAACAGAATTGAGCTGGTCGATCCCAGCCTCCCGCCTCCCTCTTCAATCACAGATCCTTCGAAAATGGCAGAATATAGGCAAAAACTCGATAGGGCTCTTAGCTTACTCGACAAAGGGCTCGAAGAATTTGACCCAAACGCACCTCTCACCTATCCATTTTCGCGGCCGCCCGCTGAAATTAATCCAAACCACAATGGCAGACTTTTCCTCGAAGTCCTCCATATTGTGCGCAGTGGCAATCGGGACAGAATCCTGGAGATGCTTCTGCGCATGAAGATGTGGAGGGAAAACGAGAGCAATGCATCGCCTTATCTGGATTGCATGGTCACCGTGCTTCTTAACGCGGACCACTTTCGCGGTGACATCGATTCAAGGTTGTTTAAAACAGAGTTAGAAACGCAAGGGAAGTGGTGCCAATATCTTTCACTAAGAAAGATTCAAGATCGCTATGCAACATGCGCTAAACCAAACTCATTTGATATTTTGTCCATAGGCTACCAATGGAGAGAAGACAGGCGGGCTCTTTCCCCCT
>JAJFUZ010000285.1 GCA_021372155.1 Parachlamydia sp. | reverse complement strand
AGTTGCGCAAACTAGCGCTCCGCGAGCATCAACAGGTCGGGATCACAATCCAGGAAGTCGTCGCGCACTATAAAGCCGAACAAGGTGCCTTGCAGCTGGCGCAACAAAATAGACAGCTGGATAGGCTTCTCAGAGACCATGCTGGAAACACAAAGTTGACCGCGAAAATCATCAAACGGCAGAAAGGGCTGCCTGCTAAAATTGCTGCAGAGTTGGAGGAGCAGTTCAAATTTTCTGAGAGCTTTCAGGATCGGCCACTCGACGTAGTTCTTCGTGAGCAAAAGAAAGAACGCTCCGAGCTCGAGCTACGCCTTGACAAGGAATTTGGCATCAAAGCGACCTATCAGGAGATTTTAAAAGCCTTTGAGCCTGAAGTGAAAAACATCCTGGCCGATATGGGATATGCGACCGCCAAAGAGCTGCCCGTGCCTAATTTTCTCAAAGATACTTTGTGGAAAAATCTTGCCAGCAATATTTTACCAGACCTCTGTCTGACCTATACCGAGAAGATGCTTGGAGGGTTTGACGCCCTTGTTCCAGACATGCAGAAAGAGATCAAAATCTATGGAGACCATATCAGAGAGCGGTATCTGCGCAATCTTCCTGCTGGGGCCGTACCCGACAAATCAACACCGCTGGTCTATGGCGTTCAAAATCTCGCCGACTTTCTGGTGAAAGAGATCGAAAGCCGCGTCGCGCTGCAAGGAGAAGAGAAGGCCCTCGAGTTTCTTGAAAGGATTCCGGATCAGTATTGGGGCGAAAAGGGCAGAGAGGCCGTCCTAGGTGAGATCTATCCCAATCGGGCAGAGATCGCGAAATGGATTGGCAAGGAGAGTCCAGAACTCATGGTGATCATCAAAGCGCGGCTGGGAGAATCTCTGCAGCAGGTGATCACGGCTCCTTTGCTCAAGTTAAGCTACAACTTCATCCACCATCTGGACAATCTGGAGCGCAAAAGCCCTGAGAAACTGTTTGAATTTGTGTTCAACGCCGTGCCTCTGATGTCAGACCAGTTGCAGACTGCCAACAATATCGCCAAATTGAATCACAAAAAATTTATCCACGAAGTCGACCCACTTACGATGCTGAAGGCATTTGAGAATATGGGGAAGCTCCATCCCGCCATGCCTGGTTTTGCCGAAATGAAAGCTCTGCAAGATGAGGACCACTATATCCAGCAGCTTGAGAAACAGGCCGAAAGGATGGACCGTCCTGGAGGAAACAGCCGGTGGTATGAGAATGTCGATCGTCTCCGAGATGTCACAAATGCGCCCGAAGCCATTCGCAAACAGTTGGAGATGGGACCTGACTATTATCTTCGCGAGGCTAAAACTAATCGACAACTTTTGGAGCAAAAGATCGACGCCAAGCTTAAGCAGCACTTTTACAATGATTTCAGCCGATATCTGTTGAAAATGGGAGGAATCCATGGCCCTCAGGATCTTCCTGGAAGCGAAGAATTCTGGAATTTGTTAGGGATGTCGAAAGAGGATAGCTGGGACCTCTTTAACGATCTGGCCCCTCAGATGCTTCTTGAGGGAATGCGCTCTGCTTTTGCACCCGAAAAGCTCAACGGCTACATGGCTAATCTGATGCAGGCGCTCAACAGGAATTTAACGGAAAGGCGCCAGAAAGGGGAGTGGCAGCCTATCCAGGTCCAACTTCCTACAAATCGACGCCTTGAAGCCAAGGTGGAAGAGATGGAGGACCGCTGCAATCAATTGATCAAGCAAATGGAGCGCATGCTGCCCGGGATGTTGATCAAGGAGCTGCGGGAATTGCCCTTCCTGGAAGCGGTTCCAGGCAAAGTGCTGGCCGAAAGCCTGCGCGATGCCCTGCGCCAGCATCCTTTAAGCCAGCTTGTTGAAGATGGTCTTGTGGAGGGGCTCAAGAAACTTCCAAAAAATCTGCCTAAAACCTATCAAGAGAAATATGATGCAGATCGGCGCAGCATAGAAGAAAATGCTCGCAATATCGACATCGTGCGCAGCGAATCGGAGAAAACCGTTCCCTACTTTATCAAACAAATGGAGACTTCCCTTTTCGACAAGTGGAAGCGAATGCACCAGAAGGTTGACAAATGGCTGGAAAGGACTTTCGGCAAAGCCGCCGTCGACGCCAAGGCGTTTATTGACCGGATCTTCCGCACCGTCTTCATCACCTTTGTCATGGGGCCAGTCTACAAGGGGATGCGCTGGCTGCTCTCCTTTGGCATCGAATGGTATGGAAGACGCGTCGGCCGCTTCGCCGAGCTTGCCCGCCTGAGTATTATCGGGACGGATGAGAAGCCCAACTACGTCAACGCCAATCTTATGTACCGCCTTGCCGAGACGTTCAAAGCCTGTTATCCGGCGCCGGCTTAAATTTCCGAGCAAGCTGATGGATCAATTTTCTGCCCAGCGTCGTCACTTCTGTGCGGCCCTTGTTTGTTAATAGAACAACGCCGATTTGGTTGTCCTGCGTAAATCCAATGTAGCAGGAATAAGCCGCCACGCCCCCATTTTTATCAATGATGTTCAAACCCTGAGATTGGACAGTTTGCCAGGCTAAACCCATTGCGAGATGCTCTCCGACCTTAAAATATGTCTTATGGGCTAGCTCCATGGCATCGATCAATCCTCTCGGGCCCGCAAGACCCATATTGGCCAAGAGAAACTTCTCCATGTCGCTGGCTGAGGAGTTGAGGGAGCCTCCGCCGGGCCAGTTGTTGGGCTGCCACTGGAGCGAGCGTCGGCCCGTCTTCAGGTAGCCTGGAGCCCGCAGCGCCTGCAGGCGAGGCGGCACATTGAGCTCGGTTTCCATCATCCCAAGAGGGCGGAAGATCTCCTGTTCAAAGACCTGCTCCAGCGTGTGGCCTGTCACTCCCTCCAGCGTCATCCCCAGAATGCCAAAACTCATGTTGGAATAGGCGTATTTCGAGCCGATAGCATAAGGTGGGTGCCAGTTGTGCAGATACTGCAGGATTTCCTGCCGCGGATAGATTCCTCCTCGTATTTTCAATGGGGGATCGTGCGGCAGACTGGCGGTGTGAGTGGCCAGATCGACGATGCGCACTCTGCCGAAATCAGCCACTCTGCGTTCTCTTTGGTTGGGCTCTCTTAAGCCAGGAATGTAATCTTTGGCTGGTTCTTCGAGGCGCATGTGCCCCTGCAGAATTTCTGAGGCAACCGCTGTCGTGACAAACACTTTAGTGACCGAAGCGAGGTTGAAGATGGTATGAGCGTCGACGGGCCGGCGAGTTTCGCAGTCGGCCCATCCCAACGCATAGATTTCGCTTTTGCCCTCATGCACGATGACTGCGGCCATTCCTGGAATGCTCTTTTCCTGCATAAAGGAGCGGAGGGTGCCTTCAATTTGAGGGTCCCCATAAGAGCTGCCGGTGCAAAGTAATAAAAGAGCGAGGATGGGGTAAAGCATCATAAGGGTTCTCTCCCCGCTGCAAATGCAGCTGCAGGTTTGGTCAATGCCGTCACTCGCAGAGGTTGTCTTTCCTGAGCATAAATCTCCACCGAGCCTTCTAGCAGACACCTGGCTTGGGCCGTGATTTCAGGGAGTGTTTCGTGAACAAACATGAAAAAGTAGGCGATGCAACCGCTGAGGGCAATGCCTGAGCTTACGCCCAACTTCCAGTCCGGTTTCCCATCAGAGTTTGGCAAGAGATAGACGAGCGTGAGACCTGCACAGATTCCTACGGCAAGTTTGCTGATTTTCAAGGCGCTGATCTTCAGATCCCGGATGAAAAGCTCTGTTTTCGTGTTTCCATAAATGGCCGCAGCAAAGCAGTAGCATGTCCAATACGCCACCCAATTTGCTCTTGCCTTCTCTTCTTTGAAAGCTGGGACATACATTTGTGCGATGGAGTGTTCCGCTTTCCAGTCGTGAAAGGCTGTCAGCGCTGCGAGGGTGAGCGTGCCTAGACCAAGGATGCCAAAGATTATCGGAGCGTATTTCTCAGAAATTAGAGCAGGGGTGGAGAAATTTGACCCTAGGTACACGAGAAAGGCAGCCTTTGAAACGCCATAGACCGTTCCAAAGAGATTCGCTTTTTGACATTCGGGCAGGTCATACTGTTTGTAGGGATCAAAAACCATGTAGCTTCCTTTTTGATTTATCGGGTAACATCGCTATGTCCCTGATGTCAAGCGAGTTTTGTCATGAGTTCGACCTTTTGCCATGCTTTATATTTTTTCACCATTGACAGTCGCTCTTTTGTTTGATACTTTGCCCCCAACTATCAAGGAGCCGTGTTATGGAACCAGCAGCACAAAGACCAGGATTAGCAGGCAATCCCTATGCTGATTTCATCAGGCATGCAAACAAGATGTGCGCGGATCTTCAAAGCCCCGTCACGAAGATCACTCCGGAAGCGATTGTCACATTTGTGACAACGCACGCTTTACTCATCGACCAGGCCCCTCATCTCGTGCGGGATTCCTTGAATGCTTTAAACAAGCAAGTCAGGTTAATGGGAGAGCCTTATCAGAAAGCGGCCAGTGCTGTTGACGTTGTCGCCAACAAGATCGCCAATCTGCCACTTCCTCTTCCCAAGAATTTTCCGATTACAAAAAGTGAACTAAGTAAAATTTCTACGGTATGTAGTAAATGGCGTGCCGTGCATGTTGATTACATCAATGAAAACAAACTGCCTCTTAACAAGTGGTTTAAAGACCCGGCAAAAGCCGTTGCGTTTCTCACTCTCCCTACAGTCAGAGATCATGTCAAACATCTCGATTTCACAAGCTTGCCACTAGATGAAGATCAGCTGCAAAAAGTTCTAGAAAACTGTCCCAATGTGACTCATTTAATTCTATATGACCACAACATTAAAGGAGATTTTCTAAAAAATATTAGAAATGTTCCTAAATTAGTTCATTTGAGTATCACGGAGTGCACTCAGTTAGATGACGATTCCATGAAATATCTGCATTATGTTCCTCAGCTTCTTGAGTTGAATGTCGGCGGATGCGATCAGTTCACACCGGATTCTTTTTGCAACCTCGAACATGTTCCTCTTCTGCGCTCGCTTTTGGCCTCAGGTTGTCTAAAAAAAGATGCCCTGCAGTATCTTAAGTTTGTGAAAGCTTTAAGAGTGCTGGATATCTCGCTATGCCGTGATTTGGTAGCAGACGGGTTGAAACACTTGGTGCATGTCCCTCATTTGCTTGAACTCATTCTTAGCGGCTGCGGTTCTCTGGAAACTGATTTTTTGAAACACCTCGCCCACGTCCGTTTATTAAACAAACTTTCGCTCTCAGGCTGTATCCAGTTTCCCCCTGAATCACTTAATTGCCTGAGCCAACTCAGATTGCTGCGTTGGCTGAGCGTCCAGGATTGCAGCCAACTGACTACCCTGCAGTTCCTTGAGTATGTCCCTTTGTTGCATGCTCTGAATATTGCGGCCTGTAAACCTGCTCCGGATAGCTTAACGCTTCTTAAGCTTGTTCCTGGACTTACTTCGCTGATCATGACCTATTGCACGAATCTGGAACCGGAATCGCTGCGAAACCTTCATTTCAATTCTAATCTTATCCATCTTGACATCACAGGATGCGGGCAGTTGTCAGCCAATTCGATAAACAACCTTCTGATACAGATGCGTGCTTTGCGCTCACTCAATATGGCACTGTGTAAACAGATCTCACATGTTCGTAGAGAGCAGATGAAACGCGAGTTTCCTCAAATCACAATCATTTAAATCGTGAATTTGTCAAAGTCCTAATCCTCTCATGAGCGAAAACCGCTATTTTTTATTCACCCGAGAAAATTGTCCGGTGGGAACTACTGAGAATTAGTAGTTTGACGTAATTTGAATGAAATTAATGTTGTCTTAACATAAACTTAATTTCGTAACACTAAGATGTCGTTTTTCGGAATAGATTAGGTAGAATATGGTCAATCCCAATCCAGTACAGAATGTAGGAGCCCAGCCGGGTCTGCTACCCGCCGTGGCTGCTCAAGGCAATCCTGTAATCAACGCCCAACTTCAGGCTCTTCCAGCTAATAATGCTCCTTTAAATGGACACCAGGCCGTTGTCCTCCCACCTGGTCAACCTGCTCAGCAGGGAGAAGGCTGGTGGAATTGGGGCGCCAGGCAGGCGGCGGGATTTGGGCGGGGTCTGTGGACTGGCGTAAAGAAAACGGGACAATACACCAATGATTTGGTTGTTACGCCGCTGGTTGGGAAATATGTCACCGGAAAACTTCAAGAACACTCTGCTGCTTTGAGTCAGCTGACCAATTCAGCCCAGCCCTTAACGGCGGCGCAGCTCAGCGATTTGCTGGAGCCGCTATCTCGAGAAATAACGAAATTGGTAACGGCAAATGTGCAGGGAACGGAGGCTTTGGGAGAGCCGGTGCATCTTATCGTTAAAGCTAATTTGTCAAAAGCGGTTGTGAAATTAGCTCAGAATGCTGCTCCCGCAGGTGCCACGCCTTTATCTCCCGAACAGCTGATTTCATCAGTGTCGGCCTCTTTCTTGGGAGCAGGACTTCGCGAGATCGAACCGATCAGGCAGGAGCTGGAGAATATCGAAGGCCGGGCCATTACACCGGAAGAAAAAAAAGCGGCAAGAGTGCAAGTCTTCAAAGATAGAGCGCAGCGCATGATCGCTCAGCTATTCCCAGGTGGTAAAGACGATCTCATTTTTCCGGAAATCCCTAATATCGATGTGTTTAAACGAGTCATTTTCTATGCCATCGGCACGATTGTGCCTGCTAAGATTGCTGGGAAATGCGAGCAGATTTGGACTGCGGTCCACATTCCCACAGCCGAAAATCTGGCGAGAGCCAGAAATCTCTCCTCTGATGGCGATGCCGTCGCGGCCGCACTTAGAATGTTGTCTGGACAGATAGACCCGCTTCTTCAGCGTCAAGCCCGCGATCCGCAAATGCAGGGCTTCATGGTAGACTGTCTGATCAGTAAATTTCCTGCCCTCCTCAATCATAGGACGCTATTGCAGAATGTCATTGCGGATCTGATTCAGTATAATCGCATCCCCGTCGACATCCTTGCAAGTCAGGGACCTAAGCTGGCTTACCCTCTTTTGCTGTACGTATTGTCTCAACTGATCCAATCGGGAGAGAGGGGAGATGGCGAAAACAAACCAGCTGCGCTGGCAATGATTGTGAACTCTCTATTGACTTCGATTTTTCAATTTTCTGATGCTCAGCGTCAGCAGCTGGCGCATCATTATCAAGCAGTGGTGGCAGTGCTTGCGCTCCCAGCTGCCACTCCCGATGAGATCAGTCAAAAAGAAGTGGCGCTTGAATCGGCCAGAAAGAACTTTGGCGCTCGGTTTGAACCCCTTGTCAACGAAGGATTGCAAAAGGCGGGCTTGAGTTTGGAAAACATCAGCAGGCTGTTGCCTATAGGGGCAAACGCGCTCTATGGCAAGATGCAATCATATGCTTGCAAACTCTGCGTCGATTTTTACGAAGAGTGCGTGGTTCGCCCTTCCCGTCCGGAACAGGAGGAAGGGCGCAATCTGCTTAAGGGCCTTGTGCACGAAATGATGCCCGCCATCCGCGAGTCGCTTGCCAAAGATGATATCCGGCGCTCAATCCAGCAGTCTGCCGCTGATTGGATCAACAAGAAATTGTTTAACAACGCCACACTCCCACTTGCTAAAGAGTGGATCGCGCAGCCTATCAAGGAGTTGATGGAAAGCTCCACACAATATCCCAGGATAGAGGCGATTGTCGAGCCGCTGCTAGTCGATTCGATTGGCGATCTGATTGCCAGTCTGTCAAACAATGGTGGTCTGAAGGCTGGTCTTGAAAGCCTGATGGGTATCGTCGGTACCCAGCTTGGCAATGCGGCCTCTGTGGTGCGCTTGCAGGCATGGATTCGTCGGCCTGAGGGACGGGCAAAAGAAGAGGAGCGTGAGGCTATTTTTGGTCCCTTTGCAGAAGAGCTGATGCGCCGTGCGGGCTGGGACAGGCCCGAGAACATCCGAGTTCCAAAGGCTTTCCAGGGAATCATGAAGGTTCGGATGAGACAAGATATTCTTCCCTACATTCTCTGCCGCATCAGCTGCGATCTGCTGGTTCCCAAGGAGCTGGCTCCCTCGGAGCAAGATCGCCTTGCGGGCATGGGCGGCCACAGAGAGCTTAGAATTCTGTGCGCGGGCTTGGCTGAGGTGGGAACCCCTAAGCTGATGGACTTGATCAAGACCGAAGCTGGCCTGATTGCGGGCAAAATCAATGAAAAGCTGTCTGAGAATCGGAATGCTCAGCCTAATAATCCGAATAGACAGCCTAGGCTGAATAACCGCGAAGAGGTCTGGCTTGGAGGCATGATCCGCGATATATTTACGCGGCATCCAGCAACTCCGACCAATTCAGCTGGCCCCTTCGATCCTCTCTGGCCATTTGTCAAAAACTATCTGACCGAATGTCTGAACTATGGTCTTTCTCAGCTGGCTCTCAATTACCGAGGCCGCAATCAAGGCGGGGTTGAAAACAACATTGCCTTTTATTTGCGCGATTTAATCAAAGGGGTCGTTTTTGATGCGCGCCTTGCGGGAATGATCCGCAATTATCACACGGATGCCGTTCGATTGAAAGCACTTGACAGAGAAGTTGCTGAATGGCGCAACAGAGCGATTCAGGAAGGACAAGCTGTAACTCAAGCGACGCTGGATCAGCTGCAAAGGGCAAAGCATGCTCGCGCTAACGTTCAGATTAATCCGGCGACCCACCAGGCCCTTCTGTTAGAATTTGAACCCAGGGTCAGGCAGCTGTTGATCGATATGGGCTTCCCAACCGCAAGTGATTTGCCTGTGCCTTTCTTCCTGAAAGAGGTTCTGTGGAAGAATTTAACCACGCATCTGTTGCCCGATCTTTGCCTCACAGAAGCAGACAAGGTCATTTCTGCTTTCGATGAGCTGATGCCCAGCACTGCTGAAATCAATAATCACGCGGACGTTCTGCATAGCCTCTATCAGGGCAATGATGCACAGTCGCCGCAAGGTCAGTCCAACAACCCTCCAGTGCCGCCGCAAACTAATGACGCAGGCGAGCAGCAGCGTAATTACACAGGCGAGCAGCTGCGCAACGGCGACAAAGGGCCTCTTGTGGCCGGCATTTTTAAGCTTGCTGAAGCTATCGTCAAACAGGTGGAAAGCAAGGTGGCTTTACAGGGCGCAGAAGTGGTGCGTAAATTTATCATTGAGGATAAGGTGATCCCCAATTTTTATGGCGTCAGGGCTCGCGATGCGGCTCTGCTGTTTGACGACCATCAGAATGAGATTGCGCGCTGGATGGGGGAGGAAAGCCCTGAGATTGCAGCCATGGTCAAGGAGCGCCTGGGGAAGAGTCTGAGAGATGCCATCGCTGAACCCCATCTCAAAGGCTCCCGCCAGTTCATTGAAAACATCAAGAAGAT
>JAJFUZ010000168.1 GCA_021372155.1 Parachlamydia sp. | reverse complement strand
AAAACTCACGTCGCGCCGCTCCGTGCTGCCTCCGTTACCGTAGGTGCCGTTATTTTTGAATCTCGGCATCCCGCAAAGGACCTGCCCGGCCTCGAAAATAATACTTGACTATATCGCAATATTGCGATATAGTTTTCCTACGGGAGGACAGGGAGTGCCGAGAACGACCGTTTTGCTGTTTCAAGAATCTGATGGTACGATTCCTTTGTTGGAGTGGATGGATGCGCTGCTACCAAAGGTCCAAGATAAGTGTGTGGTAAAGATTGAACGTTTAGGGGAACTGGGACATGAGTTGCGCCGGCCTGAAGCCGATTTACTGAGAAATGGCATTTATGAATTACGCATAGCTTTTAGGAGCGTTCAATATCGGATTTTGTATTTCTTTCATGGACAAGAGGCTGTGATTTCTCATGGATTAAAGAAAAAAAGTGAAGTGCCTGACGAAGAGATACGAACGGCGCTAAAGAGAATGGAGATGTTCAAAAATAATCCTCTGAAACATACTTATGAGGAGTAAATATTATGAAGACAAAAAGAGACAGAGACGCAGTCAAGATTCTACACAACCGTTACATCAAGAACGACGCCGGTCGTGAAGCATCATTAGAAAGAGAACGTGTAAACGCACAGGTGGCAAGGACGATTTATGAATTAAGGAAAGATGCAGGATTGTCCCAAGGAGAACTTGCCGAACTGATTGAAACAACCCAGTCAGTCATAAGTCGATTAGAAGATGCCGACTATGATGGTCATTCTTTATCCATGCTTCAACGTATTGCGAAAGCATTGAGTTGTCGCCTCTCAGTCACTTTGAAGAAGGATGATGCAAAAGTAAACACGCTGCGTTACGCATTTGGCGAACTTGTAAAGAAACTCCGTTTAGAAGCTGGTTGGAATGTTGAACAGTTTGTAAAAAGTACTGGAATAGACAAGGAAGAGGTTTTGGCTATAGAAAGAGATCTCTCATACAAACCATCGCCCTTGACATTGTATAAAATAGCGACATTCTACAAGATTCCCCAGCGGCAAGTAGCTGTTCTGGCTGGTGCAATAAAGCCAACACACGATAATATTGTTGAACAGGCTTCTCGTTTTGCAGCTCAATCAGAATCCTTTTCGCGATTAGAGCCAGATGAAAGACGCCTTCTCGATGAATTTGTAACATTTCTAAGAGAGGAGATTAATTCTTCTGAATGAACGATCAAACTCGCAAAGAAATTGACAGGAATGTGTTGAGGGTTCTAAGAGATGCAGGTATTAGAGAGCCACCGGTTAGGATCGAAGATGTTTTAGAATGCTTGGAGTTGAACAGGACATTCTATGATCTTGATGACCCTTCTCTCTTACAACGATTTCATCACAGAATTACAGTTGGCGGTTCGAAGCTAAATCTCAAGCTAAAGAGGGTGCGCGAAAAAATCAAGCTCGCGGGAATTTGGATGCCAGATGAGGAACGAATCATTATAGATAAAACTTTGCCACCAGTTAAACAAGAATGGGCATCGTTTCACGATACAACCCACACTATTTTGAACTGGCATAAACCCTTCTTCTTAGGTGATACTGCACAGACTTTGGATCCTGACTTCCAAGAGATGCTTGAAAGCGAGGCTAATTATGGTGCTTCGGCCCTCATGTTCGGCGGCAAATTGTTTACAAAGGAGGGACTAGATACGCGTCCGCAATGGTCAAGCATAGAACTTCTTAAGAAACGATACCAAAAATCATTGGTTACGACGCTTAGGAGATACGTCGAATTCACCCATAATCTTCCTATGCTAATGATGATAAGCACGCCATGGTGGTTGGAGGTTCCATCGGATCAACCATACCCTTGGAGACACGTTGTGCCTTCTCCCTATTTTTCCGACGCGTTTGGCAGGATTGACCCAGAATCCTTCGTGGATCTGGTGAATAACAATATTACAAAGAAGAGAGGAGGGGTTGTTGGGAGCTTTGAGTTCATAATGGAGAATCTGAATGGTGACAATTGCGAATTTACTGCCGAATGTTTTTTCAATAGCTACTATGTTCTTACGATGGCGGTATTCAACAAGAAGCATGGAGTTAACATTCGATATCCATCTTAGCCGACTGCCGCGGGAGGTAAGAAATCAACAATTCTCAGAAGGCAATTACGAGACCGGGGTCACAATAAAACATGAGTATATGAAGTTAATATCCGCCTATGTTAAGCCGAGGGAATGCCAACAGAATAGTCGGCTGGGAGGACTGTGATGGCGAGGCAGCACGTTGATCACAAGGAGTTAGTTCAGTTCGCGCAGGAAAAGGTAAATCTTCCGCAGGACAAGGCGAACGAGTATAGAGCA
>JAJFUZ010000237.1 GCA_021372155.1 Parachlamydia sp. | reverse complement strand
GAGTTTCATTCGAATCAAGGATGGAACCGGTAGACCTGCCGATGCAAGATCTTCAATAGGCCGATCAAGTGGCCAGGGGTGGTGCGTAGCCGATGTCACCATTGCCATGACACTGGCACCGGCCATTGCATTAAAGCTATCAGAGGAAGATAAAATCAGAGCGGGTCGCTGTTTAGAGCTGGCAGAATCGATAAATGGAAATGGCACAAGTACAATGTCAAACTTGTTATAGGTTTCCGTAGGCCTGTTCGTCATCTTCTGATCCCCATTCATTTAAAGTATGTGAGAGAGCATTATAATATTCCACATCCAATGGATTCACGCGGCGCAAAATAACTGTATGATCGGGCAGAATCTCAAAAGCGAGATGATCTTTTGCACTTAACTTCAATGCTTTGCGAACTTCTTTGGGGATTGTAGTTTGATGCTTTGACGTGAGCTTGGTAATCATAAGATCCATATTCCTTACCTCCTTACATCCTTATTGTAATGGATTATTACATTATCTGCCAGAAAAATTGTCATCATGAAGATGCAGGTGACACACCGTCATCAGGACTTCGTCCAGTATTTACGCATTATAATAAGACAGCGATGCAATTATTGTTTGAATATCAAAATAAATATTACATCTTATAAAATAAAGGTATAAAGGATTAAATCATGGATGGAGACTTTTCCCTTTCTACTGCGGTTAGCCGAACGCTTCCAGTAATTCAGAACGCTGAAAATGAATTACTTAGAGAAGTAAACGCCGTTGTCTGGTCTTCCTTAAACAAACAGGATTATGCTGATAAACTGACGCAGATTGGAAGAAAAATCATCGCTATTGAAGCATGCGGCCTGGATACGCGAGAACTCATTGCAAGGATTAAATCAGTGGTGAGAAAGGAGGATGGAAGCAAATTTTTAAATGCGCTGAATTCAGCCCTGCATCAAGGCACAATCGATCCGCATATTTCAGGTCAGTGGCTTCCCCGTTTTAGAGAATCGGGAACTCTTGCGATCTCCAAACTCGCCGAGAACGTTGTGGAGGCGTTGAAGAATGTAGAGAAGCTAGAGAAGATGAACCTGGATGTCGGTTCTTTTGTTCCCCGGCTTGCGGCGATTAAAGGGACGCTACAGGGGATGAGGCTGGACGCGGAGAGTTTTGAAAAACTGACCCAAACCTTGAAAGAGGTGGAAAAGCTAAGAAGGGATGTCAAAGGGATTGAGAAAGAGATTCGTGACGCAGTGGGTAAATGGGAGGGGGCAGTCAAGATCCGTTATGAACTTGAAGGCGGCAGCAAATATAGCAGGCTCATGGAAATGGCCGCATTTACTCCACAACTGGGAATGCCAAAGGTAGATGTACCTCGACCGGCGTGTGTGAAAACCTCTGCGATCCATCGATTTTTAAAGCAGCATGTCCCAGAATTTGACCAAAAAAGGCAAGAGCTAGCTGAGATGTATCAACGCTCAGGTGGAACCGATTTTTTGAGGCGTTCGGAAGTGCAAGAAAAATTGGGGTCGCTTAGACTGGCAATGAAAGAAGCTTTTGCTAACCATCCTTTTGAATTTGACCAAGAGGTACTCAAACTCGTTGAAGAGGTGAAAAAAGAAGGTGCTTTTCTCATTGTAAGAAGCAGCGGAGCGGAAGATTCCAGGCAGTCTGCCAATGCGGGAGGCAATGAGACGGTTCCCTATGTCCATCCTGCGGAGGCGCCTCTCTCATCTGCGGTAAGCAGGGTTGTCCTTTCCTATTTTGGCGACGGATCTTTACAAAATCAAATCAACAGCGGCCTGGATCCTTTCTTAAGTCCTCTTCAGATGGATGTGGCTGTTCAGGAGCTCATTGGAGAACCCGTAGGAGGTGAAAAAAACATCCAAAAAATTCCCGCCTCTCTCGTGCTGTTTACCAATGAACCCATGTATGTGGGCAATGAACCTTTCCGGGTGATGAGGATCAGCGCCACCTGGGGACATGGAGAAGCGGTCGTGGGTCCTGCCGGTGTCAAGAGCGATAACTATTTGGTCCTCCGGTCTCTGAAGCATCCTGATCGACTCTATATTCTGGAAGATATTCAAGCCAAACCCACTCGTCTTGCTCCGGTAAAAGCCGGAGAGGCTAATAAGCTGGTGAAGGTCGAAAATCCACCTGAATTAGTTGGCAGAAGCACATTAGATAAGGATACGTTGACGAGGCTGTTTTATTACGGATTGGCAGCGGAGAAGGTGTATGGGGGCGCCGTTCCGCTCGATATGGAGTTTGTAGTCAAAGAGGGCAGAATCAGACCCTTGCAGGCAAGACCTGTCAACAGGCTTCCTGCAACCCCTACCTATTTGGATTGGAAGAAGATCAGCCAAAGCACCTGAAGCTGTTCTTGAGAAAATCCTAGGCGAAACGTATTTACCTGGGCATGCAGAAGCTCTCACTCTCCGTTCCAACAGGGAGGTGTTGATCGTTGAAGATTTAGCGAAAGCTGAAGAGACTAACACAGATTATTCGTTCAATAGAGATCTTCATAAAGTGGTGATTGTCAAAAAACCGATCACCGAGACAAATTCCCACCCTGTGGTGAACTTTAGCAGTATGGGCATTCCTGTTATCTACTGCGACAATATCGACAAACTAGAGGAGATGCTGCTGAAGGTGGGCGAAGGGACTCCCCTGGCTGTCTGTACTCAAAGCGGCAATCTGGCGCTCTGTGGAGCGTCTCCCGAAGCCTTTATCTGTGAAGGCTATGTTGTCCATCCTGCCAAACTGGCGATTTCTTCGAACACCATCCAGTTACCTGGAGTTGGGAAACCTGCACCTCAACCACAAGAGGTCAAAAATCTTCTGATGCAAACGAGAGCCATCGATACCTCTTTACAAGCAATCCAGAAACTCAAACAAACAGGCTTGAAAGAGAAAAGGGAAAAGCTGCAAGCCAGGATCAAACAAGAGGCGCCTGATCGGGCCAAAGCGATTTTGAAATCCGTTGAAGCATTGGAAAAGCAGATGGCCGTCTCCTTCTCAGAGTTAAAAAAAGCAGTCAAAACCAACCAAGGGGAGCGCTTGCACCCCCTCTTTCACTCAAAAGTTGTCGAGACCCTATTCACACAGCCCGAAGCTCCACGCGCCCTAGGACAGGTGTCGGTAGCCAATGTGCAACCCCAACTGAGAGCTGTCGAAGCGATGTTGGACTACCAGGATCGTTTTGATTTCCCTGCCTTGCTCAGTGAGCAGGTGTTGGAAGGTGCGAATTTAATGACGGACGAGCAAGTGACAATCTGGAAACACTTTCTTGTCGGGCTTGAAAAGGGCTGTCAAGCGGGCACTGTTTCCAAAAAAGAGATCGAAGATTTTAAGAAAATGCTCCATTCCTTAAAGGATTTAAATTTGCTTTGCTTGTGGTTTGCCCGTTTCTTTTTGCCAATCGCTGAGCAAGAACCTATCAAGGTTCTGCAGGAATTAAAAGCCCTGTTCACCCCAGCTACAGAGCATCATCTCAATGAGATGGGCGCGCTTTTAAAAGAGATTGATACCTTGCGAGATACCATCGATTTCTTTGAAGAGCCCGATAAATTTGCAAAGATGTTTAACCAGTTGCTAGAGATTAAAAATGAGCTTGTGAAGTTACCACAAACGTTTGAAAAGCTTACCCCGCTCGGGCGGATCAGCACGGTCAAGGTTTTAAATGCATTTGTCGAAGTAGAGGATACCGCGACTAAGACGATGAAAAAAAGCCAGCAATATCCTGTGCAGCAAAAAGTGCAACATTTTGATCAGATGATTCATCCCAGTCTGGACCTATTAGAAAACTGGTTGACCGGTTTAGCAGGGCAACATCTCAAGTACCATTCTCAATGGCCTTTGGATACATATTTAGAGAAACTGCGGGAGCGTTTTGGCAGAACAACCGACACCGCCAAGGAATTAAATCCCTCTCAGTTTTCCGTCATGGCGGCTATCTTAAACCTCTCTACGGCCTTTGACCGCTCTTTACCCAACACCAAAGAAGATGTCTTTACCCTCATTCACCAGAATCTGCTGGTGGTCATTCAGGTTTTAACGGGACTCGAGATGAAGAATCAAGTTGTTTTGCCTCCCCAAGTAGCCCAGAGAATGGAATCCGCTGCTCCATTGCCTGCTCAGCTCATTGGATACGATTTCGAGCCTGACCAATTGATCGTTCATTATAACTATCCCCTCCGCAATCACAGTGCCAGGTTCGATATTCGCTACGATAAAGAGACCAAAGAAACTTACCTGGATGTCTGGTTTTTAGGACTAGCGCGGGAGAGATGGGACTTTATTAGACTGATGCTCGATTATTTTCATCAGCGTGGACAGATAGATCTCGTCTCCGCAGCTCTCAACCCGACAGAGTTGCGCTACACCCTTAAAATCAACGATCCTCAAAAGGCTGCCTTTTCCATTAGCAAACTGGAAAGCTTTGCTAAGTACACTTTAGGTGAAACCTCGTTTCAAGATCTGTTTGAAAATAGGGATCAAGCGATCAAAGCCGTGATTGATTTCTCTAACATTAGCAAATTCCAGAAAATGGCGACCGGATTGTTACTGGGATTTTGTAAGCAAAGTGAGAAAGAAAAAAATCCCGCAAAAACAAGAGATATGATCTTAAAGTCTTTCGAAGCAAGAATTCATTTATATCCGTTTAGGGAATTGATGAGCATGTACTTTCGGAGGCACGAAGAACAGGTTCTGAATAAGATCCGTGAGGGTTTAGGGTCAACAGATGTCAAGGATCATGAGAAAGCTGCCAGGGTACTAGTCAATGCTTGTTTTTATATTTCGGATTACGAAAATCACGAGATCTATGCTAATTTCGTCGAGTTAGCTTTCCATCCTAAAATTATAGCAGCTGTGGCGGCTGCTCAAGAACAGCCCGGTAGAGCATCATCTCTATGGGAACAAGAACGCTGGACTGATCTGATCGCTACTCTATTTAAACAGGAACTGGGTTTTCAGTTGGCTCTCGCATGTGTAAACGATGTAAATACTCCCCAACCGATCAAAGATAAATTAAAAGAGATGCTTACGGATGCCTGCTACTTTTTAAAAGACGTTTATGCAAAAGAAGGGTTTGAAGCCGCCCTAGACTATATCAAAAATACTAGCAGAGGATCGGCGAATACAAAGACACTCGTCGAAGGACTTTCAAATATGATCAGTCAGGAAACGGAGCCTTTGAAACAATTCAAGTATGTCCTTCAAGCCGCTTTACACAAGGATTTCCGCTGGTCGACCTTCATAAATATAAAACTGGAAGGGCTTGATCAGAAAGAGCTCGTAGTCATTAGAAAAATGCTAGATAATGTTTTAGAAAACAATCCTGTTGCTTTTGGAGAAATTCTGGCATGGTTGCCTCGATCAGCTGTAAACTTTCTTAGTCGGCAGCGTTAGTGACCATTAACTTCTTATTTGCGCAACATAAAAATAATATAGATCTTTGGCCAGGGCTGTAGATGTTACCAAAAGCAAGAATGGATAAAGAGCAGAGGTTGCGTATGAGATCAAGATGGCGAGCTTGTCAAAGCCGATGATAGACATCAAAAAACTAATCAAAACCGAGATGAACAGGCAGATGCCGTGGCTTAGCTTCTCTTTAAAAACAAATTTTCTTAAGTAATTAGAAAATACAAGCGACAAAGCCATAGAAGTTGATAAGACGCTCAAAGTAATGATCGCAAAGATGATGATTTGGAATTTTTCATGAAAGATTGTCTGGCCAAGAACGGCAAGCAGCCTGTCCTTGGGAACATGAGCCAGCACATCGGCGTGGGCGTGTCCAATAGCAATCAAACCCACATAGATGATTGATAAGAGTGTCACTGCGATGAGGCAGGCATTACGAATCAAACGGATATTGAATTTATCTTTTTGTTTTTCTTTCACCAGGGCGATCACTGCCGAAGAGAAAAAGATGGCCGCGATAAAGTCCATGGTATAGTAACCCGCAAAGAAAGAAGAAAGCAGTTCATTCCAGCTGGAAAATGCATGTTCCGGGACAGGGCTTACCGCAGAAGTGCCTGTTGAAAAGATCGAAAAGATTAACACCAGCAAGGTAATAATCAGCATCGGTGTGATGGCTTTTCCGAGAATCTCGATGACCCGGTTCTCCCGAAACGTGAGCAGATACACGACCACACTATAAGCCGCACTGTATACCAAGAGGGGTATATCCCATGCTGTCTGGCAAACAAACGCGCCATAAGCAAGGAGGTTGCAGCGAGGACCTGAACCCAATGGAATCCAGAAGACAAGCAAGGAAAAGAGAAGCAAGGCGCCGATTCGTTTTCCGTACGCATTCAGATAATATTCGTAATCCCCTTTGAAATATAAAGAGATAATTGTGCCATAAAGGGGAAGCAAAACTCCGGATAGAATGAATCCAAGCGATGATAGGGAAACCGAAGAAGTCTCTGATCCGATCCAGATTGGAAATGTCAGGTTTCCTCCGCCAAAAAACATGGAAAACAGCGCCATTCCTACGATGAAAGCTTGCAAACTCATTTTCAGACCTACATTGACAATTTCGATCTATTATGTCAAAATGTTGACATATTTGTCAAGATTTGTTGACAATAATGTAAACGCATTGATAAAATGGGGTGAATGAATCATCAAGCCATATTTAACAGATATATTCAGCTCGCAGAGCTTTTAGGTCAGATGTTCCAAAACGTTTTGGAAGTTATCGTGCATGACTTTCAAGACTTGGATCATGAGATTATTTACATTGTCAACGGACATATCACCGGACGATCAAAGGGCGCACCCATCAGCGAACTCAACTTTCGTCGATTAATGGAGCAAGATCAATTTCCTGATCTGCTGGTCAACTTTTCCAGTCGCACAATCCGCGGGCAAAATTTGAAATCAAGCTCTTTGGCCATCCGCGATGATGAAGGAAAATTAATTGGGGCTTTATGCCTGCATTTTGATTTGTCTCAGTTTGAGCAATTTCAAAAGTTCCTCGAATTTTTTGTAAATTCTAAAGTGAATTCCCTGATAGGTTTGAACGACTTTGGTGCCAGCCATCCGCATGACGATGAAATCAAAGCAGAAATCGAATCCTGGCTATTAAGCAAAGGTTTGTATGCCGCGCAACTGACTTATAAAGACAAGCAAGCCATTGTCGGCCATCTCTATCGCAGAGGCTGCTTTCGGAAAAAGGGAGCTATCTCAGGGGTGGCGACACATCTGCAATTGACGCGTCAATGCATCTACAACTACATAGAACTGGCAAAAAGCAGGAGCTTCTGAAAACACCATGATTATAGCTGTTGCTATCGTCTCCCTTTTAGCTGCCATCAGCCCAGGACCCGACTTTTTCATCGTGCTTAGAAACAGCCTCTCCTATTCCCGGAAGGCTGGTCTTCTAACGGCTTTGGGAGTCTCTTTAGCTTTGGTGATCCACCTTTCCTATACACTTGTGGGCATCGGGGTAGTCATTGCCGAAAGTCCCTTTTTGTACCATCTTGTCAAGTATACCGGCGTGGCGTATCTATTTTATCTTGGCCTGACGGGATTACTCTCTTCTTTTAAAAAGCAATCCTCCATGAATCTGGCGTACGCCGCATCCACCACGCAGATTTCGGCTTCAAAAGCTCTTCTGCAAGGCTTTTTGACCAATCTGTTAAATCCCAAGTGCGCGCTGTTTTTCATCAGCCTGTTCTCGCAGTTTATCGACACAAATACTCCTGTGGCAACCCGAATCGAATATGCTGCCATCAATTGGTCGGTCAGCCTTGGTTGGTTTCTGTTGCTGGCCTATATGGTGACAGGCAAATTGCTGATGGGAAGGATCGATCGCTTCCGTCTCTATATCGACAGGACCATGGGCGGTGCGCTCATGATGTTGAGCATGAAAATGTTGCTGGCATAACAGGAGATCTTATGAGCCAAGTGAAATCCCTTTATATGGAACAGACGGATACAGTCAGACACAAAGCTGTCATCATGCGAACCGGCATGGGCGAAGTGAACAAAAAAAAATACCGCTGGATGCAACTCAATGAAACCATCTTCCACCCCAAAGGAGGCGGTCAACCAAGCGACGAAGGGACAATCGCTGGGATCCAGGTAGCATATGTTCATAAAATTATTCAGGATAAGAACCGACTAGATCACTATGAGATCTTGCATTGTTTTGAAGAAAACCAAGCATTCCCCTTCCAAGAAGGCGATCAGGTCGCACTTTGCATTGATGGCGAGAAACGCAAACTGCACTCAAAATTGCATACAGCGGGCCATTTAGTGGCCGAAGCGGTCAAGAAAAACTATCCTGACTTAGAAGGATATCAGGGAAACCACTACCCTAACGAAAGCTTTGTCAGATTCAAGATGCTGGCTCCGTCTGTCGCCTACTCGAAAGAGGAAATCAAAAAGAAGGTGGAAGCAGAGATCCTGTTATGGATTCAAGAAGATCTGCCCGTCCACGTTCAAATGTCTCCATCCGGCCTGCGATTGGTGAAAATGACTCAGGATTGGACCCCTTGCGGAGGAACACATCTCAACAGTTTAAGGGATTTAGGACCTGTTGAAATTACTGATGTGACATTCAATCAAAAAGAGGGCACAGCCACGGTTAAATACAGGATGACATGATAACGCCCAATCCTTATACAGATCGTGAAGTCTTTTGGAAGATCACGCACTCCCCTCTTTCCCTATCTACATGGGGAACATTATTTGGCGGAGCGACCCGCTTTTTCTTTGCATTCAAAGCCGAAAAAAGGGTGCTTCAACTCCAGCGGACAATCGGGAACGAATGCTCCTGATCCGCTTCGAAGACCATTTCATGTAATAATCAAAAAGTTGACGAACAAACGAAAGAATATGTGCTTTAAATTGCGGGGACAATTCTGCTGTTTGCCAGCACCATTCTCTTCGCGAGACTCTGTTGTCAGCCGCACAGATACCCCTCTCAACGATTGCCTAATTGAGTGTTCTCACTCAATTTCACCGAGTGAGCGCAGCTCCTTCGCCTTTTTGAGCAACTCGATCTTATCGTCGCACCGCAGCTTTCCTTTGATATTTGAGAGATAAAACTCAACCGTCCGGACAGAGAGCTGCATCAGCTCAGCGACATCGCTCATGCGCGACACATCCAGATAATGGCTTAAGCAGCGCCTCTCCTGCTTTGACAACGAACAGAAAGAATCAAGACTGGCGACAAACCGGGTCGTATCAGGCGTGACAAAGGGGTTGCCTTCCGCTTCTGAAAACGCCTTTCCTTTTAATGCCAAAAGATCGATCGGATCTCTGTCTATCAGTCTGAGGATGGGTTCCAACTGCTGTTTGAAATAGCGGCAGAATTTCTTCAGCAATGGCAGCTGATTGACGTAGACATCATAGATATTTTCCATCTCTGGAGGTGCTGTGAAACCGAAAAATTCGCACGAGGTTGCTTGTGGCTCGACGATCAGATAGCCGTGCGCCATCCCATGTTGTCGCATCGCCTTGGCCATCACTTTTTTTAGATCAAGATCCTGGGTAAACTGCGTCCAGAACAGAACGCCAGGCCGATAACAGCGCGGATGCAGAAGGCAGGGGTCATACAAGCATAGCTGTTTTTCGGTATAATACGCGGCGTAATCGGGCCGGCTGACCAGCGGCCTCCACAGACCATCTTCTGTAATGGAGTGGTAGGTGAAGTAATTGATGCCGAAGCAGCGCTGCAAGGGTTCGAAGACAGCCTTGACCCGGTCATGATACCGGTCTATGTAGTGCTGGACATATTCTTCAACGGTTTTGGACATCACTTCTCATTAGTTATGAGGAATCCGTTCGCACCACATATCTGCGCCACCCATGGCTGATTTCTTCTTTCTGAACAAATATCCATAGCAGTGTGCAATTTCAGATAAACCCTGATCATCAAGCCCATGCATGGCTCCAAGCTGAAAAAGCATTTGGCTGATCGTTTCATTGGAACAGATTGCGCTCAATTGACGGTATTGATCCTGGGCATAAACCTGCGCCTCTTGCAAAGTAGCATTTTGTCGCATGCCGATGACGATATTAGTCACGATGGCTGCCTTAGCTTTAACTTCAGTCTTCAAATTCGGCTGCGCAGGAAAGAGCTGATCCGAGGTATAGTTCTGACGCGGTTTTGGCGCGAACGTGTTAATCAGATGCTGCAGATCTTGATCAGTAGCGCATGCTGCATGCGCGCGGCAATGCTGCACAATAAAGGCAGACAGGCGAGCATCTAGGCGTGCCTCCTTGATGAGCGAAACACCAATCGTCGTAACTTTTTGGAGACCGTTTTGATTCATGAGCGGAATGGCATCAATCATTGACCCAACATAGCTAAGATCACCTGTGGCATAATAGCCTGACCAGAGCAAGTGAAAACTAAGAGGATCCCCAACGTCAGTGACTATCAATGATTTTGCTTGTAACGCAGCGGCATAATCAGCGGTTTTCAAAGTCGACTCTGCAAATTTTTGCAAGACCTGCTTGCCCGCAGAATTCTGAGAGAGCCAGAGAGCCTGCATCACCCCTTTCAATGACCTATCCTCAAAGTCCCGACACGCTTTGGACCATTCCCAAACTTGCGCAGGATGGCATCTGAAAATTTGCGCTATTTTAAAAACGGCGCTGGTGTCTGAATGGGTGAGTTGAGCGAAATTGACTTCGTTCAGAAGGCCCTTTTTTTCGCAGAAGGCGAGCGCAGCCGGCACATGCTCGGGTGTAGGATTTCTGAAATAACTTTCACTCCATTGATTGAAATCGTTTACTGAAGCGAATCTGACAGATGCATCCATGGTTCATCTCGCGTTTAATTTATGAAAAGAATAACATGACGCTTCATTTTGCAAAACCTTTACAGTAATTGAATGGATTGTTATACTGTCGCATAACAACGAAAAGGAGGTTGTGTCATGAAATCAAAATTTGAACCTGTGCAACGTCGCCCTTTGAAATGTCGCATTGTTGTCGCATCTTTCCTTCCCCTTCTTTCCCTTCTAAGCCTTAAGGCTTAATTCCCCTTGTCTCTTTTACAGTTTTAGTCTTCTCGAGAAATCTCGAAGAACGCACGTTTTAACATTTTAACTTAAGGTGTTCCAATGTCGAATCAATCTTTGGAAACCACCTGGAGAAGCCAGGCAGGTTTCATCTGGTCCTTAATTGGATCGGCTGTGGGTTTTGCCAATATCCTCAGCTTTAGCGCACAAGTCTATAAAAATGGTGGCGGGGCCTTTATGATCCCCTACTTCATTGCTCTGTTTCTGTTAGGGATCCCGCTCCTGGTGCTGGAAGGAGTCATCGGCGACCGCATGAAAGATCCTCTCGTCTCTGCGTACGGGAAAGTCTGGGGCAAGGTGGGGAAGACCTTCGGCTGGCTGGCCGTCTTGGCCTGCCTGTCCATCGGAGGCTTTTACATCGTATTGACGGGCTATTCGGTGGCCTACACCTATTTTTCCGCTGTCAATGCGATCCCTGATGATTCCAAGAGCTTCTTTGTGAACAGCTTTCTGAAGACCACGGCAAGCATTGGCGATTTTGGCCAATTGTCGTTGCCCATCTTTATCTCGACTTTGGGGGTAGCTGCAGCGGCGTGGTTTGTCCTGGTGCGCAATGTGCGCGATGGTATCGAGCGGGTCTGCTCGATCTTCATGCCCCTCCTGGCTGTGATCATGGCCATCTTTGCGGTGGTCACCTGTTTCCTGCCTGGAGGCATGGAGGGCTGGAAATATTACCTGCAACCCGATTTTTCCAAGCTGCTCAATCCCTCGCTGTGGCGCGACATCTTCGGCCAGCTCTTCTTCAGCCTGTCTTTGGGCTTAGGCATTATTGTGGGCTACTCCCGCCATACAGGACAGGGCACCAACATCCCCCGCGCCATGTTGTGCGTGGCGTTGGGAGATTTTGCTGTTTCCTTTAT
This sequence comes from Parachlamydia sp., assembly GCA_021372155.1. Classification (GTDB taxonomy): domain Bacteria; phylum Chlamydiota; class Chlamydiia; order Chlamydiales; family Parachlamydiaceae; genus JAJFUZ01. Next base: position 18,283 of record JAJFUZ010000237.1, on the reverse strand, counting down.
CGCCGGAGCTGCCATCTTTTGCTGCCTCGCCCACATCAGCCATGTGCAGCAGATCCCCTTCGAGTCGATCCTGAGAAGCGACTCCACCTTTGAGATAGGGTTTGTGGTCTTCCCCCACATCCTGAAATTCTTCGGAGCCTTCTGGGGGCAGTGGATCGGCGTCATTTTCTTTTTCTGCATTTTCATTGCGGGAATCACTGGCGTCTTTTCGATCGTGGAGAGCATTGCCGGCAATGTCGAGGTGGAATTTCAGACCACTCGCAAACGCGCAGTCACAGTGACCATCGCGGCCATCACCGCTCTGGCGACGCTCTTTTGCATGGGCAACGCCTCGCATCTGATCGACGCCCTGGCTCCGATGGTTATCGGCACGAATATGCTGATCGGAGGCCTCGCGCTGATCGTGGCTTTTCAACTCTTCGTCAAGGCTGGCGTTATCCGCGGCCCCGTCGCCTTCTGCCTGCGCTTTATCGCGCCCGTTCTTTTGGGTGTGATCCTGCTGGGCAATGTGTCGCAAGAGCTTCAATCTGTTGACACAGCAAAAGTCGTGCGCTGGGTCTGGTTAGCCGCAGCGCTCATGGCCGCGGGAATGCTAGCCCAATACCGCAAGCTGGAATTAGCTGAAGTTGCTTGAGGGAATGCCGCACATGTTGCAAACAGCATGTGCGGCATATTCTAAATTCACTTTTGCTTATTCGATGTAAATAACATCTTCAGCAATCGGAATGGATATGTCACGATCTGAACGAACATGTTCCTGCAACGTTTTAAAAAGCCAACAAAGCCACTAGACTTCTTAGCAGGCTTCTGCGTAGATGGTGCTGCTGCTTTTACCTTTTGCCCATCGTTTTGAGCAGGTGCCGTCGGTGCGTTTGCCGCAGCAGCTGCCAGTGGCTGTTGTGCAGCCGGCAAAGGCGCAGGTGCCATTGCTTGGGCTGGAGCCTGAACTTGCTGAGGCGGCACCTGGTTTGGTGCGATATTTGCCAGCGCCTGCTGAAGATGGTTTACTGTCAGCTGATTTTGGGCAACAGCAGCCGGCTGAGGGTTAAGAGCAACTCGTAGCGCTGGAACAGCAGCTTGTTTGACCTGTGGTTGCGCTACAGGCACTTTTGGGGGAGCTTTCGCCACAGGTTTAGAAGGCAACTTTGCTCGCTGAACAGTAGCTGGCTTGGCCTGCGGTGGCGCTGGTGGCGACATTGGCGGTGTTTTCGTCGCAGCTTGAGGTACAGGAGGCAACTGTGCTGGCTGAGCAACAGCCTGTTTGGCCTGCGGTTGAGCTGCTGGCACAACTGGAGGAGCTTTTTTGGTTTTATCACTTTTCATCCCTTTCGCAGGATCGACGATCTTATCGAACAACTTGGCCCAGCACTCAGGCAAGGGTAAATCACTTGGCTTCTTTCTCAGTTTTTCTAGAAGATAACGCATTAACGCAGCCCTTTTGTTTGCATCAACGCCAAAAATATTAGTGGACAAATTCTGTACGTAAAGTACCCTGATTTGGGTCAAAGCAATATTATTAGGCGCTGTATAAATCCCTGCGGCGTCGGTCCTGGTTTGCTTTTCAGCAGCAGCTTTACTTTGTATATCCTTGATTTCCTTGCGGCATTTTTCTTGATCTTGTGTGTATGCGTTATAAAGTAGTTCTCTTCCATTCAGTGGGGCTGTCATAAGGGCTCCTATTGATTTATAAAAAAGGTCACTATATTCGATACGTCAAAAACAGACAAGTATATCTTCTGTTTTAGAGCAGATTCACTTATTGGCATTATTTATAATTAATTTTATCCGAACTGGTCCTGAGAGGCGCTCATTGCCGCGGTAATGCTGAAATCCAAAATGCTGCACATGCAGCTTACTGCATGTGCGGCATATTCTAAATTCACTTTTGCTTATTGGATGTAAATAACATCTTCAGCAATCGGAATGGATATGTCACGATCTGGACGAACATGTTCCCACAACGTTTTAAAAAGCCAACAAAGCCACTAGACTTCTGCATAGATTGTGCAGCTGCTTGTGGCTTCGATATATTGTTTTGAGCAGGTGCCGGTGGTGCATTTGCCGCTGCAGCCGGCAAGGGCGCGTTTGCTGGAGCTATAGCCTGAACTTGCTGAGGCTGTGGTGCTGGCTGGTTTGGCGCATTGATATTTGCCAGCGCCTGCTGAAGATGGTTTAATGTCAGTTGATTTTGGGCAGCAGCAGCCGGCTGAGGGTTATGAGCAACTGGTGGCAGCTGAGCAACGCGTTGCGCTGGAACAGCAGCTTGTTTGACCTGTGGTTGCGCTGCAGGCACCACTGGCGGAGCTTTCGCCACAGCTTGAGGTACAGGAGGCAACTGTGCTGGCTGAGCAACAGCCTGTTTGGCTTGCTGTTGCGCTGCAGGCACCTTTGGCGAAGCTTTTGCTACAGCTTGAGGTACAGGAGGCAACTGTGCTTGCTGAGCAGCGGGCTGGGACTGCTGAGCTCTAGGCGCCATTCTGGCAATATCGTCAGGTCCCTGAAACGCAAGAGCCGTGAGATCATATTTCATACCTCCACGACTAAGAACGTTTAAATCATTTGGAGACAAGGTTATGGCACCTGCAGGAAGCTGTGGCTTGGGATTGCAGCCTCGGCTCAAACCCGTAAGTTGCTCCATACATAGGTGTTGAACCCCCCGAATGGATGCTACCTCATTGACAAATACGACTAGCTTTCGGCTCAACAAACGAAGCTGAGGCTTAAGCGCAGGCGTTGGCTGACTTTGCAGTTCGTGAACAAGTTCATTCTGCCAGGCAATAAAATCCCTGGCAAAATTAGGAAGTTTTAATAGCTCTTGCAAGCGATGGCTTCCTTGCTGAGTACGTGCCCAATCGCGTAGATCGTCTTTGAATTTTGAAACTGATGAAGCACGATTATCTATTTCTGCAGCAAGCGCATTGAAGTCCAATTGGGCGATCAATTGATTGTGCTGAGTTAACTTTTGCTGGACCTCCAACTCACTGGCCTCCCACACTTGAAGTAAAGCTGGGGAATCCTTCGCATATAGCTTCAAAGATTCACTATTTATTTTGGCCGCACCACTTTACATCACTTTGGCAGGATCGACGAACTTATCGAACAACTTGGCCCAGCACTCAGGCAAAGGTAAATCACTGGGCTTTTTTTTCAGTTTATCTTGAAGATAACGCATTAAGGCAGCCCTTATGTGAGTGTCATCTCCAAATAGAGCCCTAGACAACTCGCTTACATATAGAAGCCTGATTCGGGCCAAAGCAACGGTAGTAGGCGCTTTATAAGCTTCTGAGGAAGTTCTGGCTTGCTTTTCATTTTCAGCTTCGCGTTGAAAAACCTGTATTGCCTGGCGGCATTTTTCTTTATCTTGTATGTATGCGTTATAAAGTAGATCTCTTCCATTCAGGGGGACTGTCATGACGGGCTCCTATTGATTTATAAAAAAGGTCACTATAATCGATATGTCAAAAACAGACAAGTATTTCGTCTGTTTAGAGAAGATTCTCTTATTGGCCTTAACCTATAATTAATTTTGATCTGAACTGGTCCGGGAGGCGCTCATGGCAGCAGGAATGCTGAAATCAAAGATGCCACACAAGCTGCTTGCTACATGTGTGGCATTGCTATTCTAAATTTACTTTTTCTTATTCGATGTAAATAACATCTTCAGCAACCAGAATGGGAATGTCACAATCTGGACGAACAAGTTGCCGCAACGTTTTAAAAAGACCACAAACCCATTAGGCTTCTGCTTAGTTTGTGCAGCTGCTTGTGGCTTCGGTATATTGTTTTGAACAGGCGTTACTGGCGGCTGTTGTGCAGCAGGCAATGGCGAAGGGGCTTTTGCTGGAGCTTGTGCATAAACCTGTTGAGGAGCAACTGGAGCCCGCTGAGAAGGATTAGCAGCGGCAACGCGCTGCGCTGGAGCAGCTGCTTGCTTAGCTTGGGGTTGAGCTGCAGGCGCTGATGCCTGCGCAGGAGGTTGTTGCGCAGTCTGAACTGCGACCCTCGGGTCCAGAATTACGGGGGCTATGCCGGCGTATTTCCTTCCTTCGCTGATAAGAGTTCTTCGATCCTCTGGAGACAAGTTAAGGACACCGACTGGAAGCTGAGGCGCTGGATTGTACATTCGGCTCGCTCTCATCATCAGTCCCATTTCAAGTTTTTGCGTCTCTTGCGGGATTGTCACCGCTTGGAGAAATGCAGCAAGCTTTTCGCTCAACAAGCAATACTGGGACTTAAGAGCAGGCTTTGACGGATTTTGAAGGGTTCTTCGCAGCTCCTCCAAAAGCTCCTCCTGCCAGGCAAGAAAATCCTTGGAGAAATTTGCGATTGCACATAACTCTTGCAAGCGCGGGCCTCCTGGCTGATTGGTACTGTTATTTGCCCAATTGCGCAGGGCGTCTTTGAAATTGGAAACGGGCGAAGCTTGATTATCAATTTCTGCAGCAAGCTGACTGAAGTTCACTTGGGCGAGCTCACGGTTGTGCTGATTAAACAGCTGATTAATCTGACGCTCAGTTTCCTGCCATCTTCCGAGCACCTCTTGAAAATCCTTAAGTTGCTTTTCTCGACTGCTCTTCATCACTTTTGTTGGATCTACAATCTTGTTGAACAGCTTTGACCAACACTCAGGCAAGGTTAAGTCACTTCGCTTCCTTTGCACTTTATTTCGAAGATATTCCATAAAGGCTGCCTTTTCGTTTTCATCGGCGCCAAATAGAGCTTGCGAAAGCTGCGCTGCATAGTTACGTCTAATGTTACCTATAGCAGTATTGTCAGGCTTTACATTGTTCATAGCCTGAGCATCAGAGACAGCTTTATTTTGAATTGCCTGCACTGCCTGACGGCATTTGTCTTTATTTTGTGTGTATTCGCGATAAAGCAGATTTCTTCCATTTAGAGGGGCTGTCATGAGGGGCTCCTATTGATTTATAAAAATAGTCACTATATTTTAAGTATCAAAAACACACAAGTAAAACTGCCTGAAGACATAACTTTGATAGGAAATACTTGTCATTTAATAGCTGTGAAAAAAATATCAACTCTTTTTAGGACATTACAAAATCTTCACTAACTTAGCTGCGGTAGCTGGCCACTGCTTTAAAAATCTGGCAAAATTGTCAGGGTCATCGATTGTCATCCCCTGGACTCTTCGGTCATACCACATGCCGTCAGAGATAATCATTGCTAACTCATGCTCAGACAAAGCGATTGTTCCCTGGAACTCCAAGCCGCTATCGCTCAAGCGGTTCATATCTATTTTTTGAGCATCAACCTCAAGACATGGCGATGACACCGGTTGGAAGCTCCAATCTCATAGCCATCAAACGATCCGTATATCCCTTTTGCGCCCTTCGGCGAGGAAGCAGCTCTTCCAGAAATGCGACGAGTTTGCAGAAAGTTGAACTGCGTTTTGCCCACTAATCGAAGACATCAACTTGTTTAAATAAGGACCTTTTATCCGCCGATAATCTTGATCAGTTTGACTTAGCATATCCCTAATTGCCTGGCGGCATAGATCGGGATTTTGCGTGTATAAATTGTAAAGAAGTTTTCTTCCATCTAGATGGGCATTCATGACAGGCACCTTTTTTAAAAAAGCATAATAGTTTAACCAACAATCGCAGACAAGCAAAATCCCAGTCAATTTCAATGAATTTACTTGAATTTATCAATTAATTTTGATATAATTGTTTTCTTTTGTAAAAGAGGCGCGATGCAATATTTATCATTTAATGGCTCAGAAAGAAAGTATCCGAATGTCATGGATTTTCTTAATACCGAATTGCCTCGGGCAGGCACCCCTTGGAATGGAATCGCCCTGGATCTCTCAAAGACCAGCCTTACGGGCCAGCTTGGCGAGGTGATGCGAAAACTTCAAAATTCGCACGTCAAAGCGCTGGACCTTTCACTCAATAATCTCAATGATCAGGACATTCGCATTCTGGCTGATGCCGCTAAAACGAATCGACAATTAAATAGAATTGTTTTATGCCGCAATCAGATCGGGGATATAGGGGCTGGCGCTATTGCCGCGGCTATGGCAAATAATCCGCAATTGCAGATCGACCTGCAGAATAACCGGATTGGGGCCACAGGTGCTCAGCAATTTGCGGCAGCCTGCACAGATACAAATAAGGAGACGATCAACCTCTCGCACAATCAGCTTGGGGATCAGGGCGCCAGGAGCGTCGCTTCCCAACTGCATAGCAGAGCTGGCCGTATCCAGAGCCTCTATCTGACGCATAACAACATCGGCGAAGCGGGCGATATGGAGCTAGCGATACAAGTGCCAGGAAATATCAAAATCTACCATCGACTTGAGAAGGTCTCCCTAGTCGAGCAATATCCCGGAACAGTGGCATTATGTGTTCTGGGCAGTTGCGGCCTCGCCCTTTTTGTACTGCCGATTCTCGATTGTCTGGGCATCAAAGCAGAGCGCCCAGCGGAAGGATGCCGCTACCATAAAATCATGGACGTATCAAAGAGACAATGAAGTTTCAAAATTATTTGATCGCGTTACTTCTAGCTGCTGCTTCCCTACAGTCCACCGAATCGCCCACTATCGCTGAATTTGCCTTCATGATTCGATGGGAGCGCCCTTATACGGGAAACAGCCCCCCAGAGGAAGCCGCAAGGCAGAGTTGGCTCTTAAAACATATCGTCAATCTGATTCCCGATTATGGCAAGCATGAGACTCTGGAGCCGGCGATCACCTTTTTCCTACGTGAACATTTCGCGGAAGACTATCGCATTGTAAACGCCAGAAGCACGCCACTATTTGGAAAATCAAAAGACGATGTTTTCTACATTCAAGATGTCCAGGGAACGACACTCTATGTGGTCAAAGCCTTTCGCAATCCCGAAACATTAGGCAGCATGTTCCTGCCCGAACTTTCTGCCATGACGCTGCTTCAAGATTTGAAACTGACCAAACTCAAAGGCGTGAAACCCCTGAGAATCGGCAAATGTCAGGCAGGCGCACTACCCTATGGTCTGTTGCTGGAATCCCTGGCGCCCGGAAAGCTTGTATACCAATACATCCTCGAGATTGGCCTTGCTCAGGAACCCGCGCGAAGCCTGGCGATTCAAAAGGTTGCCCGCATGTTTCATGTGATCGGCCAAGCCTTTGCGCAGCTGCACAAAAAGCATGCTGAACTTAGCGAACCTTTTCCAGAAGATTTGAAGCAGAAGATGAGACAAAAACTCGCTGCCTTGGATTCCCCTGAAGTTCAAGCCAAACTGGAAGGAAAAATCGACCAGCAGGCGCTGAGTCGCTATGCCGAAAAAGTGATAGATGAGGCTGCGCAGGTCCCCATGGTGCCCTGTTTTCAGCATGGCGATCCTCACTGGAAAAATGTTTTCTACGATGAGGAGAAGGAGCTGGTTACCCTGATTGATGTTGGCAAGCTGCACCGCAGTGTCGATATTGAAGGTAAGCCCCTTTCAGATGGTACCTACGACCTCGTCCGCGTCCAGGAAAGCCTTGTACGCAACAGCCTGCGCCTCCTGACGGCGGCAGAAGTTCAAAAATTGATCGACGCTCTCCATAAGGGTTATCGATCTCAAGGGGGTATTGCACAGCCCGCTCACATTCACTTTCATACCATTTACAGCAAAATCAGCCGACTCAGCAGTTATGCCGATTATGATCGCATCGAGGATCCCATCGAAAGTACGCGCAATCGCCTAACCTTCGAAAACAGCCTTCAGGCGCTTCAGGAAGCGGTAAAACAATAATATCACATTGTCAGGACGTATGATTTTTTCATACATACTGGCAGATGTTGCCATCATATCCCCGGATCAGTTAGCATGTCTCCCGATGAAACGCTTTTGTCTTCTCTTTTTCCTTCTCGCGATCCCGCTCTTTGGAAGAGAGACTACTTTGACACTCGAGCATGCCCGTACCCCCGAGCAGAGAACTAAAGGGCTCGCGGGCAGATCTTTTCTATCCCCCGACCACGGGATGCTGTTCCATTTTGATTTGCCTCAACGCGCCTGTATCTGGATGCATAAGACCCTGATCGACCTCTCGCTGGCATATTTGGACGACAAAGGATCGATTCGGGAAATCCATGAACTCAAGGCTTACCCAAACATCCAGGATCCAGCCTTTTTTGCAGAGCATTGTGTAGCTGCAGGTTTCCCCTGCTCCTATGCTCTCGAGATGAACCGGAATTGGTTTACTGCTCATGGCATCGGCGTGGGAGATCGCCTCGTTTGGGATGGCAATCAAGCGAAAATCGTGCACAAAAATAATTAGATCGTATATGTCAGAGATTCAGGTGATAACATGAAGCTATTGATTGTATTCCTGGCAGGCATTCTGGCCCTCTTTTCGATCGAAACAGAGGCTCACGCAGCTGATATTGCCCATTTTACACACCTGGCCAAGCAGCTACGCAAAAGCAAAAGCCATTATACGCGCGATGAGAAACGTCGCCTCCTCCGCCAGCATCGCGACATCCTCCGCCAGATCCGCCATTATGGCGATGGACCGATCGAACTGGCCGTTGCGGCTTTTGTGCGCAATGGGTTGAAGGCCGACACTTACAGGATCATTAACGCAAAGGAGACAAGTTTCGGCGGCGAATCGAAGGCTAAGGTCTTTTTCATCCATGACAAGCATGGCGTCATGAAGTATGTGGTCAAAGCCTTTCCCAAACCCCGCCGTTTTGACAGTGGATTTCTCGCAGAACTCTCTGGGATGGCTCTGATCAAAGAGCGCAACCTCACCAATGTCTCAGCTGTAAATCCCGTTGCGATCGGAATGTGCCGACAGAATGGATCCGAATATGGACTCCTTCTTTTAACGGCAGCGCCAGGTCAGCGCGCTGACCAGTTTATCCAGGCCGTCTTGGACACCTCCATAAATGATCCCCTTCGCAAAGAACGTTTGAAAACCGCTTGCCGCATCTGTCGGGCAATTGGAACTGGCCTTGCCGAATTTCATGGCCTCGACGACCAGCAGCGCGCAGTCCTTCAGCGCACGGGCCTGCTCAGAGCTAAAGTGGAGTTTGACCTGCTGATGCCCCCTGCAATCAAAAGAGAACTAAAGGATCACATCGATTTTGAAGCCCTGGGCAGTTATATGCGCATGCAGATCCACAATGCCCTTAAGATGGACTCCGGAAAGTATTACCGGCATGGCGATGCGGGTCCAAAGAATGTTTTTTACGATCCCAAAACAAAACGCATCGTCTTTATCGATGTCGCACGCATCCACCACTTTATCAATCGCGCTGGACTTCCACAGGCAAGAGGCATTGACGATCTCTATCTCATGCATCGAAAAATCATCGAGCAGGCGCAGAATGACCTGTCGCAAGAGGAACTGCTCCAGCTCAGCGAAGGCCTCTGTTCTGGCTATACCGACATTTCGGGTTGCGATACCCCAAAGTTTCACAGTGGCAACCTATACAATGTCCTTGCAGACCTCTCCAGGTATTGTTCTCTTCCAGAGGCGGAACGAAGCAAGCAGAGCCCCCTCCTTCAGAAGCATATCGAATTTTTTAAGAAATTGCTTGAATAGCTCAGACTTTTTCAAACTTAAAACATCCGCCTGATTTTGCAATCTTCAAACGGATCGTATCGCCAATTGCTAAGGAACCAAGTTCATCTTTTGGGGCTAACAATAAAATATCTTTGGTTTTTAATTCAACACCTTCCATAGATTGTATTTCTCCTAAAACCTCCATAGCTTCGTGCACAAATGTAGCAGAACCTGGAGAATTCTGAACGCCAAAAAAACTTTTCTGGAAAGGTTTTATTGATTTAACAGTCATCACAAATTTGAAAGCAGCTATTTCATATGAATTATAATTCCATCTAATCGTAGTGAATTTTTTATTAAAAAACATCATATCTCTAAAATGTGGTGTTTGGGGCAATTACAATATCATATTTTTCATTAGAATGCGGTTCGATCCCGACAAAACCTTTTTTGGCAGGATGTCTGCAACAAATAATAGAGCCTTCTTAGGTCATGATCTGTCATTCCAGATTCCCGAAATGCTTTATAACACATTGTAACCTTTTTTTCGACTAATCACTAGCCGCATTTACACGAAATCGCTATAGTCCCGAAGCATGACAGCGACAGAGAGCAAACTCAGCAATTTAATCCATATCGCCAAGATGGGGCAGCGCTATCTTTTTTTGCGAAAAGTCGCACCCATGCATTTTGGCTGGTTCTGGTGGGATGGCGATGCCGAAACCGCTGCTGAGGTGATAGCCACGAATGCGGAAGAGGCCTTAAGGCTGGCCCAGCGTCAATGGCGCCAGGAGGACTTTCGCCCGGTTGGCTGCGGCTTTCGCTATACGCTGCCTGAGCGGGACGAGCATGGCATGAACGCGCTGTTCTACCAAATGGTGGCCTCCTATGAATCCCCTAGTGGCATCTACTTTGACGATGAGCTGGGAGGGAACTGTATTGTCCACTTTGCCTCTACAGAGGCACGACGACTGATGACGCAACTGAAATCCCATGATAAAGCGAAGTGACTCCGACATATCCTGCCCCAACTGCCACGCCACCTTTGTTGTAAGAAAGGGGCTGGCTGACAAACTCCCGCTCTATTGTACCTATTGCGGAAACAAGCTCGACTTTTCACGCATCCGAACGATTGAGACGGAAACGGGCGATATGACGAGCCTGGCCAGTTTATCGACGGTGGAAGGAATCGCGCTTGTCTCTGGAGAGGTCCCTCAGGCAGAGTCTGTTCAGTTTACGATTGGCCCCTATCAGGTACTGGGGGATATCGGCAAGGGTGGCATGGGAGAGGTCTTTATGGCCTTTGACACAACATGCGGCCGTCGCATCGCCCTCAAGCGTATCCGCAGCGATCTGACAGAGCATGTTCAAATGCACAATCGCTTCTTAAAAGAGGCGCGGATCACTGCTCAGCTGACACACCCCTCCATTATTCCCATTTATGCCATTCAGTCGCAGGACCAGCAATCGTATTATACCATGCCCTATGTTGAGGGCGAGACGCTCAAGCAGATTCTGCGCATCGCCAGACTGCGCGAAAAACAGGGAGAGAAGGCCGATGATATTGGAGGCTCGATCCCGGCACTCGTGCGCATCTTTCTCAACATCTGCCAAGCCATTGCTTACGCACATTCCAAGTGGGTCCTCCACAGAGATATCAAACCGGAGAACATCATCGTCGGAAGATATGGCGAGGTGCTCATCTTGGACTGGGGGCTGGCAAAGCTGATCCATCCTGCTAGGACTAGCCCTGAAGAGGAGGGTGAGGAGATCCCTCCGCATCCCCTGCACCATCTTACGATGGTGGGAAAAGTGGTCGGCACAGTCTCCTACATGGCGCCTGAGCGAGCGATAGGCAACCCGGCGACCTTTCAAACGGATATTTATTCGCTTGGGGCAATCCTCTACCAGATCCTAACACTCCGCCATCCCTTTAAACGAGGAACGCTGCAACAGTTCCGCGAGAACATGCATCTGGAAGTGCTGCGTGATCCTGCAGAAGTAGCCCCTTATCGGGAAGTTCCTCGCGTGTTGTCGCGCATTGTTCTGAAATGCCTCGACTCTGACGTGGAAAAGCGCTACCGGTCAATGGATGAGCTGATCGGCGATTTGAAAAACTACATCGAAGGGCGCGCGGAGTGGTTCCAGATCGCTACTTTGGATCTGAAAAACAAGAGCGATTGGGAATTCCAGGAGAACGTGCTGATTGCCGAGCACATCGCCATCACGCGCGGAACGGAAGTGGCTGACTGGTTCAATCTGATGGTCTCCAAGGCCTCATTCAGCGCCAATATCAAGCTCGAAGCCAAGGTGCGCATTGGAGAAAAGAGCCATGGCCTCGGCTTTCTGCTCTGCATCCCTGAGGCTGCTGAACGCCGCCATCTCAACGATGGCTACTGCCTCTGGATGGGAACGGCTTCGAATAAAAACACCAAGCTTTTGCGCTCCGCTGTCGAGGTGATGCATACGCCAGACGCCTGTCTTATCCCAGGAACATGGCATCATCTCTGCATCGAAAAGGTGGAAAACCATATCCATGTCTACCTAGATCACGCTCTGCAGATGTCTTACATCAGCTATTTTCCTCTCATCGGAACTCACGTAGGACTCCTGGCGCGGGATGCTGATTTTGAAATCGAACAATTTTCAGTTGCCGTAGGAAGCCAGAGCGTCATGGTCAACTGCCTGGCCGTTCCCGATGCCTTCTTAGCCCAAAAAGATTACGCCACAGCCCTCAGCGAATACAGGAGGATTGGATACTCTTTTCCGGGCCGCGCCGAAGGGCGCGAAGCCATGTTCCGCGCCGGCATCACCCTGCTGGAGCAAGCACGCAACACCTCTGCCCTCTCTCGCAACCATGAAAACTTTGATCTTGCCTTGCAGGAGTTCGAAAAACTGCGCAATACGCCCGGAGCCCCTCTGGAATACCTGGGAAAAGCGCTCGTCTATCAGGAGCTGCAGGATTACGAAGAGGAGATCAAATGCTTTGAGCTAGCCTTCCGTCGCTACAGACGCCATCCGCTGCTGCGCGTCCTGCAGGAGCAGCAGCTATTCCGCATGTATTCCAGCTCGCACCATCATCGTCAGGCTGCCTACAGCTTCATTCTGTTAGCCTTGAGACATCTCCCGGAAGTGGCCATGGGCAGCAATGCAAAAAAGCTGTTTACCAGTCTCAAAAAGCATTGGGAAACGCTCTTTTTCATGGAAAATGACCCCGCCTGCGCTGAATCGGATCCTCTTTCCAACTATTCTCTAGCCATCTCCCTGGCCTTCTGGCTGGCAAAGCCCTATGTCCTGGCAGAAATGGCCGATGAGCTGATGAAGCGCCGAGAACCTTGCGAAATTACCCTGGGCAACGCTCTCTATTGCCTGATCGAATTGGGTACCTGGCAGCTGGCCGAGCTCAAGCTCGACAGCATCCCTGCTTCAGAAGAACATCCGCAAGCGGAGAGACGACGTTTTGTCCTGCTGCGCGCGTTGATTCTTTATGAAAAGGGAATGGTGCAAGAGGCAGAGGAATTGCTGCTCACAAGCATCAAAGGAGCGATGGATCGCAGCAGCGAACGGACTATCATCGCTTTCATGCGTCGCGCCATCCTAAAAGGCCACCCGCAGGATGTAGAAAAGCTTTACACAGCACTGCAGTCACTTGACGGCTTGTCTCAAGAAGGGACACTGCTGATCGACAGTTACCGAATCTGGGCCTTCCTGGCCGAGAAAAAATGGGAGCCAGCGGGCGATCTGCTCCATCGCTATAGCATCGAGGAGCTGAGCCAGGAAAACTCGCTGCTCCATTTCCTCTATGGCTGCTGGCTGTTGGCAAATGAAGGCCGAGAGATCGCCGCGATCCATATGGGAGCAATTCTGGAGCTTCCCTATCCCAGCTCCTGGACCCTTTGCAGCCACTACTTTTTCGGACGCGTTTCCAATCCGGAATGGATTCAAAACGCCTTTTTGTGGGAAAGGCGGCAGCTGCATATGCAGCTTGCCCTCTACTATGCCTGCATGGGGGAAGAAGAGAAGGCGCTCGATCAGAAGGCCCTGGAACAAAAGGAGTATGTCCATGTCGAGCTTTGATTTACCCGCTGTGGAAAAGCAGGAAGTAATTTTTGATGAATTTGTCAAGGTCCAGCGCGACATTCTCCGGTTCCCAAGCGGCGAACGCCATCCCTATTACACACTGATCCCTCGTGCACCAGCCGTCGTCATTCTGGGAATGACTCCCGACGGCTATCTTGTGCTTAACTCCGAATACCGCCATCCCGCCGGCACTGTCCTGCTCGGGGCCCCAGGCGGATACCTTGAGCCTGATGAAGATCCCCTTGCAGGTGGTCGCAGAGAATTTCTTGAAGAGACCGGATACGCAGGCGAACAGATCCAGCTGATCGGCAGCGCATTCCCCTATCCAGGCTTAAGTTCACAGAAAATCTATTATGTCTATATGGAAGAGGTCAAAAAGGCCCAAAACCCATCCCTGGATCCCATGGAAGTCATGCAAACGGTATTAAAGCGACCTGAAGAGGTCGTCGAGGCTATACGTCAGGGAAAGGTCGTCGATGGAACGCTATGCACAGCGCTCTTTTTCTTAAACCTTAACGCAACTTAAAGACCTGCAGGAATACACTGACCGCATTCAGGATAGAACTCAAAGCCTCTCCTGCAACTAAGCCATTTTCCCATAGATTCGAACCGGCATTCGTCAGACGCTTGAGCAGCGATTTCTCCTCATACCAGCCAAGCTGCCATTTGGTGAAGTCGACGACGCGGGCCTTCCAATCCCAACTCCGCGGTTGAGGACGTTCGATCATGCCCACACGATCTTCAAACTGATAGCGCCTGATCTGTTCGAAGAGGGTGGTTGCCAAGGTTGCCACGCCAGAAGCGACAAGCAGAACCGCCGCCACTGGATGGAGTGGCGGGAATAGCAGAAATCCAGCGCCTGCGACGGCCACGGCATTATTCAGGGCCGAAATCAGGTGGAGCGTCTTATCTGTTTTGAGTTTCCCTTTCATCTGCTCCATGATCAACCTGAAAGCTGCGATGTCGGCTCCTGTCGGCACTTTGTGGTGTAAACGATCCAGAGTTGCTTTTCTGAAGTTGGCGCCATCTATTCCCAGAGCTTTTCCCAGGCGCTTTTCCTGATCCTGCGACATGCCGGTGAGGAAGTCCTTAAACTGGGCGTAATCTTTTGAGATCTGTAATGCAGAGCGCTGTTGCTGTGGGCAAAACCATGCCTGTGCTGTCAGCTCCTTCTGGTAGGAGCGGGTGCGCCACCACCTTCTGATATCGAGAGCGACTTCAGCAGCAGAAAAAACGACCCCGACAATGACGATGACGTCGAGCCCTACCCGCAGCGTTTTATAGGCGGTAGCAGCGAACCCCATTCCCATGTTTGCCAGTCTTTCTCCGATTTTGAAGGCCTCAAGGCCGATCACCACCGTAGCCAGCGAGACAGTCATCTCCCCCAGCTTAGCGAAAATCTTCATTGCGGCATCAAATCGCTCCATGCCCGGCCGTACAACCAACCTGCGTCCATGTTTCCATATTTTAGGGATAGCAGTCACAAGGCTCACAATTGAAAAAAGGTGACAGACGAAGTAGATTTTGGTAATCGCCGGATGAAGTTCGATAAAGCGGCTGACGCGGCGCTGACCAATGCGAAAAGAAGCGAAAGCTGTAATGGAATCGCTCACCTCAACAGATCTGAGAAACTGATCGGCATTGGTCTGCACGCCCGTGACCAGTTTGTTTGCCCCCTCTCGTGCAGTTTGCAACGAAGGGAGGGTCAGCGCTTGATTCGAAATTTCTCTAACGGAACCTGTCATCTCATTCTCCTTATAAAATCAGCGTGTTTCACACAGGTGCCACTGCAACCAGGGCATCGATCGTATCTGTGAGCGGTGTCACACACTCCATCACTGTCTCTCCGATGCTGGCAGCCACATTGCGCATGCGATTCAGCAGCGATTTTTCATTGTACCAGTCCACTCGCCACTTGGCGTAATCGGCCAGGTAGTCCACGGCATCGCGCGGCGCCTTGGCGCCTTCGGGCCGTTTGATCATGCCTATGCCGTTTTCAAATCTATAGTAGTTGATGCTGTTGAAGAGCATTTTGGCTAAGGACGCGATGCCAGAGGCGCTGACGCAGACCATCGCCACAGGATAGAGCGGCGGGAAGAGCATGCAGATCGTTCCGGTCAGACCGATGAGCCCTGTGATCACTGAAACAATCAGCACCTTTTTGCCCGTCTCGATTTTTCCCGTCATCAGTTTGAGATCTTTAGCCATCTGGGTGATGTTATTGCCAGTCGGCACGGCGTTGCGCATCTTTTCGAGGAGATTTTTTCTTATATCCGATCCCTTGACACCGAGGCGCTTTCCCAGAGCTTTTTCCTCCTTGGGGCTCATGCCTTTGACGTAGGCTTTAAACTGCTGATACTCCTTATCGGTGTATCGGCCATCTTCCCTGTACCAGGGCTGCGCTTTGAGCGTTTTCAGAAATTGACGGGTCTTCATATAGGAGCGGCCATCGACAAAGGTCTGCGCCGCTGTCAGCAGGAAGCTTGCAGCGAAAATGTAGCGTATGGCTCCTCCGGTCGCCTCGTGGATTTTTGCGAGAGTGTTCAACCCCATTTTACCCAACTTCGCACCGAATTGAAAGGCTGTCAGGCCCACCACCATGTAAGCGAAGCAGCGGACAACTTTGCCCACGGTAACCAGGGATTTCATGGCTGCGTTGACTCTCTTTATCCCCTCGGTATGCATAACTCTCTTCACCTGCCGGGTAAACCTCGGAATCTGCACAATCATTCCAAGAAATGAAAAGATCTGGCTGACCATTAACACCTTAGCAACGGTGGGATGTCTCTGCAAAAATTGGTAAATGGGGTCAGCGATGAGACCGAAAGGTTTAATATGCCCACCTTTTGCGATTGATTTGGCTAAGCCAATCCCTCGCCTGACAGCATTGGTACGGTCGTAGGTTGAGATGGCCAAATCCATGGGATCTGGTGCAGAAATTTCGGGAAAGATACTCGGAGGAGGCCCCAACTGCAAATGAGGCAGCGGCGGCGGGGCTTTTGTTATCGAAGATGTCATTTTACTCCCCTTATATTTACTTTTAAAGTTAAATTATATCTGATAATTTTTAATTTATAATTAATACTTTATTAATAATTGTTAAGATATTACTAAGAATAAGAGGCTATGTTTTATTTGCCCATTTCTGGTATTCTGTCTCCTTTTCAACACTTGAGCATTTATGCAAAATAACACCCATTCCGAAGAGCTTCCAAAAGCCTTCGAGCCCAAGAACGTCGAAGCAAAATGGTATTCACACTGGGTTGAAAGCGGCTTTTTTCGCGCCAATCCGAACTCCTCAAAGCCCCCCTACTGCATTGTCATGCCTCCTCCCAATGTCACAGGGGTGCTCCATATGGGCCACGCCCTTGTCAATACGCTACAGGATATTCTGATCCGCTGGCATCGGATGTGCGGCGATGAGGCCCTTTGGGTCCCTGGCACTGACCATGCGGGCATTTCGACGCAGACTGTGGTCGAAAGGCATCTGATGAAGACCTTGGGCAAAAGGCGCAAGGATTTTACCCGGGAAGAGTTCTTAGAGCATGCCTGGAAGTGGAAGGAGGAGAACGCCAACAAGATCATCCAGCAGCTCAAATCGCTCGGCTGCTCATGCGACTGGAGCCGCGAGCGTTTCACCATGGATGAGGGCAATAACCGCGCCGTCAAGGTCATGTTCAAGAAGATGTTCGACCAGGGGCTCATCTACCGCGGTGACTATCTCGTCAACTGGGACCCAGTCACGCAGACTGCGATCGCAGACGATGAGGTAGAGTATGAGGAGCGCCAGAGTTTCCTGTGGCACTTCAAATATCCCTTCAAAGATGGCTCAGGATTTGCCCATATTGCAACCACGCGACCCGAAACCATGCTGGGCGATACGGCGGTGGCTGTCTCCCCACGTGACCCTCGCTACGCCAATTGCATTGGCAAGAGCGTCATCCTGCCACTCATGAACCGCGAGATTCCTATCATCGCCGACGTCTCGGTCGACCCCGAATTTGGTACAGGAATGGTCAAAGTGACTCCCGCGCATGATCCATGCGACTACCAGATGGGACTTAACCATAAGCTTCCCTTCATCAACATCATGACGCCCGATGCTCTTATCAATGAAAATGGCGGTCCATTCGCTGGCTTGACCATGGAAGAGGCGCGCATGCGCGTGGTCGAAGAAATGAACGCTCTCGGCCTGCTCGAAAAAGTCGTTCCCCATCTCAACCGCGTCGGGGTTTCCTACCGCTCCAAGGCCGTCATCGAACCCTATATGTCCAAGCAATGGTTCGTGCGCATGTCGGCCTTCGGTGACCGCCTGAGGGCCGCCGTTCAAGAGGGACGCTTCTCCCTCATCCCCAAAAACTGGGAAAGCACCTACTTCCATTGGATCGACAACCTGCGCGACTGGTGCATCAGCCGACAGCTCTGGTGGGGCCACCGCATCCCGATCTGGTACCATGTCGACGATCCTGAACGCATGATCTGCTACGATGGGGAAGGCGAGCCGCCTGAAGCAGAGTCTGGCAAATGGCGCCAGGACGAAGATTCTCTGGATACCTGGTTTTCCTCGGGTCTTTGGCCCTTTTCCACCTTGGGCTGGCCGGATGAGACTCCCGAACTTAAACGCTTCTACCCAAATTCCGTCCTTGTCACCGGCCACGACATCCTCTTTTTCTGGGTGGCGCGCATGCTCTTTATGGGCGAATTTGCCAT
>JAJFUZ010000232.1 GCA_021372155.1 Parachlamydia sp. | reverse complement strand
AGATCTACCAATGACTAAATCAGCATTTTGCAGGAATGGCAAAGAAATATTTTGAAAAATTCCTGCAGGAGCATTTTCAGGTATCGAAAGGCGGGTCAATTGGCTATGGTTTCTCAAAAATTCAAGAAGGGACTCAGCATCAATTTTTGTATTAAAAAGATTTAATTCACGCAATTTTTCAAATGGAATATTTATCAAAGGCGTAAGATTTGTTACATTTGTAGATGCAAGATTTAGTTTTTGTAATTGAGGAAGACTCGAAAGAGCATTAAGAGCAGCGCTTGTGATTAGATAATTCCCAGCTAAATTCAATGTGTTTAAGGAACAACAGGCCTCAACAAGAAGTTTTACAGCAGAGTCAGACATGAGCTTATGTGCCATTTGGAGTTGCATGTCAGGATGAATGCTTGCCAACATTTGCTTGTCCCTTGGATTAGTAGGGGGGAATTCTCTTAAAGATCGCAAACTTTCCTGAGCAAGTTGTGTGAGGGGATGCGCACTTTCTTTGCCCATTTGGCTAGAATGCGCATAGGATGATCGGTCATTTACAGGTGGAAGCATGGGTTCAAACATAAATCCTCCTTAACTTCTTACTTTTCAGGAAGAAGAATAAAAAATAAGCCTTGGGCATAAGTTCCATATAAAGCTTGGATTTCAGAAAATATCTCATGCTCTTTAAACCCTTCTTGCGTGTTTAAAAGGCTATCTACCTTCCACCATACATCTGAGGGGTCTTTTCGTAAAGCGAATAAATGATTTTCACAAGGAGAGGCGACCCCGACAATAGCTCTGTCATTCTTTCTTAGGAAAGGCATCAAGCTTTCTTTAATATGATTCCATGAATGTTCTGTCAAATCAAAAGACAGCAATACTGTAGAAGTAAAATAGGAAGGAATAATGTGATTTTTAGCCAAATGATGAATCGCCCCTCGTAAAGATTCTATATCTACGTCATTTAAAGCTTCCTCATTCAAAGCTCCAAATTCACAAGGATGTACAATTGCTTTAGCTTCCTGTAAACTACAGATCTGTTTTTCTTCGGTTAAAAATCGAATGAGCGCGGCTGCAAACTGTGAGAAGGGAATTGGTTGGCCAAAGAAAGATAATGCAGCGAAGAATCCGCAGCGGCTGTCTGTCGCAGCATTCTGATAAGCATGAAGATAGGGTGCCGGACTTTTCGCAACAACTTGTTCTCTCTCAAATCTTGCAGGGAGATGATAAAATTCTATGCCCTCCAGACGCTTCTTTTCTTTCTGAACGAAGGCATACTTTTGCGGCATATCGTGGAAGGAGACTTGAGAAATATTGGGACGGAAAAGAAATAATCCATTTGGATTCATTTTTAACCTTATCTTTAAACATATTATATTATCAACTCATGTAAAAAAACAAGACTAAATTTTTGAACTCATGCGATAATCCCTACAATTGAACGCAAAGAATGTTATTCCTGGCGGCATGGTGCTCCTGCTGTTGGCGTGGAGAATGTTTCAGATTCTTGCGCAATAGGATGAGCCTGTGCATTGCCAATTCGAACTTCATTTGGGGCTGCCTGCACAGTCCTGTTTTTCCATAGGCTGTTGACGCTTCCTGCCAGATAAGCAGTGACCCCATAAGGAATGTTGACCGTCCACTTCAAGCCAAAATAGGTTGCAATCGGAATTCTCCACATATTTTTGCCAATGCCGGCGCCCAACGCATACACTTGGGAACCGATTCCTCTGGGGCCTACCTTATAATTGACCTGATCTTGAGGAATGGGCAGGATTTCCACTCCTTTTGCATTATCCAGCAGGAGCGGTGTTCTGTGGGTTGTCAAAGTCGTACCGACGGATGTTGTCAAATCGCGCAGTTTAAACTTGGTTAACCTTGGCTGATCGTCAGGATCATCCTGATTATAGCGATAGCCAAGCAGATATTTGCCGCAAACAGTTACGAAATCTTCATCGACATAGTTATGATAGATTCTAACGGCCACAGCGCTGAAAAGTTTGCGTGCTTCATTATAACTTTGAATGGTATCCCAAACGACGCATGCAGGGTTCCAGGTGACTAATTTGAATTCGCGGAGGTTAGCGAGCGCTCTGGCAGCGCCCTCTTCCAGCTCTCCGGTCTGACCCTGCGAGCCTCTTGCGGCATATGTGAAAAGGGTTCTAGCCATGCGGGCTGCCTCGGCACCTCCCAGGCTGTGCCCTGTGCCGACAAGCTTGAATGGTCCTTGAGGGATAGATGAGAGAAAACAGCGCAGGATTTTGGGTTCATGGCGTGCATAGGAATAGCGCCCTGCTTCAATGGTCCCTTCCATGAGATTTCGTTGCCATGCAGCCAGGTCATTGGTGCCTCGAAAGGCATACCAGACGGGGCAGGGGGAATCAGGTTGCTGCCATTGTCCTTTAGTCAAGGGCAGGAAAACATAAAAGTAGAGGCCCTTTTCTTCGACAAACCCCCGCACTTCGCAGAGGATAGTCTCTCCCTGCTCATTCAGAAGGGGGACGATCAGATTCATGGAATCTTGATTGGGTAGGTTATAGGAGAGCGAGCGGGCCAGATGCTCTTCTCCGGCCATCTGCTGTCTCAGATCAAAATGATCCCCCTCAGGTGTCTGGACATAGCGCTCGCCCAATTCACAGCCGCGAACCATCTTGAGGTGTCTGCCAAAGGTTGTCTCTCTGGAAACTTGAGTCTGAGGAAAGAGCTCTTCTGCGATGGGCTTAGAACCCCCTTTGCCATCATGAATCCTGCAAAAGAGGTTGCGCAGGCAGATGAGCTCTTCATTGCCAAGCTCTTCAAAGCTGCTTTTGCTTCTGATTTTTTCGATCTGTCCGGATGTAAGCCATTGGATGCCTCCACGCCCTGCTGCAGGCAATCTAAGGATCTCCTCAAATGTTTCTTGAAGGTCCTGGCGCTTGACAAGGGCAGCAACAGCGATAAGGAGCTGTTTGACTTCGCTGCCTGTGATCTGCTCGCGCAGAGTATCGCACTTCTCCAGCACCTCATCTGCGAGGCGGTGGCCGTAGGTTTGCTGCAAAACAGCCGTAATCTGCTGCTTGGGATATTTTGCGGTGTCGGATAAACCGGCGATCTGGTTGAGATTCAACGCATCGGGGTAGTATCCTGCACCATGACTGGGTACACGTTCCATGGACATCATATAGATAACCTATGATTATTAGGCGAGCGCTGTCTCAAAACAGCGCTCGCAAGTAAAGATTAAAGACTATTGAGAAGCTGATCCTGGCTCATGCCAGTCTGCTTTAAAAAGGCGATCATTTGATCTTTGCCCATGGCTGCGTCAAACCTCATTTGCGGGGTCGATAGTATGGTCCAGTCCTGATCTTCCTCATCAATCTGCTGGCGATCGATTGCAGGATCTTTGAGAGGCAGGGAATTGTCGGGTTTTGAGTGCCAGCCTGCCCCATGCTTGATGCCTCCGACAACCACTTGCCTGATGATCTGTCCACGTCTGTCTGAAGGAAACGCATCGAAGTTACTGTCGTCGTGGTTGGCATTCACTTCCTCGTCGCTCTTATTGACAATGATGGCGATGTGGCCCTTCACATGCTTCAAATCCTGAGGGATATTATATTTTGGTCCAAACTGTTCAAAGAGTGCCTTTTGAATGCGCTTTGGGATTATCCTGGAGAGGCCGGAATCATTCTGTTTCAGGATTTGCTCCTGAGCAAAGTCCTCTATGTTGGCATAGGGTTGATTGAGGATCAGGTTGACATCATATTTTGCAGCAAAACGGGTCGCTGGACCAGCTCCAAAGCAGGTTCCTACGACTGTGATATCGTGGTTTTGGATTCCCTCTACCCTGTTCTTCAAAAAGGTGTGGATGGATTCCAGGTCCATCATCAGCCCTGAGTGAGAGATGTGTCCTTTGCTCTTTCCTGTGCCGCGATAATCGAACATCACGACATTGACTGCGCCATGAATCAGGTAGGCGGCCATATCTTCAATGGTTCCAAGACTCTCTTTTCTGCCTCTGATCCCCGGACACAGAATGACTGTCTTGGGTGTGGTGTGGGCCATTTGGTAGGGCGCCTCTTGGATATTCAGCCCTTCTCCTTTAGTCTGTGTTCTGCCGTTCACCAGCTGTTGCGTGGCCAGGTTCTGGAAGTCTTCATGCGATACAAGATAGCTCTTTCCGCCATCTCGGATGGTTCTCCAGCCTACGTCAAAGAAGGTGGTGCCTTTCAAAGCACTCAGAAAAGCCGCAGCATTTCCGCCTTCAAAGCAGAGGGCTTTGACTAACAATGACGGGTCGGTGGCAGAGGTCAGGGTTGCGGACTTTCCGCCAGCCTGTTTGACAGCGGCGACAAATTTTGAGGTCGAAAGGAAAGTCATGTTAATTTTACCGCCATCGGCCGATTTAAGCTTGTAATGCTCTCCTCCGATCTCGGTTAGCATGCGCTGATTTTCTTTTTCGTTCTTAGGCCGATGCCAGAAGCCCTGGTAGACGAGATATTTGGGAAGATTTGCAACATCCGAAAAAACGGTTTTTACCCGTTGAGTTAAGGTTGCTTTCAGGGGAACTGGTTCAGTTCCAACAGGGGAATTTTGTGCTCTGTTGTTCGTTTGAGGAGTTATTGCATGCGTCATGTTACTAACGAATTAATATTAATGATGAATAATTATAGTTGATGTGGCATTACTCTGCAATTTAGATTATTTTGCTGATAAAATTTTAAATTTGATTTTATAACTTGTAGAACAGGAATAGCAGGAATTAAATGCTCTTTCGTGCTTTGAGTTACTAGCAGAAGCTGTAATCAGGGTCAGAGGGCAAGTGCATCCTGACTGGAAGCAAAGTGACCGTGGGCTGGGTCTTTGCTAAATCCTACTAGTGTCTAATTTATGCAATTAGACACTAGTATGGCTGCAATCTTACTGTGAAGGGCGCAATATGACTTTGACTACGATTGTGCGACCGTGATCTTTGTAGTCTTTAACAGCTCCTTTAAACTTGCGTATAACATAGTTTATCACTTCCGCCATTTTGGCCTGATCTCCTGCATATTGACTTAATGCTTTGGAAATAAGGACAGTGGCAATGGACTTGCCTCCAATCTGAATTTGCAAGTTAGTGAAGTCGGGTGGTGGGCGCTGGATATCAAGGCGGCCCACACGGTTTTGATGATCTGGAAATTCATAGATGGTTCCGGGGTTTCCCCAGCACTTTGAATAAAGTTCTGCTTTTTTTTCAGATGTATCAAATCCGTCCAAGAAATTCATGACCTCATTTATAATTTCGTTTGAACAATTTGCAAGAGGTTCACCATCTTCAATTAGGACACACAAGGTTCCGTGGATGACAGGCAATTCGCTATGCAGAGAATCAATCTGCACAGGACCTATGATCGGATGTACTGCGTTTGCTGGTTGGGGGAAAAGATTCTTTATATGCTGGATGTGCAGAGCTTTTCCGATACCTGTAGACATATTTCTTTTAATAACACTTAAACCTATCGATAAAATGTCCAAGGGAGAGGTAGATCGGACTTTTCCATCAGGATATTTAATTCCGATAGCCATTCCCCCGACGCCTCCAGTTTGTCTCATTGTTGCAAAGGCATTTTCAATAAATAAAAAATCAGGCTCCATATCCGCTACCTCAGAAAAAATGATGCCTGCCAGATACACTTGATTTTGATGCTGAATGACAACAGGACCTCCAGAATTTCCAGGGACGACGGTTCCATCAATTGTAAAGTATTGTGTATTATTTTTTTGATAAATGGACGAGATGGAACCTTTATGAAAAGTAATCACGGATTGTGTTAAGGGAAACCCTGCGAAATAGGCATTCATTCCCTCTTGTAAAGGAATCGGAAGGAACGAAAAAAAATTTTGAGGCGTGATTTTGCCATCAATTGTGAGCACACAAAGATCTATTTCCCTACCTTTCGTAGAGTTAAATCCAGGGGAAAATGTAACATGATATTGTTTACCTGCATGAGTAACTTTGACATTATCAGAACAAACAGTAAATTGCGTTCCCTGTTCTGTAAGAGGTAAAATATGAAAGGCAGTGACAAGTTCAGTTTGACTGACAAAAAAACCCGTAGCTTTGCCGAGTGGGCTTTCAACTAAACAGACTTTTGGCCCGATTGCTTGAAAAATATCACATTTCTCAATTTTTTTTGGAGTGAAAGCCTTTTCAGTTGTTTCTTTTTGAGTATGAGCCAAAAAAACAGCTGGTATTCTCGAAATTGTTTTTGTTTCACACGGCGTTCCATCGCTTGTTGTTAGATTAGTTTGAGCTCCTCGTAAATCTAATGGTTGAAGACTAGTCATATTTCCCTCTGGAAGGGCTATTTAAATGCAAAAGTAAGCATAATTCTCCTCTTTCAAAAAGTAAATGTCAAACAAGTAAAATCTTCATGCGTTAACCCTGTGAAGTTGATGGTTTTAACAATTCAACTTCCAGACGTTCCACACGGAAAGGGACATCGCCATTCGGCTGAAGAGGTTGAAAATGCAGATATAGTGCGACAACCTCGTTCAGAAATTCTTCCTTCTTCTCCGCAAGGATCACACGCAAATAGGGGTACCAGCTTGCAATGAAACTTTTGAATTTGTCCACAGATTCCAAGTTTTCAAAATCATCAAATTGTGTGTGGCGAATGATGTTGAATCCTCTTTCTCTGAACATGCCAAGAAATTCCTGCTCCGGAACCCCATTACATCCGCGTGAAAAATTGTTAAAGTACTGCCTCCATTTATCCTGCTGGATGAGGAAGGCGGTCGTTTGTTCTAAGGGATCGGGAAAGCTTTTGGGGATCTGGATGATGGCGACTCCGCCAGGCTTTAGCGCTTTGAAGATGGAGTCGACTACCTGCTTTGGTAGGGGAACGAGGTGCAGCAGAGAAATGGAGATAATGGTCTCGAACTCGTTGGAAAATTGAAGCTGCTGCGCATCTCCAAGGATAAAGCTTAAGTTGGGATAGTGCAGGACGGGATATTTGGTGCGAGCCTCTTCGATGGCCAGCTGATTGATATCGAGTCCGATTACAGCAGTTCCATAAGGTGCTAGTTCCTCTGACAAGGTTTTGGCAACTTCTCCATTCCCACAGCAGCCTAAATCGAGCAGAAGAGTATAGGGCAGTTTGCTTCTGTCTGTCATATGGGAGAGCAGATGAAGCGCCGAGCGTTCTCCAAATGTAGCTCCTTGTCGCTTCGAGTTCATGGCATTTATGCATGCAAGCGAATGTGTGAAAATCGCAAATAATATTAAAACTTTAGTTATATATAACATTAAATCCGCAATCAGTAAATAATATAAATTTTCTGATAAATACTGCTTTCATGCAGTCTTTAAATGTTGTTTATCTTAAATTTGTAATGTTTTTCCATAATAGAATCAAATTTAATAATGAGTTTAATTATGTTTAATGGTGTCAGCCAAACAATAAGTCAATCCGTACAATCTGTTAACCAGCAACAGGGGATCATCGCTGGGGCTACATCCGTCATCTTCAGCAGCGCCAAGCAAGCTTTTGCAAATTTAGCGCAGGCACTGTCATTTTCAGCGGAAAACAGTCTGCCATCCAAAAAACAGGTCGATGAAAAATATGCGTCAGAAAAAGCGGCTTTAGCTGGAGCCTTCTCCTCCCAGGAAATGGTATCGCTTTCGGAATCGCTTGCCTATAGAGAGGATAAGAGAGAAATGTTGCTGGAGTTCCTGCTTGGAAAAGCATACGGAACAGAAACAGCGACGGCATTCGACAATTATGTCTTTGACATCCTTGTCCTTGCAGAGAGTGATTTTTATGGAGAGGAATTTAACCAACGCCTGCAGGGGCTTGACAAAATCGGGGCGGGCAATGCGTTTACACTACTGGCCGCCGGCTACAAATATGCTGAATCTTTGGCGCAAAATTCCAATCTTCCCGTTCAAGAGAAAAATGAAATCCTGCAGTCGAAACAGCGTTTTGAAAGAGCGTTGCTTTCTCACCTAAGAAAACATCCCGATGCTGCTCAGGAGTTGACCTCTGGCACCCTGGCCCTGAATCTTGCGCAGGTCGATGTGGCTTTTATGCGCGAACTGGAGTCAAAACAGAAGGCAGAAGATCAGCAGGTCAAAGAAAGCGAACAATCCGACAACAAGAAACGCCTTATTCTGGGCATTGCCTTGATCGCTCTGACGCTCGGGGCCGCAGCCGGAGGGGCGTACCATCTGTATCAACGTCATCAGGGCGCTAGAGACACTGCGTCAGTGGCTCCCAAGCCACCAGCGGTTCCTGAAGCAAAACCAGCGTCACCTTATGGACCAGAATTGCCTGAAGACCTGTGCCAGGGACCTGAAAGTAAGCTCTGTGAGAAAAATATGAGTATTCCGCGGGTTGCGATGCCGCAATTGGACAAAGAGGTGACAGAAAGTTTTGTCAAATCCTGGAAGCGCGAAAATGTTACGGTGGAACACGAAACTGTTGCAGCGTCCTCTCTTTTTGCGACGCAAAAGGAGATCCTGCGCTCTAAGGTGCAGGGGATTGTCAAAAGCTTTCAAGAGGGCACATACAACCCATGCGCGGATACCATTCTGGTTGCGCGGCGAGGGGATGACCACGTGCTCGACGGCCATCATCGCTGGGCCGCCTGCTTGTTGATTGGAGGGGAGATTTCGATCACGCGTTTTGATCGCCCCATTGACGATCTATTGGAAAAAGCAAATACCTTTCCAGGAGTCGAACACCACAATTTGCATCAATTTGACTTTTCACAGAAAAAAATATAACGCGAAAAGCTATCCTTTCATCGTCTGCTTCAACCTCTGAGTCAATGAAATAACTCATTGAATGTCAGGGATATGAAAAATAATTAAAAATAAATTTTGCAAAATTACCTGATTGAGCTATGAGGGGGTTAAGCGCACGAAACCTCAGGAAAGTGTATCGGACGCTGACTTACAAGTTCGGGTGTGGAGGACAAGGAGGTCCTCCGCACCGTTTTTTTTATCTTTGAAAGACGGGCTCCGTCAAAATCTTCCGCAGAACCTGCCGTGTTTCTTCGAAAATCTCGACATCTGAGCCGAAGGCTTCGATCTCGTCGAGGGAAAACCAGCGCAGGCCATCCGTTTCACAGACATTAAGCGTCTCGGTTCCCCCTATCGGCCTTCCGACATAGATCATGTCGATGTGCTGATGGGCTGGCTGGTCGGCGCGGGCGGGGATCTCTTCCAGCAGACAGAGGTAGGGCCTTTCGAAACTCTTGGCGTTCCAGCGGTCGATCCAGATATTTTCCTGTGGAATAAGGGCAATTTCAAGCCCGGTCTCTTCAAGGGCTTCGCGTTTGGCGGCTTCGGATGGCAACTCATTGGGTTCCAGATGTCCACCGGGGGGAAGCCATTTATTCATCTTACGGTGGAAGATTAGCAGCACGCGCTGATTTTCTATGATATAGACGCAGGCGGTAAATTGTCTGATCATGCGATGAATTATACGCAGGGTGGTTTTTGTTGTCTTTGCAATTATCAGCCTCCAGGATATAATGCTGCCTGCCATGAATAGAACTTTCATCCAGTCCAGTTTTTCCAAACCGCCCGCGAAAGAAGTGGTCGAGAAGGAGGATATCACCTTTGAGGTGCCTCTCAGGCCGCAATCCCTCGAGGAATTTGCCGGGCAGGATCAGATCCGCGATCGGCTGGACGTGTTGATTGGAGCTGCACGGCAGAGAGGGGAATGCCTGGGACACTGCCTCTTCAGTGGCCCTCCAGGGCTAGGGAAGACCACTTTAGCTCACATACTGGCCAAAGCGATGGGCACTAATCTGGTGATTACATCAGGCCCTGTGATCGAAAAGCCAGGCGATCTGGCAGGCCTCCTGACCAATCTGAAAGAGGGGGACATCCTCTTTATCGATGAAATACACCGCCTCAACCGCACTGTGGAAGAGTATCTCTATCCAGCGATGGAGGATTTCAAGCTCGACCTCATGATCGACAGCGGCCCCAACGCGCGTTCGGTGCAGGTGCCCATCAAGCGCTTTTCGCTTGTGGCCGCCACGACGCGCACGGGACTGCTTTCGGCCCCATTGCGCTCCCGCTTTGCCTTCGCCAGCAGACTGGACTACTACCAGCCTGAGGTTCTCGAGCGCATCCTGCAGCGCTCCTGCCGCATCCTGAATGTGGATGTGGGTCAAGAGGCGACGATGGAGATCGCGCGGCGCTCAAGAGGCACTCCGCGCATCGCCAACAACCTCCTGCGCTGGGTGCGCGACTATGCCCAGATGAGGAATAACAATCAGATTTCTCCTCAGGCGGTCTGTCAGGCGCTTGAGCTGCTCAATATCGATGCCTGCGGCCTGGACGAGATGGACCTGAAGATCCTGTCGATTATCACCGAACACTACAACGGCGGTCCTGTCGGCGTGAATACAATCGCGGTGGCAGTGGGGGAAGAGAGCCATACTATCGAAGAAGTTCACGAGCCCTATCTCATCATGCAGGGCTTTTTAAAACGCACGCCGCGGGGCCGGGAGATCACTGCCCGCGGCCGACACCATTTATCACAAAGAGAGGAAATATGATGATGAAACGCATTTTACTTTTTCTGCTTGCCTTTACCCCTCTTTTCGGGACAGCGCAGGCGGATATCAGAGGGATGTGGAGCAGCCAACCTTCCACAGACCTGCCTACAATCAAGGTCTTGGTGCTCCATGACCAGCCAAGCGTCAACCTGGAGGTCAAAGGGAAATATATCCTCAGGGATCCGCATAGAAATAAGCACATCAGCACCCGCCTCGTCGGCAAGGCGCAGGTGATGCAGTCAATTTCAGACGGACTCAAGTGGGGGGAAGAGTTTCCCGGCGTCCATCAGCTTGAAATCGTCCCTGATGCACCCGATGCACAGATACTTGTCAATAATGTCGAGTATAAGGGCAAGGTGCAGATTTATGATATCGGACGCTCCATCAGCGTGGTGAATGAATTGCCCGTCGAGGAGTATCTCAGTTATCAGCTGCCTGAGCAGTATCAGCAGGAGATGCCTGATGAAGTGCTTGCCGCTCTGACGATCACCGCCCGCACCAATGCCTTTTATCAGGCCGAGCATCCCAAGAGCAAATTCTGGTCGGTAGACGCCATACAGGCCGGCTATAAGGGATATGTCGCCATCAATCCCGGCAGCTCTCTGCAGAAGGCTCTCAAAAATACACGCAATATGGTCATGAGCCAGACGGGCGCCTATGAGAAGGTCATCACCCCATTTGCGGCAAACTGGGACCGTGGGGCAGCCAATGCAGGCAGGAGCTCACTAATTTCAATTGCCGAAGCCTCCGAAATGGCTAAACAGGGTGCTCATGCGGCGAATATTCTCGAGAAGGCCTTTCCCCGCACAACTATTCAGTTGATGCAGTAAAGAGCCATGACAGCTGTAAATTTTCCGAGGAGATTCCCTAGGATCCTCGAAAGGTTACAGCGGGACAACGATCTCCCTCGCCTTTTTCAGGGTGAGGGAGTTTCAGCAGATTGGTTGACTGGTGTGAGGCGGATTTCAATGCCGCGCTCCTGCTGAAAGCGGGGATGCTGGATATACATCCTGCGCAAGAGGGATTGGTCATCAAACTGCAGGACAAATTCCAGGCAGCCTTCAGTAAAATAAAAGGAGAAGAGCGAACTTTGCTTAAAGCGTTCGTGGCAATGAGCATGCTGAAAGCACTCTTCGGCCTTGTGCCGCTGCATAAAACGGGCGAGTCTTGTGGGGCGACAGTTGGGACAGCTTAGCCTTTCGACCAGCTGATCAAAGGTGAGGAAATTGGGAAGATCAATTCCCAAGGCCTCGGCGAGCTCTTCAGGCATGGTAATGGGATACCGAAACCGGAGGAGAAACCGCCGAAAAAGATCAAGTGCCTTCATGCGTTGACCGTTTGTCCATACAGCTATACAGAATAGCAAGAGCGCTCGAATCGCGCAATATAAATTATTTGGGTGCTTTTCCCTTCCGGACAAGATTGTCCCAATAGGCCCGATTTTCTGAAGAAAGATAGGGGCGAATCCTGAGGTAATCGGGAGTGGTCTTATAGGGATATTCCGTGTCGATGAAGGAAAACTTGCCGTTCTTGCTCAGCCAGATGTTGTCGGGACGATAGCTGGATCCTCCTGCTTCCGTGAGGATCAGGTAGAGTTCATCGAGATGCCGTTGGGTCACTTGATATTTCCAGGCATGCAGATTCTCCTTCTGAGAGACCAGCTGCATATCTTCGACCAGGAGAACGACTGGCTGGCGATCCAGCCGGTAGGGTGGAGATGGTTCAGCCGGAAGGGGGTAGAGCCACTTATGGGGGGCCTGAAAGTGTTCAACCTGATGATGCTTGATGGCTTGGCGTATTTTTTGCACGCCGATGCAGCGCTGCACCAGCCATTTCCAGGCGGGGATATTATATTTCATTTTCTTTTGCGAATCGAGATTGGCTTTGATCAGATACCCTGGCAGCGTCGAATGGCGTACGACTAAGATAAAACTGGTCTCTTTGGCATAGAGGATCTGAAATCCTGCCCGGCGCATCGATTTCTGATCTACAGTCGCCCTTTGTGTTCCAAAGATGGCATCGAGTGCTGGTTTCATGGGATGTTCGGACGGTAAGAGGTGAGGTTTGATCCTGTCGCGCATTTTTGAGGACAGGTAGGGATTAGAATCGAAATCGTTGTAAACTTTTTCAGAAGCATGTCCGACGAGGGACAAGCCTAACATCAAGACTAGCAATCTAAGAATGCGCATCCTTGGCTCCTTAATTTCCTTTTTGGGTCAAACACAGGGTAAGAGAAGACATTATCACATTTTATGGATTAAATGTCCCAGTGTCAGTCCTGATCTCTTAGGTTGACCCCTAGGTTGATCCCGAGTGCTTTGTCCTTGTCAATAAATAAAAGCTAATTTTTAATGACAGAAAAAAGTTAGGGTCACTTTGTTAGAAGAATCGAAATTGCAGAAAGCCTTTCAAACAGGGTTGGGACTTAGCGAGGGAATCGATTTTGCGGCCCTCGAATTTTCCAAGACGCCACAGTGGGATTCCATCGCCCATATGCGACTGATCGCGGCCATCGAAGAGGAGTTTAAGATCAGGCTCACGATTCAAGACATCCTGGGAATGAGCTCCTATAGCGTCGCGCAAGAGATCGTGCAGCGATACACTCCGTCATGATCTTTCCCCTTGAATCCTACGCTGATCAGATTGCCCTCATTGACGCCGATGCAGGTCGAGAAATTAGCTATGGTGAATTATCCCAACTGTCAGGAGGGATAGCTTCCGCAATGGAAGTTCCGCGCGCGCTGGCGTTTCTGTTTACTCAGAATGGGTGGCAGGAGGTCGCCGCCTATCTCGCCTTGATTAATGGTGGCCATGCCGTCTGCCTGCTCGATGAACGCCTGGATCAGGAATTGAAAGCGCGGCTGGTGGAGACCTATCGTCCGCACCTGATATTCTGTTCATCAGATAATGCGTGGCAGGGCTTTCGGCGGCTTCATTCTCCGCTTGATGGGCTGCAGATGTACTGCCGTCTTCATCTCGATGAAGCGCCCCGCCTGCACCCCGACCTTTGCCTTCTGCTCACTTCATCAGGCACGACCGGCAGTCCTAAAATGATCCGTCTCTCCACTCGCAATCTTTTGAGCAATGCGACATCAATTGTAGCCTACCTTGGCATTACTGCGTCGGAAAGGGCGCTGGCATCATTGCCGATCCACTACTCCTATGGGCTTTCCGTGCTGCACACGCATCTGCTTCAGGGGGCTTCCCTCATTTTGACGCGCCAAAGCGTGGTCCAGGCGGAATTCTGGAAGGCCGCCCATGATTATCAAGGCACCTCATTTGCCGGAGTTCCCTACACCTATGCCTTGCTCGACCGCATCGGATTTGAAACGTTCAACTTGCCTCAATTAAAGACGATGACGCAGGCGGGAGGGGCGCTCTCGAAGGAGTTGGTGCTCAAGTTCCACCGTCTCATGCAGGAGCGGCAAGGGCGCTTCTTTGTGATGTATGGCCAGACGGAGGCGACGGCGCGCATTGCCTACCTGCCGTCCGAAAGCCTTCCGGCCAAAGCCGGATCGATTGGGAAGGCCATCCCGAGCTGCCAGCTGAAAATCTATGATGGAGAGAAGCAGGTGACAGCGCCTGGTCAGGTTGGAGAGCTCGTCTGCGAAGGTCCCCAGGTCATGCTTGGGTACGCATCCGCAGCTGAAGATCTGGAGGAAGGGGATCAGTTGAAGGGTGTCCTGCGCACAGGCGACCTCGGTTATTTTGATAACGAGGGCTACATCACCTTGACGGGAAGGAGCAAGCGCATTTCAAAAGCTTATGGCTACCGCATCAACCTGGATGAGATCGAGGGACTTTTGCGGCCTCTGGCTTGCGTGGCAGCGACGAGCGATGACCAGCAGATTGCCTTGTACATTGAAGGTGGGACGCCCGCCCTTGCGGAGCAGTGCGCAAAACTCGTTGCAGACAAGTATCATCTGCATTATTCCACATTTAAGACTCAGTGCGTTGAGCAGTTGCCCCGCACCCTTTCAGGCAAAATCGATTACCCGAGATTGACACCGTGACCTCGAATTCCTTTGTACTAAAGGTCGAAGAGAAGTGCGAGACTCTGCTGAAAGAGCTCTCACTCCTCACGCGCCACCATTTGAAACACTGCCCTGAGTATGCGCGCCTTTTTCACAGGTTGAAGCTGTCTCAACCGCCTTATGGATCGCTGGCCGAAATTCCCTATCTTCCGTCCGCTCTCTTCAAGAGCGTTGATCTGCTCAGTGTGCCTAAAGAAGAGGTATTCAAAACCCTGCTTTCCAGCGGCACGAGGGGCAGCACCCCCAGCCGCGTCTATCTCGACCGCGAGACGGCGCAGCGGCAGACGGTCGCTCTGGCAACCATTGTGGCCGACTTTATCGGATCAGAACGTTTGCCCATTCTCATTGTCGATACAGAAGATGTCATCCGCGACCACTCCCTTTTCTCAGCCCGAGGGGCTGCCCTTGTAGGGATGCTGACCTTTGGACGGGATCCCTTTTATCTGCTGGATCGCGATTTAGTGGGAAGGGAGGCAGAGTTTCAAGACTGGCGGAAGAGGCATCTGGAGGAACCTTGGCTCATTTTTGGATTTACCTCGATGGTCTGGAAGTATTTTATTCCCTTCTTGAATGGGACAGTCCCACCTAAATCGATTGTGCTGCATGGCGGAGGCTGGAAGCGGATGGAGGCTGAAGGAATCACCAATCAGGATTTTAAATTTCGTTTGAAGGAAAAATTCGGCATCGAGCGCTGTTATAACTACTACGGCATGGTGGAGCAGACCGGGAGCATCTACATGGAGTGCGAAGAGGGGGTATTGCATGCTTCCGATTTCTCTGAAATCATCTTCCGCAATCCAGACAATTTTGAAGAGGCGAAAGGGGGAGAGGTGGGCGTTGTGCAGACCCTAAGTGTCCTGCCGAAGAGCTATCCAGGACACTCTCTCTTGACTGAAGATCTGGGACGTGAAGTCGAGATCGATAGATGCCCTTGCGGGCGAAAGGGCAAAACGTTTCAGATCGTGGGCCGCGTCCCTCAGGCAGAGCCAAGAGGTTGCAGCGATGTGGGATAGCTTTGTAGAAAACCCTCAATTGCGCCCATTTGAAGAGGTGCTTAAGAGCTTTTGTGAAAGACTGTCGCAGATTTTGTTTGCTGAAGCCGATCCCAGGCAGTATCCTGAGATCGTGGCTCTTGCCTTCTGGCTGCGCAAGAGTCATATTGAGACATTGGAAGAGCGCTTCCGCTCCCTAGAAAATACCAGCCAGATACTTGTTCCGCGCGGACTGGCTTTCCACATTGCTCCTGCCAACGTCGAGACACTTTTCGTCTACTCCTGGATCCTCTCGCTGCTCGTGGGCAATTCTAATGTTGTGCGCCTGCCTTCCAGAGAGAGCCCAGCCACATCGCTACTTTTCGGCATTCTCAAGCGTCTGCTCAATGAAAAAGCTTTCGAAACAATATCCAAGAGCACATTGCTTCTCTTCTATGGGCACGAAGAGGATGTGACAGCAGCCATTTCCGCCAAAGCCGATTTACGCCTCATCTGGGGCGGAGATGCCACTATCCAAACAATCCGCAAAATTCCTGTGAAGATTACCGGTCAGGAGCTTCTGTTTGCCGACCGTTATGCCTATGCCGCCATCCACTCCTCGTCTTATCTTGAAAGCGATGAGGAGAAGCAGCAAAAAAATGCTGAGCTCATCTTCCGCGACATTTTCTGGTATGATCAGCAGACCTGTGCCTCTCCCAGAACTATCTTCTGGATTGGAAGCAATGAACACAGCAGAGAAGCGAGCGTGAATCTCTATCAGCGCCTGCAAAAGATTGCAAAGATGAGGGGTTATGCAGTTCCGCTCAGCGCCCGTCTCAACAAGATGACAGAGGTTTATCGAGCTGCTATCGTTCTTCCTGTGACGGAATTGCGGCAATATGGAGCGCTGACTGTGCTCGATCTGGAAGAGTTTGGCCCTGCTTGCCGCACCTTTGGTGGCAACGGCCTTCTCTTTTCTGTGGTCATTCCGAATATCCTCCAGATTGCTCAATATGCCCACCAGAAGGATCAGACGCTGGTGCATGCCGGGTTCGCGCAAGAAGAACTTCGCGATCTGGCAGCGACGCTGAATGGCAAAGGGCTCGACCGCATCGTTCCTGTCGGCAATGCTCTGCAATTTGATGCAGTCTGGGACGGCTATGATCTTCTAGCTGCTTTGACAAAGAAGGTGACAATTGAATAAGCAGACCTTGATACATGCCCTTGAAAGGGTTGGCCTGAAATCCGGGGATCTCGTCCTGGTTCACAGTGATATCAGGCCGTTTGGAATTCCAGAGAATACCAGAACCAGCGAAGAGATCCTGCAGTTCTATTTTGATGGCTTCATGCAGGTACTGGGTCCGGAGGGCACTCTCGCCGTGCCTGCCTATTTTTACGAATATGCGCGCTATGGCGAAACGTTTGATCTGGAGCACTCTCCTGTCTCCAAGCCCCTTGGAGTCTTCAGCGCTTATGTCAATTCGCTGACCGGAAGAGTGCGCAGCTGCAACCCATTGCAAAGCCTTGCAGCCTTCGGATATCATGCGGAAGAGCTGTGCGGCGGCGACTCGCTGATGGGTTACGGACTTGCCTCTCCCTGGCATCGTCTTTGCACCCTGGGAGGGAAGATGCTTTTTATGGGGGTAACGCTCCAACCGATGACCTTCGTTCACCATATCGAACAGCAGTATGGTGTGCCACATCTCTATCAAAAGGTCTATGATACCCCCATCATCAGCCAAGGAATGCCTGTCCCTGGCACTCCCATCAGCAGCGTGCGCTATCTGGAATATGACATCATCTATGATCTGCAGCTATTCCAGCAGGAGCTGGATAGAAGGGGCCATTTGCGAAAGGCCGACGCCGAGAAGGGAGAGCTTTTTTTGGTGAATGCTGAAGAGGCTTTTCAGACAGGGATTGAACTTTTATCGCAAAACCCCTATGTCTTTCTGAAAAGACCACCTGCGTTTATCCCCGGGAAAATTCCAGCTGATGGGATAACAGGAAAAGAGAGGGTTGGTGGAAAGTAGACAGTGGGGAATTGGCGTCGATATCGGGGGCACAAAGATTGCAGTTGCCTGCGTCGATATTTCGGGACGCATCCTGTCTGAGCGCAAGTATCCCACACACACAGAAACAGGATATCGAGCGATTGTCGATACTCTCACAGAAGTGGTGAAGGAAATCAGTGAAGAATTCGATTCACCCCCTCTGGCTCTGGGGGTTGGAGTGGCTGGTCAGGTCACTGCCCGCGAGGGAGAGGTGACCTTTGCTCCCAATCTAAAATGGCGCAATGTTCCTCTTCAAGCAGAGCTTCAGAAGGTCTTGCAGCCGCAGGTCTTTGTTTTGAATGACGTCCGGGCAGCGACATGGGGCGAATGGAAACATGGAGCAGGCGCAGGTCACAGAGATCTGGTCTGTCTGATTATCGGCACGGGGATCGGAGGAGGAGTTGTCAGCGGAGGACAACTGCTGACTGGCAGAAACAACTGCGCCGGGGAGCTCGGCCATATGACGATCGATCTCGATGGCCCTGAATGCACTTGCGGAAACCGGGGATGCCTCGAGGCCTTGGTGGGCGGCTGGGCGCTTGCGCGCGAGGCCAGGCGGGCCGTTTCGGAATATCCTGAAAAAACAAAGATGCTGCTGCAGCTGGCTGGCGGCAATCCTGATGCGCTGGCGGCATCCCATCTCGTTCAAGCAGCTCTCAAAGAGGACCCTATCTCAAAAGAAATCATCGAAAGGGCCATCGATGCTCTTATAGCAGGCTGTGTAGGCATTGTTAACGGATTTAATCCCTCTCTTCTCATTTTGGGTGGTGGCCTGGGAGGAGCCCTTCATCAGCTGACAGAACGCGTGCGCGGAGGTGTCACGAGAAGAGCTCTTGATGCTGCCAAAGAGGGTTTCGATGTGGTAACTTCTCGTCTCTTAAACGATGCGGGCGTCATTGGCGCAGCGAGCTATGCTCTGCATAACTGTCGAGATTTCCGATGAAGGATCCAAAAGAAGAGGAAAAAGAAAAGATCCGGCGCCAAGTCGCTCAGATCCATCATCTGGCGGTGCGTCTGCCCTGGATTGCTGTTCTTGTCGCCCTGATCTCCTGGATCTTCATCATTCTTTATGTCTACTTTCAGCGTCATCAGTTGAGCTGAGGATCATTCGCAGCCTTCGTCAGGATGTCGAAAGGACGACTTTTCAAGCCGCAGCAGCAGCAGGCAGGTAGCTCTGGAAAAGATGTCCGACGCGCCGGATATGGGGCAGAAGAGTCGCCCGATACTTATTGCCTGCTTTTTTACTGACCAGCGCGACGCCGGGCAGAAGAATGGTGGCGATGAGGGCGATGCTGCAGGCCGCAACACCCAGTGTGAGAACGCCGATCACATAGATTCGTCGAAATTGCCTGCGCAGGATCAACTGCTGCTTCGTCAGGTAGACGAGATCTCGCATCTTGACGGCGCGCAAAGTTGCCGGCATTTTGATCTCTTTGAGTTGGGTTTTGGCTACATTGCCCACATTCTGCGGTGAAAGGTCCGCGAGCGCCGAACGGGTTACTCGGTTCCAGAGCGGATGGAACTTTCTGAGATGGTTGAACCTCTGAGAACCGAAGGCCTCCAGCTGTCTGGGAGAGAGCCTAGCGATGGCGCGCTTCTCCGTCACATGCATCAGATGCTCTGGCGGGATGGCGGAAATCTTATCCAGCAAGCGTTCGTCTTTTTGCATCTGTTTCACTTCTGCAGGGCCAAATGCGGCTATTGCCTTTGCTGTCAGGTGCCGCCACTGTCCACGCTCAAGCTTGGAGATTTCTTCATAGCAGTCCATGAGCTGGATCTGCATCGGGGTCAAGAGTCGGGCCTGTGCAGGGGTGACAAAGCGCAAATGGCGCTTTTCAAGCTTCCAGATCCAAGCAGAGTTAGCTGGCAAGGCGCTGACCTGAGTCTGTCCTTCTACGAATTGAACTTGCACGGGCTTCACATTGGCGACTTCTTGCGGCCCAAGGAGGGCGATCTCTTCGCGGCAGTCCATTTGCCATATATGCGCAGAGGTAAAGTGAGAGACTTGAGCCGGTGTAGCAAAACGCAGATGCCGCTTTTGCAGCATTGCGACAAATGCAGCATCAGGTAGCAGAGCTTGAACTTGAGCCTGGCCTTCTAAGAACTGCACCTGACGGGGTATTAGATAGGCGATTTCGCGTGCTCCCAGTAGGGCGATTTCCTCGCGGCAATCCATCTGCCGGATCTGTTCAGGTGTGAAGTGAGCGACTTGAGCTGGTGTGGCATGGCGCAGATGCCGCTTTTGCAGCATTGCGACTAGCGGGGCTGTTGCAGGAAGGGCTTGGACTTGAGCCTCTCCTTCCAAGAACTGCACTTGACGCGGCTCCAGGTGGGCGATTTCGCGCGGTCCCAGGAGTGCGATCTCATCGCGACAGTCCATTTGTCGGATCTGTTCAGGTGTGAAGCGAGAGACTTGCACTGCTGTGGCATAGCGTAAATGCTGCTTTTGCAGCATGGGAGCAAGGTGAGCAGGCAAAGCCCTTACTTGAGCCTCTCCTTCCAAGAATTGGACTTGAGCAGGCTCCAGGTGGGCAATTTCGCGCGGTCCTAAGAGCGCGATCTCTTCGCGGCAGTCCATCTGTCGGTTCTGTTCAAGTGTGAAGCGAGCGACTT
Organism: Parachlamydia sp.; assembly: GCA_021372155.1. Lineage (GTDB taxonomy): Bacteria > Chlamydiota > Chlamydiia > Chlamydiales > Parachlamydiaceae > JAJFUZ01. The sequence continues at coordinate 6,851 of JAJFUZ010000232.1, read as the reverse complement.
GCTCTGCTGTGGCATAGCGCAGATGCCGCTTTTGCAGCATGGGAGCAAGGAGAGCAGGCAAAGCCCTTACTTGAGCCTCTCCTTCCAAGTATTGAACCTGATCAGGTTCCAGGTGGGCAATTTCGCGCGGTCCCAAAAGGGCGATTTCATTGCGGCAATCCATTTGTTGGATTTGCACAGCCGTGAAAAGACTGACTTGAGCAGGCGTGGCAAAGCGGAGATGCTGCTTCTGCAGCCTTTCGATCAATGCGGCTCTTGTTGGGATGGATCGAACAACTTGTATCTCACTATCTAGGAATGGAACCTGGTTTGGCTCAATGCCGAAAAATTGATAAGCGCATTTGTTGAGTTTGGAGAGTTCTTCCCTGCAATCCATCTGCTTGATTTGGGGGGGAGCCAGAAGGCAGGCCTGCGCATCGGTAATGAAACGAAAATGCCTTTTGACCAACGCCTGCACCAGCCTGGCTTCGGCAGGAAGAGAGCGCACCTGATGATCGTCAAGAAAGGAGACTTGGTTGCGGTCTTGAATTAAAGCAACTTGAGAAGGCGAAAGCAGCTTAACACCCTGTTCGTCCAGTTTGGCGATTTCTTCGCTGCTGTCCATTTGCTGAATCTGAACTAGCGTAAGCAATTTGGCTTGCTCAGGAGTCAGATGGCGAAAATGTTGTTTCTCACATTTGGCAATGAATTTCGGCTTGCAGGGGATCGCGCGAATTTGGCTTGGGCGCGAAATATGGGGAACATGTTTGGGGCGAATGTGAGCTGTCTGTGCATCAGTTAAATAGGGGGCAAGGGTGTATGGGCAAAATGGAATCTGCGCTTCCCCATCTAGCAAATGAACCTGATTAAGGGTGATATGTTTAATCTGATCCTTTTCCAGCAAGGCGATCTCTTCGCGCTCGTTCATCAGCTCAATCTGGTCAGGATTAAGCATACGGACTTGCGGAGGGGCCAAATGGCGAAGATGCTTTTTCTCAAGTCTTGCTAACCATAGAACTTTGCAGGGAATCGCCTTGATCTGGCTAGGGCGCGTGATAGACGCGACATGTCCTGGACGGATATGCGCGGTCTGTTCATCGCTGAAATGGCCTCCAAACTTATCCGGGCAGGCCTGGATCTGTTCCAGGGTTGTTAAGTAGCAGACTTGACCCTCGCTGATGTGTTTGGCGAGAAGGTCGAGAGGGACGAGTGTCAGCAGCTCAACGGAGTCCATGCCTTTAATTTGTTCTGCTGTCAAGGATTTGACCAATTCCTTCCATTTAGGATGGCAGTTTGGCAGCTTCACGAGCTGGTCGTTGGAAAGTCCTGGGACCTGTGCGGCAGTGATGGCATAAAGCTGGTCCTCTTGCAAGTGGCTGGCAAGGCTGGCAGGGCAAGCTTTGATCTGGGGCTCGCCTTTCAGGTGTTTGACTTGGCCTGCTTTAATAAGAGGAACCTGCGAATCAGGCAGAAGGCGATGGACGCATTTGTCGGCCACCTCCACGATCTGATCTTTTGATTTGAGATAGATCACCTGATCTTCCTGAAGGTGTTGGACCATGCCTGGAGCCACCCAAGAAGACCACAAACCACAAGTGATCTTGCCCGCTTTGGCAAGAGTTTCCAGTTCGGAGATCAATTTAGGGTCGGTGATCTCGCCCACCTGCTCTTGTTTGGCATGAATGCGATCTTTGTCGCGGATCAAATCGAGTAGATCGCCGTGCAGCCAGCCAATCTGGCTAGGAGAAAGTTTTTCAAAAATTTTCTTGAAGAAGTCCGTCTGAGGGTGGCTTCCATCTGATTGGAGGTTTTCGCGCTTGATGGCTTTTGCCTGCTGCTTGGTGAGCATATATCCAAGAGCGGGATTCATTTTAGTCAGGTGCTGAAATGGGATAGCGCCAATCTGCCACTGCTGGTCAAAGTGATAATAAAATTCGGGATTGACGAATGGAATCAGATCGGCCTGCTCCTCATTTAACCCTTTGACTTGTTCCAGCGTGAGAAGATATTCGTGTTTAAGGCCATTCCCCTCAGGTTGTGAACGCATGATCTGATCCTGTTTGGTCAGATAGGCCACCTTATGCGGGGGGAGCCAGCGGATCTGGCTGGCAGTCAAATGGGGACCGTGAAAGGGGCTGATAGCGTTAAACTGGATCTCGTTCAGCTCTTTAACCTTTGCTTTGAGGGCTTCTCCAGTGTAACCATTCTTTTGCAGATGTTGCACAGCCAAGTTCGTTTCGTCATCTTTTTCATTTAGATCAAGTCCGAGATGCTGCACAAAGGTCGTGTTGAGGTTGGCGATCTCTTTTGCAAGCTGCAGCACTTTCGCTTTCCAGTTCGCATCGAGCCTAATGTTGCCTTGCCGGCTCTTTTCCCATTCTTGGCGCAGTTTACAGACAAACTGGCCGGTGCTTTGTACTTTTTTGGAATAGCGGCCAACGGCTTGCGAGATAACGGATGAGCTACCGAGAAGCAGACTCTGTTTTTTGTTTCGGCAGCATTTGAGTTTCAGAAAACGGATTTTGAGTTCGGTGCGATTGGAGAGCCACTTCTCTGTCAGGTCGCGGTTGACTTCATCATCGAGATAATCAATATGTCCAGCAAATGCGTTGATTTCGAGCAGCCCATTGGCGATTCTCTCATCATCTTTGGGGAACTCCTCCATCCCCTCCCCTTTTGCCATCAGGGTTCCGTCAGGCTGGATGAGCCAGGCACCCGACACAGCTTTGGGGTTTTCTTGATAAAGCTTTGTCAGATGCTGCTGGATATCATTGGTTTCGAATTGCGATAGAAGAAGGAAACGAAGCTGCTTGTCCTCTCCGCGTATCACCAGAATCTGCTTGGGAGGGCGTTGCAAGCAATGGAACACAGGCAGCAATGTCTTATTTTCACAGGTGTAAAAATAGGCATCTGTCCCGAAAATGGGAGCATCGAAAATGTCCGCATAGCGGCCGATTTTTGGGTCCACAACATACTTATAAATGCCTAACTGCTGCTTTAAAGAGGTCACGCTGCCGGTTGCGCCAGGATCTTTGCGCATGTTATTCAGCAGAAGCTGAAATGCTTTCAATGTCACAGGGCTTTCTTTTTTGATTGGATAGTTCGCGGAAAATTCATACTGCTTGAGCTCATCCTCGACCTCTTTTTCAATCTCCACCCTGATGTCGACAATGGACTCGCGGTCGACAAGCTGTTCCACCTCATGCTCGAAATCAAAGTTGCGCCCGATATCTTTCCAGAGTTTGGGCAAGAACTGGCTGGCGTCTATCCACTTTTTCAACTCCTCTGCATCCGTTTCGACTTCTCTAATCATTCTGCTGTTTCTGACTCGGGCTTTAAAGTTCTCCAGTTGCCTGTCCAGCATCTGCTTTAAAGAAACTTTCGGGTCCTCAAGGGTCTCTAAGCGGAGATAGCGAAGGGGGTCGGGCGTGTAAAAATGGGTAAAAAACGGCTCGAGCTGATCGACCAGATTTGCATAGTTCTCGTCATAAACCCCTTTTAAATTGGCCTCTCGAATAGCCTGGACGGCTTGGCGGCGGAAAATGTGATTAACCTGCTTCGTGAAGTAACGCACTGTCGCCTGGGCCACGCGGATCGATTGGTCGACGGCTTCTTGAAGGATAATGTCGTTCTCACTTCTGCCTTGGTTAAAAATGTCGCTGCGCGCCTCTTTGTTGAGCACAATCGACACATCCTGTTCGAGAAGATACTCGCGCCAGCGCAGCCGGGTTTGCGTCTCCGTGCGGAGCAGTCCTTTTTTGTCATAGGTTTTAAGCCCTAAGGTATCCGGTAACTGGCGCACATCTGTCCCATTGCAGTGGAGCTCATCGATGTAAAGGACAAATTTTTCTCGCGAGAGACCTAAACTCTTTAAATTATCGACAGTCGAACTTCCGATCCAAACAGGTTCTGAGCTCCCTTTTCGGAAAGCATAGAGCGTGTTGGGCTGCTCATCATCCTCTTGTTCTTTATCTGCCTGTTGCGCTTTCTTGCGTGCATCGATATGGAAAAAAAGGACAGCCTCAATCTTTGGGTCAACTGTTTTGACAGCATCGGGCAGATCTTTTTCTTCATGTTGTTTTTCTTGAATGAAATCCATCCAGGCTTTGGCCACATCCGCATTTTTGCCAAATGCTTTGAAGAGGGCATCGGAGTCGGCAAAGCCGCGCAAACGGCGGAACTGGGGATGCTGCTGATAGATCTCCTCTAAAAAGCGCCGCATGGTCATCGGGCTTTTGCCTTCGCTGCCGCTGAAATCGATCTCATAGATCTTGTTTCCTGCCGACCTTTTGGCTGCCATATGCAGGATGCGCCCTTCCGTGCCTACGCTCGGGAAAAAGCGCTGCACCAGGCGCTTGTCATAGCCAGGTAAATTCCAGGGAGTAGCCGTCATGGTGCGCGTCGAATGGCTCAATTCCAGAAGGGCAAACCCGTCATTTGTCAATCGTTCAGACGCATAAGTAGCATCCATGAAGACTTTTGCATAGCGCATTTCCAGAAGCTTATCTGGATCTTTGCTAATGGCGGCAATGGCCTCATCAATTTTACCTGGCTGGTCGATCTCATTCAAGGTGATGCCATAGAGGCTTTTGAACTCCTTCCACTCGGCAGTCTCTTCCAGCTTTTCTCCATTGCGTTCCACGTAGTGGTGGGCAGATGTCAAATAATTGGCAGCCCTTTCTAAAATCTGATCACGATTAGGCAGAAAAGCTGCTCCCCATTGATAACTGCAGGCGGCCGTGACCCATTCGTTTCCAAATTCATTGTTGCGAGGGGCTGGCGCATTGACGCCACGTAAAGGGATGATTTTATGCTGCAACTCCTGGATGAGCGACTGTCCATAGTTCCTCCCCCCCATTTTCCCCAAGGTCGTTTTGGTTAATTCAGTCAAAAACTGTTTCGTCTGTGCGATCAGTTCTGCGGCTTCTTTTTGATTCTCTTTACCTTGAGCAAGCATCTTCAAGTGTTTCAAATACGCGATGTCATCCAACGCAGTTGGATAATCCTTTAAATCCGGATAGCTGCTGATCTGGTCGAGGCTAATCGGCTGATCGCTGTCGGCAAGTTTCTGAATGTCGGGCGGCATTTGTCCAGAAGCATAGCGGACAAAGGCGTCGGCGAAATTGGGAAGCTGGGAGGAGATTGGTTTGAATTTGTCGAAGACATAGCGCGCGGCGACTGGGATCACGTGCTCCACATAAGTCGCTTCCTTGAGCAATGACTGATTATTTGTTGTCAGGCGCACGAGATCGCGAGGGGTAGGTTTTGAGGGAAGCGTTTCGATCGTGATTTGATTGCTGATCAGTGCTTTGTAAATGGTCAGCAAGAGCTGATTGCCAGCCGCATCCACAGGAATTCTAGCGCCATCGACATAGGTCAATTCAATGTAGCAGTCAAGGATTTGATCGACCTCATCGAGCAGACTGTCAGCGCTTTCCGCAGTCAGGGTCAACTGTCGGGCAATTGAAGTGGCCTTCGCGCCCAAAGCGTCTTTGCTGTTTGCCACGCCCTGTTTTCGGGTTCGCAGTGCTTCGATCAGTTGCTTCGATGCTTGAGCCGATTGCTCTAATTGAACTGCAATAGTATTGCCGGTCCTGATGTGGGTTCGGATGCGGCGCGCGAGGCTCAGTCCTTCCAGTTCCATCCCGAGAGGTGTAACAGCGGAAGAGATGATCGGCCACTGCCTTTCCATCGCTTTTGCCAGAAGTTTTTCAGTTTCCTGGAGGCGATAGAGAGTAAAATCGTCCCGACTCAGGTCAAGGGCAATGACCTCTTTGCCAAAGCTTTGCCACATGGCTTCACTGAAATTGATGCTAAAAGTCTTAAAGAGCGAAGGCGGCACGATAAAAAAGGCAAGGCGCTTTTTGCCATTGGCTGTCTTGCGCATCGAAGCGAGGTAAAGGATCATTGTTCCTATAACAGCTGTTTTTCCTCCCCCCATGATCAGCTGGATGACGATCTCCTTAAATTTGTCAGGGTCGGTCTCATCCATCTCGAGCATGCGCTTGATCAATTCTACCTGGATATCAAATGGGATATCGCCTTTTTGCCCGCAAAAGACCCTGAAGGCCACCTGAGTCATGTCATCAAAATTTGCTTTGGCAAAATGATAGCGGCTGTCGAGTATGGACTCCAGATTCATGCAGAGAGTGCGTCGCGTCGCTTCCGCTGTGCGGCTGCTGGGATCGTTTTGCAGCTCGCTGTCGATTTTTTGGATCTCTCGCAACAGGTTCAGGGCCTTGTCCAGCTGAGCCGCATGCGATTTGAGATCGACCCACTCCAGAGTCAGATCAGCAACCTCTTTGACCCTTTCAGGCGGTTGAAGATTGGGGTTTTTAGCGGCATAGAAACGTGCATCAAATGCCAAAAGACACTCAAGGCAATCCGCCAGGGTCATGGCCTTTTCAATTCTTCCCCCTATGCGCGCATATTCCTTGGCGCGCTGCAGCTCTTCATCACTGCGTCGGTTAGCTTTTCGCAACAGAAGGTTTTCCGTTTCTTTCCGTTTTTTCTGAACCTGCTCGAGAGCAGTTTCCATTGAGGCGAGCAAACCGGCGGTTTTCTCTTTTGGCAACGTTTTGACCTGGACCGCATTGTTGATCGCCTTGCCCTTGCTATAATCTGCCTGCAGGATATCCAGATAGGCGCGCAAAGAGTTTTCGTAGATCTTTTGATCAGGGCCCAGAAGTTTGTCCTGATAGGCAAAGCTAAAGTCTGTATAACTTTGAGATTTGTCCGCCTTCTCCCACGCCGCATCAATGACAAGCTGGTTTGTCCAGTTTTCTAGCTCCCTCCATCTTGCCGCTTGCTCCTGAAAGGCCGGCTTAAGAGCAATCGGATCAGGACCCATATCAGACGGCACGCGCTCCTTG
>JAJFUZ010000223.1 GCA_021372155.1 Parachlamydia sp. | reverse complement strand
TGCGGCCTGGTCTAAGACTTGATTGGCGTCGTAGCCTGGCTGAGAAAGAGGTTTTTCTAGCGGGCCCAGATCGGGTCTCATGCCTGCAAAGCGGGCGCCCATGCTGTTTCCGCGGCCTTCTAGGATATTGAGCTTTAAGTTCGCCTTGCGCATTTTGTGGAGTTCGGAAAGGATTGCCAGGCGCTGGGGTGAATGGAGGTATTGCCTGCCGACAAAAATAGCCCCTTTCCCACTTTTGGCCAGCTCCTCGACATGGGGAAGATGCTCCTGCAGGATCTTGAGCTCTTGACCGGGAGCGTGCAGGACTGTGTTTGTCAAATGGCGTGCGATCTCGGGCGCATAGTTTCCGAGGAAGATTACCTTCGCTCCGCGGTTGATGGCCTGCTTTAGTCTGAGCCAGATGATCGGAAATTCTTCCGTCAGGTCGATGCCGAAGAGGATGGCGAAGGAGAGCTCTTCGCACTCGCCGATGGTCATTTCCATGCCAGGAGCTAATCCCTCTTCCTCGAGGCCAATGATGGGCATTCCGATGCGATGGTCGACATGGTTGACGCCGGCCCCTTCGCGCATCAGCTTCTGGAAGAGATAATTCTCTTCGACGGTCAAAGGGTTACCCCCAAATCCAGCGAGCTTGCGATCGGGACTGGCCTCCTTGATTTTGACTGCGATAACAGTCAAAGCCTCTTCCCAGCTCGCAGGCTGCAGGGAGCCGTTGCGGCGCATGAGGGGTGTCTGCAGGCGGTCGGGATGGGAGGTAAATTCATAGCCGAACCATCCCTTATCGCACAGCCAGATGTCGTTGACCTCACGGTTTTCCAGCGACCGGGTGCGCACGATTTCGCCATCGCGTGAATCGAGGATCATGCTGCAGCCTACAGGGCACAAGGTGCAGGTGCTATTGGCCGAATCGTTGTCCCATGGGCGCGCCCGGAAGCGATAAACATCGCTTGTGAGGGCACCGACGGGGCAGATCATGATGGTGTTGCCGATAAACTTTGACTCGGCCGGACCGCCGTCAGGCGTTCCTACTTCGGTTTTATAGCCGCGGTCGATGAACTCCAGGGCATGATCGCCTGCGACGATCTCACCAAAGCGTGTGCAGCGGGCGCAGGCGATGCAGCGTTCGCGGTCGAGCATGAGGACGGGGCCAAGAGATTTTCTCTTGGAAAAATGGCGCTTCTCTTCATAGAAGCGGCTCTTTCCCGGCCCAAACTTGATGGTCTGATCCTGCAGAGGGCATTCGCCTCCACGGTCGCAGATGGGACAGTCGAGAGGATGGTTGATGAGCAGAAACTCCAGAATGCCTTCTCGACCTTCGACAGCGATTTGACTTTGGGTTTTCACGACCATTCCTTCGGTCGCTTCCAGCGTGCAGGAGGTCTGCAGCTTCGGCATTTTCTCCACTTCGACAAGGCACATGCGGCAGGCGCCAAAGGGGGGCATACGGTCCTGGTAGCAGAAGATCGGAATTTCAATCCCGAGCTTCTGCGCAGCCGTATAGACAGTGGTTCCCTTCGGGACTGTCACCTCTTTCCCGTCGATTGTCAATCGGATCATTGTTGTCGCTTCGTTTGCCATAGCCTCATTTGAGATAGGGGTAAGAGATGAGCATTTCGGGATGCTGGTCCGCCTTGGGATTGCGCTGGATATATGCCTCAAATTCGGGTCTGAACTCCTGGATGGCGCTCATAATAGGTGGAGCAGCCCCGACAGCAAGCGGACAAAAGGAATTAGCAGCCATGGAGACGCAGACGTCGTCGATCACCTTCAAGTCAGAGTGTGTGCCGCCGCCTGCTAAGATGCGGGCCAGCATCTGAACCACCCAGCGCGTCCCTTCGCGGCAAGGGGTGCATTTTCCGCACGATTCATTCTGATAAAACTGCATGAGCCGGTGAGCCACCTTGACCATGTCGGCGCTGTCATCCATCACGATGATGGAGGCAGTGCCAAGCGCGGATTTCCTGGCGGCTAGAGTTTCAAAATCCATCGCGATGTCCAGATCGCGCTCCACCAGGAGCGCACAGGAGGAACCTCCGGGATAGCAGGCTTTGAATCGGCGCCCTGGCAGCATCCCGCCGGCGGCATCCAATACTTCCCTTAGCGAGATGCCGAGCGGAAATTCAAAGCAGCCCGGCTTTTGCACCTGTCCGCTGACCTGGAAGATCTTAGTTCCTGTGTTTTTGGGCTTGCCGATCTTCTGGAACCATTCTACACCCTGGTTGACGATGTGAACCACGTTGCAGAGGGTTTCGACATTGTTGATAATTGTCGGCTTGCTGTAGAGTCCCGCGACCGCAGGGAAAGGGGGTTTGAGGCGCGGCGTCGCGCGGAATCCCTCGAGAGAATTGAGCAGGGCGGTCTCTTCGCCAGCAATGTAGGCGCCAGCACCAGGGTGCACCACCATTTCAAGGGAATAGTTCGATCCAAACAGGTCTTTACCGAGATATCCGCGCGCCTTGGCCTCTTTTAAAGCATTGCGCAGTTTGGCAAGTCCCTCGAAGTACTCGCCTCGGCAATAGATGACGGCAAAATGGGCACCGATGGCATAGGAGGTCAGAATCATGCCTTCGATCAATTGATGAGGATCCTTTTCGATTAGCAAGCGGTCCTTGAACGTTCCAGGCTCGCTCTCATCGCTGTTGCAGACGAGGTATTTGGGCAGGTTGGGATCTTTCGGAATAAAGCCCCATTTCATCCCCGTCGAAAATCCAGCCCCTCCGCGTCCTCTCAAACCCGATTGCTTCACCATTTCGGTCAGATCGGCGGGTGCAATGTGGGGGATGGCCTTGCGAACGGCCTGATAGCCGCCATTCTGCTCATAGGTCTCGATCTTTTCCTGGCCCGGTTTGTCGATGTGGGCAGTCAACACGCGCATCTCAGGCATGTTCCACCTCGACAGGCGAGGGGTGGCCGGGTCCTTTCTTGGCCTCTGATAGGATCTTGTCGATATCTCTTTCCTGGACGGGACCGACGACCTGGTCATCGACCAGCATCATGGGGGCCCTGTCGCAGGCTCCCAGGCATTCGGAAGGAATGACGGTGAATTCCCCGTCTGCGCTCATTCCCCTTGGCTGCACGTTGAGCTTCTGGCAGAGAGTCTGAATGAGACCATCAGCTCCACGCAACATGCAGGAAGCATTTTTACAGACGTGCAGAATATGTTTGCCGACGGGTTTTTCAAAAAACATGTCGTAGAAGGTGACGACAGAGTTGACTTCATTGGGATCGATGTCGAATAGTTCGGCTACCTCGTTCTGGATTTCGCGTGGCAGAAAGCCCTGTTCAGATTGAGCAAGGTGTAGGGCAGGGATAAGCGCGGAACGTTTCTCTGGGTAGAGTTTTTGCAATTCGAGGATGGCCTTGCGGGTTGTATCGTGCATGTTCACCACCCCCCACCCGTTCCTGGGCGAGCGAGAGGGATGCAATGGTCAGATTCGTGAGGAGACAATAGTCGAAATGCTATTGCCGACGAAGGAAGCTGGGCAGTGCGTCCGTCGCAGCCGTCCAGGTAAGGGAAGGGGGTGGTGAACATGCACATCATCGATCGACATCCCCTAAGATGGGATCGACGCTCGCAATGGCGATGATCACGTCTGGCAAGGTATGGCCTGGAAGAACCTTCTGCAGCACCTGGATGTGCGGAAATGAGGGGGAGCGCACTCGCAGGCGCTGTGGACGGTTGCTGCCATTGCTGACAACATAATGGCCGAGTTCCCCTCTCGCCGATTCGACACAGTAATAAACTTCTCCTGTTGGAGGGTGGATCCCTTCACTCACTAGTTTGAACTGGTGGATGACAGCTTCCATGCTTCTCGCAAGCTCTCTTCTGGGAGGCAGAGCGACTTTGCGATCGTCGACAATGATGGGTCCTGGTTTTAATTTAGCCAAACCCTGCTCGACGAGCGACGCGCTCTGCTTCAACTCCTCCAGGCGGATGAGATAGCGCGCATAGCTATCCGCTTCTGTGCGCGTTGGAACGTCGAACTGATAATTTTCATAGCCGAGATAGGGATAGACCTTGCGGATATCGTAAGGCACACCTGCGGCGCGGATGACCGGCCCGGTGCACATGAACTGTTCGCAGGTCTCTTTGTCCATGACAGCGACGCCCTGCAGGCGTTCGCACCAGACATAGTTCTCTGTCAGCAGGTTGTCGAGGTCTTTCCAGGTGCGCGGAAAATTCTTCAGAAAGGTGCGGGCATTGTCGACAAATTCGGGATTGAGGTCGAGGGCCAGTCCGCCGATTCTCCAGATAGAGGGGAACATTCTCGCACCGGACATCTCCTCAAACAGGTCGAGGATCTTCTCGCGCTCGGCAAAGCAGTACATGTAGACGGAGGACATGTTGAGTTCGAGGGCGCTTGTGCCTAGCCAGAGAAGGTGGCTGCCTATCCTGGCTAGCTCCAGCAGGATGAGGCGAATGGTCTGCGCCCTCTCAGGCACCTCTAATCCCATCAGTTTCTCCATGGCACCGGCAAAAGCCTGCTCCTCTGCAGGACCTGAAAGATAGTCGATTCGGTCGATCAAGGTGAAGATCTGATGGTAGGTGCGCGTCTCGCACTCCTTTTCTATTCCCGTATGCAGGTAGCCAATAACCGGTTCAGCCGAAAGAATGACCTCGCCCTTCAGGCGCAGCTTGACGCGCAGGACGCCATGGGTCGAAGGGTGCTGGGGCCCGAGGTTGAGCTCCATCACGTCGTCGCCAAATTCGAGTTTAGAATTTGGGGTGTCTTTTGACATTCGGGATGATCTCTGATGGAACTTTTGGTTTCACGCCATGTTTGAATTCGACCGATTCTTCTGTCAACGCATAATCGCGGAGTAAGGGATGCCCCACCCAATCATCAGGCATGAGGATACGTTTCAAGTCGGGATGGCCGTCAAACTTCACGCCAAAAAGGTCGAAAAGCTCGCGCTCAAACCAGTTGGCCCCTTCCCAAAAGTCGGTCACAGAAGGCAAGGTGGCGTCTCTTTCGGCAAAAACAGCCACCCTTATCCTCTCATAATTTTCTGGATTGTGCAGCCAATAGACCACTTTGGTGCGCTTCTCAGGCTTCAGGTAATCAACCCCAGTCAGGTCCATCAGGACTTTAAAGCCCTGTCGAATCAAAAACAGGAGAGCATTTTTGAATTCGCTCTTGTCCACCAGGAGGGTCGTCTCTCCCACGCATTGGGACTCTTCCACCGCGATCTCTTGCTTCAAACTGGCCACCGCTTCAGCTGTTTTCATGCGGCCTCCAAAGCGGTCTGTCACTTTTGATCTTTTTCTGCAGCATGATGAGGCCATCCAGAAGGGCTTCGGGCCGGGGAGGGCAGCCTGCCACATAGACATCGACAGGAACAATTTTATCGACACCCTGTACAATCGCGTAATTATTATAGATTCCACCTGTCGAGGCACAATCGCCCATGGCGATGACCCATTTCGGATCGAGCATCTGGTCGTAGATTGTTCTCAGCACAGGAGCCATCTTCTGGCTCAATCTCCCGGCGACGATCATCACATCGCTTTGCCTGGGAGAGGCACGGAAGACCTCCATTCCAAAACGGGCCATATCGTAACGGCTCGCGGCTGTGGACATCATCTCAATGGCGCAGCAGGCCAGACCAAACTGCGCTGGCCAAAGAGAGCTCTCTCTCGCCCAGTTGATCAGATCCTCAAGCGGAGCCACAAGGAAAGGGGTCTTTTCGTTTGGCTTCACTCCCATTGCAGCCCCTTTTTCCGCCAGACATAGGCCAGGCCCACTAAGAGAGCCACCAGGAAGATGCTCATCTCATAAAAAGCAAAGGGGCCGATCGATTTGCTGATCACAGCCCAGGGATAGAGAAAGATCACCTCGATGTCGAAGACAAGGAAGATCAGGCCGACGAGATAATGGCGCAGCGGAAAGCGCTCTTGCTGAAGCCTCGTCTGGGTCTGAATTCCCGATTCATAGGGCAGGAATTTGACCGGCTCCGATTTGTTGGAGGGAACCAGAGCTGTAGAACCCAGCACCGCCAAGGTGACTAACAGCACGACGCCAAAGTAGATGTAGACCGGATAAAATTCTGCCAAAACCGTATCTCGTTATTTTCCAGCAGAAACTGCTGTTATTTCTCTTGGCTTTCATAACAATATTTGACAGCCGAGTCAATAAAATTCTGAATAGTTGCGCAGACGAGATTGTGAGAAGATTTTCCCTTGTAAAGTGTGGTCATGTTCCCATATACTATTTCAATTCTAAGAAAGCATTCTATTAGGAAACAATATGTTACCATCTCTTTTAAGTGTTCTTGCTTGTGAAAACCCAATTCTATACTACACAGGGGAAGAGATCAGTCAAGTAGTTCCCCGTCTTCCCCTTCAACCTATTCCTATTAGACCTTCTATCGCAAATTGGGCTAACAAGAAGGTCGTAGTTTTAGATCCCAAAACCACTGAAGGGGAAGCGAGGGGTTTTGTCGAAGATGACTCTACTGAAATCGCAGATAGGATCAAAGCCACTGGAAGGCATGTTCCAATCACTACGTTTCCTTACAGACCTTCTGCTCGACCGATAAGAAACCCGAAGTTTGAGACTCATGTTCAGAAAATCCTGAAGGATTCTTATGCCAGTAATCCGCGTCCCTCAAAGGAAGAAAAACAGGAATTAGCTGATAAGACCAAAAAGACATGGGTGCAAATCAATAATTGGTTTAGCAACAGGCGACGACGTTATGGGGAGAAAATAACGCAGATTGTGTGGACTTTACCAAACGAATAAATTGCTATTTTGGTGCAGTGGAATCAAGCTGATCTCACTGCATCAAATTAGCAAAATGAAGATTTGGTGCAGTTACTAGTCGATCTCTTTTACTTTAGACGCGAGTTGTTGCCATCGAGAGGTAAACTCTTCTTCGGAAATCGTTTGTGAGGGATATTTCTGCGCTCCCAGGTAATGTAAACCCTGGTATTCGATTGGCTTGTCGAGTTTGCGGATGGCTGCTTCAAGACTCTTCAGATTTTCTTCACGGTCGTCGATGAAGATGATTTTAAGGGGAGAAAAGTCTGTCTTTTCGAGATAGGCCAGGAAGGCTTCTCCTTTTGAAACCACAGTTCCATTCACAAAGAGAAACCCATTGAGATAGTTCGAAAAATTGCCGCGGTAGGGAGCCAAATTGTCGAAAATGAGCGGGGTTTGCCAGGGCGCGGTCTTCGAAAAATCGATTCCTAGTCGGCGCAAGCCTTCTATGCGCCACTCTTCCATGCTGGGGATCGGTCCACATTTGCCGGTCAGGTTGGAGGTCAAAGCCATTGTCGGTATGCCCCGAGCCTGGATCTGCTGGAGAAATTGAGGGGCGCGGTCATCAATCAAGACAGGATCGGAACTGATCGTCATGAGACTTAAAAATAGCATCTGTTTGTCAACTGGCACGTCATTCAGGATGCTTTTGCAAATGGCCCCAAAACGTTTCATGTTAGCCATTTGAAAGGCGGGATCGCCTGGCTGAACTAACACCATATCGACGTCGAAAATCGCCAAGGTCCTTGAATCAGCATCTTGAAAATAATCAAACACCTCTTGCATATCGGTGACTTTTGTTATCTCTGCATGACATTCAAAAAAGCAAATAGTTATAAAGGTCAGAAAAATTCTCTTCATGGCTTTTAGTTTAGCGCAAAATCAGATTTATTTCCCATTTGCGAAATCAGATCAAATACGGCATAGATTTAAAATATGATGGATTCTGAGGAAAAAAAGCGGATTGCGGAGAATACATCTGGGGATGTTCCTCCCTGGCAGAAGTGGGGACCCTACGTGGCCGAAAGGGCCTGGGGCACTGTCAGGGAAGATTACAGTCCGGATGGGGACGCCTGGAATTATTTTCCCTTTGGCAAGGCCCACCAGCAGGTCTACCGATGGGGAGAGGATGGGATTGCAGGCTGGTGCGATCGCTATCAGACCCTCGTGTTTGCTCCCGCTTTCTGGAATGGCTGCGATCCGATTCTGAAAGAGCGTCATTTTGGGCTTAATCCCTGGGAAGGCAATCATGGCGAAGATGTCAAAGAATGCTATTTTTATCTCGATGGGACTCCCTCTCATTCCTACATGAAATACTTGTATAAATATCCGCAGCAGGAATTTCCTTATCGTTTGCTGTTGGAGGAAAACAAGCGGAGAGCCATTCAGGAGCCTGAATTTGAGCTGATCGATACAGGCATTTTCCAGGAGAACCGCTATTTTGATATTTTCATCGAATATGCTAAAGCCTCTTCTGAGGACATCTGCATCCGCATTCAGGCCTTTAACCGGGGGCCTGATGCCGCTTCGCTCCATCTTCTGCCCCAACTCTGGTTTCGCAATCAGTGGAGCTGGGGCGAGAAGCCATTACCCGAACCGGAAATCAAAGTGACCAGTCACGCATCGGCACTATGTATCATTGCCGATGATGCCAGGCTCAGATCGCCTTCAAACTTGATGTTTGATTACCATCTTGGAAAACGCTATTTCTACGGGCCTTTACTGGATGGGGCGCAGGTTTTGTTTACAGATAATGAAAACCTGCAGTCTGGCAGGCTGTATGTCAAAGATGGGTTCCATCGCGCTGTCATTGAAGGCGCACCAAGCATCAACCCAGCTCAAACAGGGACAAAAGCCTGTTTCCATTACCTCTTTCAGATCCCCGCTCAAGGATCAGTCACTCTCTGCCTGCGTTTGACTTCAGAGTCCATGCAGGATCCCTTAAGTGATATCGAGAAGATCGTCGCTTTGAGGAAATCGGAAGCAGACAGCTTCTACGCCGAAATTCATCCTCCACAGGCCACTGAAGAAGAGCGCAGCGTCCAGCGTCAGGCCTTTGCCGGCATGCTCTGGAATAAGCAGATTTACCTTTACGATGTGAACCGCTGGCTGGAAGGTGATAATCCCTCTTCACAACCTTCTGCGCAGCGCCTTTCCCGTCGCAATGCCCATTGGCGTCACCTGAATTCGATGCGCATTCTCTCTATGCCCGACAAGTGGGAATTTCCCTGGTTTGCTTCCTGGGATCTTGCCTTCCACGCCGTGACCTTAGGCTTAATTGACATGGAATTCGCAAAGGAGCAGCTCTGGCTGCTGCTTTTCGATCAATTCCAGCATCCCAATGGAGCGATCCCTGCCTATGAGTGGGAATTTTCTGATCTCAATCCCCCTGTGCAAGCCTGGGCAGCGTTAAAGCTTTATGAAATGGAAAAGGAGCAAAAAGGACAGGGCGACGACAGATTTTTAAGCAGATGCTTTCTCAAGCTGCTGCTGAATTTTGTCTGGTGGGTCAATAAGGTCGACAGCGCGGGGTTCAATGTGTTTGAAGGGGGCTTTCTAGGCCTCGACAATATCACCTTAACAGACCGCTCTGTCGGGCTGGAGAGTGGAGCGGTGCTGCGGCAGTCCGATGGCACGGCCTGGATGGCCATGTTTAGTCTTAACCTCATGCGTATGGCCTTGGAGCTTGCCAAAAGGAAATGGAAGGGGTATGAGTCGCTGGCGACCAAATTCTTCCAGCACTTTGTCTACATTGCTCATGCCATGAAAATCCGGGATAACCATCGCTATGAGATGTGGAGCGAAAAGGATGGCTTCTTTTACGATGTCCTTTCGTACCCCGATGGATCCTACTCCAAATTCCGTGTGAGGTCGCTGGTGGGGATCATCCCGCTTTTTGCTGTCGACAGGATCCTGGAAAGCGAGCTGGATGAGCTTCCCGTTTTCAAAAAGAACTTCATGTGGTTTTTGACCAATCGGCAAAACTTGGTCGCGGATTGCGTTTTTAAAACCCAGTCAGAGTATCTTTTGAGCCTGGTCAATGAAAAGCAGCTGGCCTCTTTGCTCGGCTACCTGCGCAATCCGGCAGAATTTCTCTCTCCTTTTGGAATGCGCAGCCTGTCAAAATTTCATGAAAGCAATCCATTCAGCTACAGGGACTGGAAGGTGAGTTATGAGCCAGGCGTCTCTTTAAGCAAATTGAAAGGGGGCAATTCCAATTGGAGAGGCCCTGTCTGGATGCCCATGAACTATCTTCTGATCCAATCCTTAGCCAAATATGAGGGTTTCTATCCCACTGGATTAGATGAGCTTGCTCAGGATTTTGTTCAGAGGATTCTCAATCTCTTTCTTCCGGATGAGAAGGGGGTTCGCCCCTTCCGCGATTCTGCTTATCCCCACGACGACCCTTTGTGGAATCCCTATCTGCAGTTTTTCGAATATTTTCATGCCGAAACGGGTAAGGGATTGGGCGCTTCCCACCAGACAGGATGGACGGCACTCGTTGCCAATCTGATTCACGAGAGATATCAGTCTAACACGAAACTCTGACCTTTGGCTGCAAAGCCTCCAAAGCCATCTTGTCGGGCATCGGGCAAGGGACCCGGATTGTAGTGGTAGAGCCACATCTTCTTTTTGATCGATGGATCCAGAGTCTTCAAATCGTCGTAATGGGCATGCACGCCTGTTTTATGTTGAGCCGTTTCGCAGTCGTGAAAAATCAAATCGGCCCTCTTGTAGATATCCTGAAAGTGCTGGGGGACAAAGCGGGTATCGGTTGTGATGAAAATCTGCTTCTTATGGATCTCAAATAACAATCCATAAGTGGGAAGCCGGTTGTCGCCAGACTGGATATGCAAGGTTGGAATGATTTGAAAAGAGATTCCCGACCATGTGAAATCATGATTTACTGGGCATACATCAAAAAATGTAGACAAAGAGCTCTTTTCATCAGGCAAGGTCTCTAAACCACCCTGAAGCACTTTGCTCCAGAGATCATCCACCTGGTCGCTGGAGATAAAGAGCGTGGGTTTGCCGCAACTCTTGTCAAAGTAACGCGTCAGGGCCAGCCACTCCAAGCCGCCAGCGTGGTCGGCATGCAGGTGGCTGATGTAAACGCTGTCGATATCTTGATAACTCAACCCCTGTTCAAACATGGAATGGCGGATATCTGAGCCACAATCGATCAACAGGCGCTCTTTCCGATCATTTTCAAGCACTATGTTGGAATGATAGTTTCCGTTTCCTACTGTAAAGGCTGATCCGGTGCCGAGAAAAATAAGTTTCATGTGATATTCTTTTCCACCACTTCTTGGAGGATTGTTTTGACTTGATCTAGATTCACAGCTCTTCCATACCAGATTTTAAACTGGCCTAAGGCCTGATTGATGAACATTTCATATCCGAATACGAGAGGGCATCCTTTTAGTTGCGCATGATGGAGAAATTCCGTCATGCGCGGCTGTAGAGCGATATCCATGGCCAGCGCTCCGGGATAAATCCATTGCGGGGCTATGGGCATCGCAGACGGGGTCGTGTTGACGATGACATCATAACCGGTTTGAAACGCACCCTCAAGCTGATCCAGGCCGCCGCCTTCGCAATCGAAGAGCTTTGCCAAGTCTGTAGCCCTTTCGGCATTGCGGTTGAAGATGGAAACGACAGCTCCCCTGTCCTGAGCCTCTGCTACAAGGGCTTTGCATGCGCCTCCGGCCCCGATCAGGATCACTTTTTTTCCTTTAACCAGCATCTTCGCCTCAATGGCATCCAGCGCCCCTTTGCCATCCGTGTTGAACCCTTTGATGGCGCCCTCCTCAAACAGAAGGGTGTTGACAGCCCCGACTCTTTGAGCCCAGGGATCCACATCGTCTAAATAGGCCATCACCTGCTCTTTCAAAGGCATAGTGACGCTCAGTCCGCGAATGGATGCCTTTTTAGCCATATTTAGGAAGTCGGGAAGCTGCTGGGATGGAACTGGAAATTTGACATAGACTGAGGAGAGCTTCAACTGCTGCATGGCACGGTTATGGGAGAGGTGGCTTAAGCTTTTGACAATGGGATCTCCAATAAGCCCATAAAGGGCTGTCGCTTCTGTCAGTTCGCTGTGATGGTAGATAAATTCCAATTCATCCGCTTTGATCTGTCCTGGAGCGGAGCTTAAGTTATCCGAGAGACTTGCATAAGTGAAGCGTCCTCCAAATAAGGGAGAAAGGATGCGCGTCAAAGATCCAAAAGGCCCCATACCCATAGCTAGAACAGAGGAATTAGCTTTCATAAAGGTCAAAAGCTCAAGGGCCTCGACAGATGACTGCAGCATCACTGCGATCTTATAAATGTCTGCCGGGCAGCGGCGCATCCCTTCCAGAACGGACTGGAGCGGCGGCATTTGTGCAAAGTCATGGAAAGAGAGGATGATCTGTGTTTTAGCCCTTTTCAATTCCTGGACAAATTCTGGAGATACCGTGGATTCGACATCCAGAAAGTCGGGCTCAAGAGCGGCCAGTTGTCGGATCTTATGAAGCCGCTTTTCTTCTGATTCATGGAATGATCCTCCCTGATCCTGGCTTCTGAGCGTTAATATCTTGGGGAGATGAAAGCGAACCCTCTTCAACCAATCCAGGTTCCAACCCTGAATAAGATCAAGGCGCAGCTCCACCAGCGCGCATTTTGTGTGCGCCAGGGCAAGCTGCTGTTCCGCCTCTTCCAGGGAGGGACCTCTGATGACCGCGCAAAGCATACCGCACCAATCTAACAAAATTGACAAATTTCCCTAAACCGACTTTATTGGGCTTATGCAGAAAAGTTTAGACAATCTCGTTGCTTTGATTAAGAATTGTTCATTGCTTCGGAATATGGATCCCGCGCAGCTGGAACAACTTGCGAAGGCTTCTCAACTGGTCACATTCCCCGAAGGTCATATGATCTTTCGCGAAGGGGAAAGATCTGAGGGTATTTACATTATTCTGGAAGGATCTGTCAGGGTTCTGACACACGATCGCACGAAACAGCCGATCCCACTTGCCAGGCTCAATCAGGGAGATTACTTTGGCGAGCAGGCTTTTACAGGCGGCAGCGTCAAGCCGCGCAATGCCAGCGTCGAAACGCTTGCAGAGACAACTCTTCTTAAAATGGATGCCAAATGGATCGAGCCATTTCTGACGGGAGATTGGATGGAGGCTGTGATGCAAAAAGCCGCCGATCATTCCCCGCGAATCCGAAGCTACCTCATCAAACCGGCAAGAGGGGGCCATTTTGATGCCTTCAAACCGGGTCAGCACATCGTGATCCAAGTGAAGGTAGGCGAACAATGGCTCGAGAGGCCCTACTCGATTTCTGGCAGCGAGTGCGACAGTCTACAAATTACGATCAAATTGGATCCGCGCAGCCTGTTTGCCCGCTGGATGAAGGAAGCCCCGGATAACCTGCAGATTTATGTCTCGCAGCCGCGCGGCGAATTCCTGTTTGATTCTGCACCTCTTCCAGCCATCTGCTTTGCCGGAGGCGTCGGAATTGCCCCATTCTTAAGTTTTGCGCAATTTCTCGACCAGAATCGGATCGCAAAACGCGTGCATCTTCTCTATTGCGCTTTGAACTCAAATGATTTCATTCGCAAAGACGAGTTGCAGCAGATCTCCAGCCGCCTTCCCTCTTTGACACTGGCCTACAAGCCAGAAGATAGAGAGGGGATGCTCACGGAAAGTGAGATTGTCCAGCATGTCAAAGCGCTGGGCGAGCCGGACGTCTACATCTGCGGGCCAGAGGCCTTTGTTAACTTGATTGCACAATCGCTGAAGAAAGCAAACTACCCGGAAGAGAAAGTCCGTTTTGAAACTTTCCACCATGCTCGGGTTTAAGTATCCGAGAGACGTTCAAAAACCTTTAATGTTTTTTAAGAAATATCTTTCCAATCAAGCAGATGTGACCATCAGGCTTTAAGGAGCGGGAACATAAAAGGCTTCTGGGGTTGATCTGAAGGGTTAATTTTTCCTTTTCCATCGATGAGCTTTTGAATATAGGGTAGAAGTTTGGCGTGGAATTGACTAATTTTTTTCTGGCGATCTGTGGGAGATAGAGATTGTTCACTGCTTAGAGGTTTGAGCGTAGCAAGGTAAGTCTCATTGCCATCCCAATCAAGCACGTTAAACTCCGTCAATTGTTTCCAAAGATGGACTCCAATTTCATCTCCATAGGTGATAAAATTTTTCGCTTCGATGAGGCTTTGTTGCAACGGAAAATGGCGCCAATCTTCGGGATCTTTGGTTGCAGACTGCGCCGAATGCATCCGAGAGGGTATCTTAAGCCGATAAAGTTGCTGCGTGCCGTTTGATTCGCCTGAAGAAAGGATTGCTGTCATACAAGCTCCTATCGTTGATGTTTTTAGTCTAACAAAGACCTCCCATTTTTTTGGAATGCCTATTGGTTTCTTCGCTACAATCTTTCTTATTATACTTTCTTCATATATTGGACAGCCGTCAATTCTGAGCTCTTCTAAATGAGGACACTCTATTATAAGTTGGAGGGTTTGAAGATTGACGGTGGGCAATGACTCAAAGCGAGGAATTTTAATGCGTTTTTACATTTCATCAACAGAGCGTTTAATTGATCTGGTTTTATGGTACAGCGCGGCAGAAACTATGCAACCGATGAGGGACCAACCGATGCCCGCACACACATAATTACTCCTTTTATAGAATCTAAATAATAGAGTTTTCCATCATTTCTTAAAACTAAAAGATGGTCTGTTAGAACAAGCTGTGCAAAGCTTCCCTTTGACTTTCGTGGGCTAAAGATACCACTGCGTACAACGGCCGAGAATCCAATTTTTCCAAAATCGAATAATTGAGCGCAGAAAATCTAAGTCCAAATGGAGAATTAGGATGCGTCGCCAGAAAAAGTTGGAGACTTCGAAGAGTAGATCCATGCCCACTTTTGACTTCTATGGGTAGGATGTTGGAATTGCGTTGAAGAAGATAATCCACTTCCGCAGCACTGCTTCTGCTCTTCCTCTTCCAGAAATAGAGTTCCGCTTTCGTTTCGGGATTTGCATAGCAGACCAACTCCTGACCGACGAATGCTTCCGCAATCTCACCACGGTTCTCAAATGCATCTAGGGGACGCAAGAACCATTCTGAGATATCAGATCCTAAGATGGCCTGGCATAGGGCTACATCGAGGTATATCACTTTAAATATTTCGAAATCCACTTCTGAACCGATAGGGATACCTTGTCCTGAGCAGTGACGTATGATATGAATGATATTGGCTCGCTCTAGCAAACTTAATGCCGGAGCAAGTTCGCGTTTGCGATATTCTCCATGAATTTCGCTGTAGGAGAATTCTTGCCCAATAAGATGGGGTACTTGACGAAAGAGTTGTTCTAAGTACTTAACTTGGGTTTTTTTCGAATATTTCTCAAAATCTTGCCGATAAGTCATGGCAATTTCCTGCAAAACATGCAAAGATGATGCTGGATCATGTGTTTGGACCCATCTTGCAACAGCTTCTGGCATTCCGCCGATGGAGAGATACTCTCCAAGTCGTTCTAAAAATCTATTGTGGAGAGGTTCTTCTAGCATGACACCCGCTTGATGGGCGAGGATTTCTTCAGCGATTAATTTCTCGTCGATCGCAACAAGATATTCTATGAATGAGAGCGGATACATGTACAGCATTGAGAGGCGACCGACGGGAACACCGACATGTTCGATTGCAAATTCTAAAAGAGACCCAGCTGCGATGACATGCAGTTGAGGCATCTCTTCATAAAAATAGCGCAAAGCAATAATAGCCTGAGGAGCTACTTGAACTTCGTCCAAAAACAACAGCGTTTTTCCCGGGATGATGGGCGTTTTGGCGAGAATCGATAAATTTCTTATCAATTTTGAAGGGTCAAGATCTTGTTCAAATAATGCTGCAGCTCCTTTTAACTTTTCAAAGTTGATTTCGACAAAATGATCAAACTCTTGGCCTAATCTCCTGACAGCATAGGTTTTCCCGACCTGTCTTGCCCCGCGAAGGAGAAGCGGTTTTCTGAAGGCGTCTACTTTCCATTTCTCTAAATGATAATCGATGAGTCGCTTGAACATAACCCTGTTTTTGGTCGTTTTACAAGGTAAAATTAGCAGGGTTTTGGTCGAAATTCAAGGCAAAAATGAATTTATTTGGTCGAAATTCAAGGTAAAAATGAATTTATTTGGTCAAAATGCAAGGGTATATGTGAATCTTGATGCACCACCAAAAGGGTTTTGAAAACATGGCTCGTGTCTCATGAAATTCTTTATTTGTTCCAAAAAATGTATAGTCGGGCTACTTGCTAGAAAAAATAGGTTTCGGCAGCTTTCAGAGATTCCAGCATGGCTCTGGCTTTGTGCCGACTTTCATCCGCCTCTTTTTGCGGATCGGAATCGTGGACGATGCCGGCTCCTGCTCGGACATAGGCGACACCCTGTTTCAAGACGGCTGTGCGATTGATCAGCACGCTGTCGAGGTTACCTCGGGCGTCAAGTGCGCAGACGGCACCGGCATAGAGGCCTCGGCGCGATTTTTCCAGGGCATCGATGATCTTCAGGGCTGGAACTCTGGGGATGCCGCTTAGGGTGCCAGCGGGAAAAGCTGCCTTAAGGGCATCGAGGACATTAAAGCGGGGATCCAGCGTCCCATTGACATAACTCACAATATGCGTCACATGTGAAAAGTGTTCGAGCGTCATGAGTTTGCTGATCCTTACAGACCCAGGCGTGGAGACTTTTGCAAGATCCTTCTTCACCGCTTCCACGAGCATCATATGTTCGGCAGTCTCCTTGGGATCATGGAGGAGCTGCTCATCCAGGCGCCGGTCATCGGCAAGGCTTTTTCGGGGATATGTGCCTGCCAATGGGGTGATCTCCAGTTCGCGGCCTATGGCGCTGAGCAGTTTGCCTGGCGATGCGCCGACGAGGGAAAATGCGGGATAGGATAGCAGGAAATGGCAGGGAGAGGGATTGAGCATGCGGCTGGCGCGGAAAAGGGCGAAGGGGGAACCTGCATACGGCCTTGAAAAGGTTCTGGAAATGATGGTCTTGCTGACTTCTCCTTTTTGGATGCTTTCCTGAACCTGTGTGACAAGATCCCTGAATGCTTCATCTGTCATCTCGATATCTAGGGGAGGGTCTTGAGCAATTCTGAAGTTGTGTTCGGGCAGTGAAGGAGATTTCAATAAGTTCTCATAGCAGGCCTGGATGGCATGCATGGATGCCACGTAGGCATCTTCGTGGGGGGGAGTAGCCAAGCCTAGCGTCATGATACGGGTTTTATGGTCGAAACAGAGCATCATCCGATAGGCGTGGAAGAGGAGATCGGGATACTGGTCCAGATCGGGATGCCGATCGGGGAGATTTTCGAACTGGCGGATGGCATCGTAAGCCATGAATCCGATGAGACCTCCAAAGAAATTGGGAAAGATCTCGGTACCGACGCAGAGGTTCTGCTGGGAAACTTGCCACAAGGCTGCCAAAGGATCGCCATCAAAATTCAGTTTTGCGTTACCAGTTTCCAGGGTCGCTGTGCCATTTTTGGCCTGGAAGGTCAGATAGGGATCGAATCCCAGGAAGGAGTAGTGATAGTCCTCCTGGGGGTAATGAATTTCGATCAATGCAGACGGGGCCTCGGGAGAGAGACGGTCGTAGCAAAGGATGGGGGGAAGGGTGTCGGCAGTAAATTGCTGATAGACCAGAATCGGTCGTTGATGAACCATCTGAGAGCGGAATTCGTCCAGAGAAAGCTGTCGAAACATATCACCTCTTTTTGCACAGTCCACAAAAGTTTGCGATTATTTTTGGCCCCTCGGGCGTCAGCATCGATTCGGGATGAAATTGCACGCCATAGCAGGGATAGTCAGCATGTTTGATGCTCATGATTGTGCCATCATCCTTTTCGGCTTCTGGGAGCAATTGGGAAGGACAGGTTCGCTTATCGATGATATGAGAGTGATATTGGCCTGCGACAAAGGGGGATGCGATGTTGTGATAGAGGCTGCCCCCAAAATGGAGGGTCAGGCAGGCAATGGCGTGGATGGGCGCGATGTTGACAGTTTTTGCCCCAAAGAACTCGGCAATCACATGACAACCCAGGTCGACGCCTAAGATGGGGATTCTTGAGGCAAAAGTATTGAGCAGCTCAAAGCAGATGCCTGTATTCTGGGGTTGGCCTGAACCCGAAGAGAGGATGATGCCCTGCGGATGCAGCTCTTTGATGGCTTCGACTGAAATGCGGTCATTGCGGAAGAGATGCACTTCCGAGTTGGCTTGTGAGGCCAATTCGCTTAAGGAATAGGCGAAAGCATCGTAATTATCGATGATAATGATCATGAAAAATAGTCCTCCGCCATATTCATCGCGTTCATCATGGATTTGGCTTTTTGGCGCGTTTCGTCTGCTTCTTTCTGAGGTACGGAATCATAGACGATGCCTGCTCCCGTGCGCACCGAGGCGATGCCGTTCTTCAAAAAGGCGGTGCGAATGATGATGCCGCTGTCAAGATTGCCTCGGCCATCAATGGCTAAAACGGCACCCCCATAAGGGCCTCGTCGGACAAATTCGATGCCCTCAACCATCTCAAGCGAGCGGATGCGGGGCACTCCGCAGAGTGTTCCAGCAGGGAAGATAGCTTTGACGGCATCTAAGGGATTTAAGTCCTTCCGCAGCTTTCCCGACAAGTAGCTCACGACGTGCACCACATGAGAAAATCGTTCTAATGTTTTCAGCCTGGTCACTTTCACGCTTCCCGGATCGGATACCGCTGCCAGATCGCTGCGAACGACATCGACAGGCATCATGTGCTCGATATTGATTTTTGGGTCGTTCAAGAGCTGGGCCTCGATTAAGGCATCGGCAGATGTGCCTGTCCGAGCATAAGTTCCAGCCACTGGGACGCTTTCCAGATTGCCATCCTGGGAACTCAGCAATTTTTCTGGAGATGCTCCGACGATGGCGAAATCGCGGTAGTTCAGCAAATAGTGATAGGGAGAGGGGTTGAGCATGATGGTGGCGCGGAAGAGAGAAAGAGGAGAGGCATCGAAGCGGCGTTTGAATGTTCGGGAAACAATCACCTTCAAGACGTTGCCCTTACCAATTTCCTCTTTGGCCTTTTCCACCATAGATCGGAATGTCGCATCGTCGATATCAACTTCGATATCCCGTTTCTCACTTGTTGCTGCATGGGCTGCTGCAGGCAGTTGAGAGGGTCGGCTCAATTGGAGAAAACAATCGGAGATTTTCTCCATGGCAGCCGCATAAGCCCCTTCTTCTGGCTCGACTGCCAAAGCGATGGTGAGCAGGCTGCGTTTATGCTCAAAGCAGAGCATGAGTTGATAGGCCTGAAACAGCATGTCAGGATAATTGTCGGGATCTGGCAGGGTAGCTGGGAGTTTTTCCCAGAGGCGCACAGCATCGTGTGCCAGAAATCCTACGAGACCGCCCAGTGAGGGGGGAAAGATGTTGGCGGCAACTGCGGTCTCGCGCTGAGACAGTTTCCACAAGTTCTCCATCGGATCGCCTGAAAGCTGTTCGGTTGCTTTCCCGTCGATCTGGACAGTGGCATCGCGGCCTCTGACCTCATAGATCACGCAGGGGCGGAACCCTAAAAAGGTGTAGTGGTAATCGTCGGCCGGATGGTTGATTTTGAGCATGCAGGAGTCGCCTTTTTCAGATGCTGCGAGGGCCTGATAAGCTGAGACTGAGGAGAGATGGTCGGCAGGAAATTGCTGGTAGACGAAAATCTTGCGTTTCTGAGGAAGCCATTTCAGGAATTCCTCTTTGGAGGTCTGCTTGAAAAGAGCGCCTCCAAACTCTTCGGCTTTATACCGGAACAATTCCAGCTGGTGCTGCTTTTGGGTTTCCAGCTGATAGCGCTGCAGACCCTTTTCAATGATCTGCATCAGCTCCTGTTCATCCCAGGGTTTCCTGACATATTTGTAAATATTGGCCTGGTTGATGACATTGATGGCAGATTCGAGGGATGCCTGGCCCGTCAGCATGATTTTAATCATTTGGGGATGGCTTTGATGGAGGGTCATCAGAAGCTCATCGCCCTTCATTCCGGGCATGATCTGATCGACAACCACCAGGGTGACAGCCTTGCCGCTCTCTTCCAGCTCGCGGATGAGTTTGAGGGCCTCCTCTCCACTCTCCGCAAACTCATACTCATAGAGATCGTGAAAGTAGCGCATCAGCTGGTGGCCAAGAGCATCCAAGGTGATTTTTTCATCATCAACACAGAGGATAACCATAGTATTATTATAAAATTTAATTACATTATTTCAAACGCTGTTTTGTTATAATGAAGATGAGGGATGTTTATGTTGCATTTTGCCATCGGTCACAGCGAGGAACCTGAAACTAAAGAGGCCATCGAGGATGTCTTGGCTCAATGCGAGCAAACCCTGCAGGGTCGAAAGCCGCAGGCGGGTTTGCTGTTTGCCTCCATAGGCTATGACTTTGCCTTTTTGACGGAGCAGATCAGACGGCGCTATCCCGGGATCCAAATTGCAGGCTGCTCGTCTTTTGGGGAGATCTCTTCCAAGAAAAAGGTCGCGGGCAATAGCGTCGCTCTCCTGCTCCTTGATTCGGATGCCGTAGAGATCCATACAGCCTTTGCGAAAGAGATATCCCAGAATGAAAAGGCGGCCGTTGCGGGTGCGATCAAAGAGGCCCTTCCTGAAAATCACAAGCTGCCTTCGCTCTGTCTGCTTTTTGCCGATGGCCTGACCAGCAATATCACCGATGTGATCAATGGGGTTGCAGAAGGGGTGGGCAATCCTGCTTTAGTCATCGGCGGAGGCGGGGCATGTGATGACTGGAAGTTTCAGAAAGTTTTTGTCTTCCATGCGGATCAGGTGGCCTCAAATGCTGCTTCCATGATGTTGCTGTCAGAACCTCTCAAGTGTTCGATCGCTGTCAGACATGGACACACTCCATTTCCTTTCAAAACCAGATCTGTCATCACGCACTCCGAAAAAAATATCCTCTATACAATCGACAATATGCCTGCGTTGGACTTTTATAAGCTTCATCTCGGGGAGCATGCCAACTATGAAGCCTATGCTTTACTGATCTATTTAGATGACCCCGAGCGCTTTCCTGATCGCTATCTCGTTCGCGCACCCTTCAGGATTGACCGAGAGAATGGCAGCATCACCTTCCCTGGCGATATTCCTCAGGGTTGCCAAGTAACCATCTCCCAGCTGGCAACCAAGGCAAAAACGCTGGAAGCCGCGCAGGTTTGCATCAAACAAGCCCGGGAGGCTTTTAAGGGCGATAAAATTGATTTAGCCTTGGTCTACTCCTGTGCTCTGCGCAAAGAGATTTTGGGGACCGATACGCCTAAAGAAATTGAAATCATTCAAAAAGAGCTGCCTGATGTCGACTTGTTTGGTTTTTATACTTATGGCGAAATCGGGCACCATCACCTGGGAGAACCGTCGAGATATTACAATGAGACGATTGTTGTCATCTTGATAGGAGAATAGCATGGAGCCGGAAGATCAGCTTAAGGCACTACAGCACGAAGTCAGAATTTTATCCAAAAAGCTGGAAATGAGTGAAAAAGCACGCAAGCGGCTGGAGGACTATAAAGAGCAGAATCAGCAGGTGCTCGAAAAGGTCAACGCGGAGCTGAACAGCACCCTGCAGCAGCTTCAGACGACTCAGCTTCAGCTTATCCAGTCAGAAAAGCTGGCGGGCCTTGGCCAGCTGATCGCGGGCATCAGTCATGAAATCAACACCCCCGCCGCTGCCATCATAGGGGCCGTGGATGAAATCAAAAAAGATTATGGAGCCTTGTTTGAAAATCTGCTGGTAATAATCAGCCAGCTGCCCGCTGATCTGCACGACGCTTTTCTGCAGGCCTGCCGCTGGGTGATCTCGAAAAAAGAGCCCAAAGGCACGAAAGAGGAGCGCGACATGGCGCGGGGAATTGAGAAAGTTCTGACAGACCATGGTGTGCCTTCCTCGCACTATGCTTGCAGCTGTTTAGCCAAAATCGGCTATGATGGCTCCCAAGTCACCGCCCTGATCCCTTTGCTGAAGTCCAGCCTGGGAAATCCGATTCAAGAGCTGTTATTCATGCTTGGAATGAACCGAGTGCACCTGGGTGACATAGAGATCAGCATCAAAAGAGTGGCCAGCCTTGTCAAAGCCTTAAAGCTCTACTCAAGGTCGGATCAGGATGAAGTCGGCATGGCAAATGTCAACGAGGATATCCTGAATGTGCTGACGATTCTTCGCACTCGCCTCCAGGGGTTGACAGTGACACAGGAATTTGGCGACCTTCCTCCCATCCGCTGCTATGCGGATCAACTCAATCAGGTCTGGACAAACCTGATCAACAATGCTCTTGAGGCCCAGAAGGGGAAGGGAACGATCATCATCCGAACGCAAAAATTGCCTCAAGGCATCATTCAGGTGGAAATCGAAGATCATGGACCCGGTATCCCCAAGGAGATCCTTCCGCGCATTTTTGAAGCCTATTTCACCACGAAGCGCAAGGGTGAAGGGACAGGTCTTGGCCTCACTTTGACGGAGCAGATCATCAAGAAACACAAGGGGCATATCGAAGTGGAAAGCCAGCCAGGACGCACAGTCTTTCGCGTCATTTTGCCTGAGACTCTGTAAGAAAAATACCTATACAGAAAAAAACAAAATTTGCTAATTTCGCTGGCATGATTAAAAAGCTGGCATTCGTTTTATTCCTTACAGGTTGGTTCTCGACCGCAGTAGCCTACGATCAACCACTCACCATCAACCTGGGCGCTACAAGTTTCCTTGATGGCGGAGTTCCTAACGGACCCGGATGGTACTGGGAAAGCTATACTCAGTTTTACAATACGCATAAATTCACCGACGACAAGGGGCACAAACTTCCTTTGCCCCATCAAAGGTTTCATAGCATCGCCAACCTCAATCAGGTGATCTACATCTCAACATGTAAGATTTGGGGAGTTCACTGGGGATTTGATATCCTTCTCCCCCTTCTTGTCGAGACTGACATAGAGGATGGACTTCACCACCGCGTGCTCGATGCCACGACTGGAGTCGGCGATCTGCTGATTGGTCCGCTTTTGCAATTTGATCCCGTTATGTCTGAGGAGGGATCCAAAGGAAGGCCGCTTTTTGTTCAGCGTTTTGAAATTGATTTCTTTCTGCCAGTTGGAAAGTACCGACGCAGCATTCCCATTACTCCTGGAAGCAATACCTGGTATTTCAATCCCTACTGGGCAGGCACCATTTGGCCCCATGCCAAGTGGTCCATTTCCTGGCGCCTGCACTATCTGTGGAATGCCAAAAACCATGATCCGAAGCTTGCCTTTGGACCTGGGGTCTCTACCACACAGGCGGGTCAGGTTGTGCATGCCAACATTGCCTCCTCTGTTGAGGTGTTGAAGAAGCTGCGCCTCGGGATCAACGGTTACTTTTTCATCCAGTTTACAGACACCAAAGTCAATGGGCGAAACGTATCGGGAAGACGCGAAAGAGTGTGGGCCATCGGCCCTGGCCTGGTGTACTCGTTTTCACTCAACAACGTCCTTCTGGTTAATTTATACTTCGAGCAGCATGCCAGAAACAGGCCTCAGGGCACCTCCTTGTTCCTGCGCTACGTCTATCACTTCCATTGATTAAAGCTAGTTGCAAAGCTCGCTCAAGGAATTAACACGATTTTTCCCCAATGGCCCGGCTGCATCAGCGAATGGTGGGCTTCGGCGGCATCTTTTAGAGCGAACTGCTGGTAGATTCTGGGCTGGATAATTCTCTTTTCGAGACCAATCTGCAGCCCTGCATGGAGCGTTGCCAGTTCATCGGGCGAGGCGATCAGCAGGGAAACGGAAAGGATGTGGGCGTCGGAGTCTTTCAGGTATTGCGGGTTGATAGCCACCATGCCCAGGCTCCCAATCACCACCACTCGCCCATTCTTGGCCAGCAGAGGAAGATCTTTGCCCAGGTTAAGATGGGCATTCATTTCCAAAATGACATCGACTTTCTTGCCTCCATTCAAAGGAATGATGGCTTCCATGTAGCCAGGATCGCGATGAGAGATAGCCAGATCGGCCCCTTCGCTTTTGATCATCTCCAGATCCTGCTGCGCTCCTGCCGTGCCAATCAAATGGTAACAATATCCTCGGGCAAGCTGCAGCGCCGCGATGCCCACGCCTCCGCTGGCGCCATGCACGAGAATCGTTTCTCCTGGGGAGACTTTGGCTCTCTGAAACAGGGCCCGGAAAGCCGTGCTGTAGGGAACTCCGACGCCGGCTCCCTCGGCAAAAGAGATGTGCTCCGGGAGAGGGTGGACGCGCGATTCATCGCATAGCGCCAGCTCGGCATAGGATCCGGTGAGGGAGCTGGTCCAAAAGACTCTATTGCCTTTGGTGAGCCGCGTCACTCCCGCTCCGGTTGCCTGGATAATCCCAGCCCCATCGATCCCCGGTGTAAAAGGCGGAGAGTGAAGAAGAGGGTATAATCCCGCTCGATAATGGGTATCTTTGGGGTTGACGCCGGCGGCTTTGACCGAAACTACAACTTGACCAGGCCCCGGATGGGGATCTGGAAGCTCTTTCAGGACCATGACCTCTGGTCCGCCGAATGATTCGACAATGATTGCCTTCATACTCCGCAACTTATGCGCACAGCAATTTAATTGCTAAAAGAAAAAGGTTGATTTATAGGTAGTGTTTTATAGGTAATGGATGATTGTGATCATTGATAATCAGGGAGGGTTGACTTTCAAACTCTTCCATCAGGTTGTCGCATGCACCCGCAGAGAGGTCATCATCGTGCCACATGCCTCCCTCTCGATTGTACAAAGCCTCGATCCTGAAGCCATCATTCTTTCCTCGCATCCAGGAACTGGGGCGGACACCCTTGTGAATTTGATTCAGCATTTTTCTTCCAGAATCCCTATTTTAGGGATTTCGCTGGGAATGCGTGCTTTGGTGGAAGCTTTTGGTGGCAAGGTCATCAAAGCAGCGAGACCTGTGTATGGAAAATCATCTCTGGCGTACCATCATCAAAGCCAGCATTACGAGAATGTCCCTTCGCCCTTTATTGTTGGCTGCTATTATGCCTATGTCGTGGATGAAGCCTCTCTCCCCAACCATCTGCAAATCGAAGCGCGCACGGCTGAAGGCGTCATCATGGGAATCAGCCATCGGGAGCTGCCCTGCTATGGCGTCCAATTCAACCCCGAATCCATGCTGACATTAGAGGGAGCGAAGATCTTGGAGAATTTCATTCAGCATGTTTAAATCTCTCACCAAAGAAATGTTTCAAGTGCAGGCTGCGAAAGCCAGGCAATCCCACAGCAGGGTGCTTATTTTCCAGCAATTTCCCGGCGATCTGGTTTCCCCAATTATTGCCCATCATGTCTTGGCGGGCAGTGCCCAGTCATGCCTGTTTGAAATCCATCAACCTGAAGAGCAGATTCATGGCACTTTTTTAGGCATACACCCATGCCAGACCTATCGCTCCTTCGATCGCAATCTCCTGGACAGCGTTTGTGCAGAAGATGGGATCTTTCCCCCTTTCTTTGGAGGACCGATCGGATTTCTCGCCTTCGATGTCTTCCATGGAAAGGGGGATGAGGGCGTGCAGTTTGATTTGTACCAGTCGATGCTTGTGTTCGATCATCTTTCCAACGTGTTGACAATCGCAGAGGCCGTCGAGCCTAATCCTGAACATTATGCGCCCGCCATGCAAAGGATCGGCGACACGTATGCCAAAATTTGTGGTGTGCTGATGCCCAGTAGCGGGGTTTCCCCCCTTGCACCCGATCTGCAAGCGCTCACAGATGACGCTGCATTTAGCGCCATGATTGTCCAAGGGCAGGAAGCCATGCAGGAGGGCAAGCTGTTCAAGATTGTCCTCTCCCGTTCCTTTACGCAGGCCTATTCAGGTACCCCTCTTGCTCTCTACCGCGCAAGCCGCATGGTGAATCCCTCACCGTATCATTTTCTCTTCCAGACCAAGGATTTTGCTTTTGTCGGCGCCTCGCCCGAAAAATTGCTCAGCGTCAAGGGAGACTCTCTGGAAATGGCCCCAATTACCGGCACAGTCCCAAGAGGTGCGGGAAAAGAGGAGGCCCTTCTTCTAGACCCAAAAGAGGGCTCCGATCATGTCATCGCTGTCGATATGGCTTGCAATGATCTTGCTGCTGTTGCAAAGCCGGGGTCCCTGCGGGTGGTTCAGTTTAAACGGCTGGTCCATTTTGCCCACGTCTCCCACCAAATCAGCCATATTGAGGGGAAGCTTTCAGATTCTCAGACCTCAATAGAAGCGTTGAAAGCCGTATTTCCCGCGGGCACTCTTGTCGGCGGGCCAAAGCGCGATGCCATCGCCTTTATCAGGAATTGTGAGCATGCACCCAGAGGAGTCTATGGAGGGGCTGTCTGTACTTTAGATCATCGGGGGAACCTTTACAGCTGCCTGTTGATTCGGTCAGCTGTTCTTCAAGGCGGCATGGCCACGCTGCGTACTGGGGCTGGAATTGTGTTGGATTCCGATCCTAAAAGCGAAGCTGAGGAGACGCGGCATAAAACGAAGGGGATGCGCGCGTCTCTCGCTTTGGCGATCACTTTATGATGTGATGTAAATCAATCGGCAATTTGACTGTAAAAAGCGTTTTGCCTGGAATAGACTCGACGTCGATCGTTCCATGATGTTTTTCGATGATCTCTTTGCTGATCGATAAGCCAAGACCGGTGCCTTCGCCTTTGGGTTTGGTCGTAAAAAAGGGATCGAAAATTTTAGGTCGGATGGAAGTTTCAATTCCCGGTCCGTTATCTTCGATTTCGACCTTCACAAAAGAATCATCCATCCGCTTTAGGCGCAAAATGATGCGCCCATTTCCTTTCATAGCTTCAATGGCGTTGTTGATCAGGTTCGTCCAGACCTGATTGAGCTGATCGGCAAAGCATTTCACGTCGGGAATAGGTTCAAACTCTTTGATGATGGTAATGCCCTGCTTGAGCTTGTTGTGCAAAATTATCAGAGTGGTCTCAAAATCTTCTTCAAGACGAATGGAAGCAATTTGATCCTGGTCGGAATGCGAATAAAGTTTGAGCGCCTTGACCAATCGAATGATTTTATCGATGCCGATTTTAATATTTCTGGTATGGCTGGCGTTCGTCCCGAGGATATAGAGGAATTGGTAGAGGCTCTCTCGGATCGGCAGCTGCAGAAGAGGGAGCAATTGTTCGATATTTTCCTTGTCAAATCCAATTGCAGCCAGGTTGCGGGAAAAGCTCATGCATGTGGGAATCTCGTGCGCTTGAAGAATCTTGTCGAGATCTCTTGCCATGTGCCGTTCGTCGCTTGTTCCGGCTCCTTTGCTCGCTGTCACAGTTCTGATGCAAAAGCGAAGGTGAGGGAACAGATTTTGGGGCAATTCCGACATGATCTGGATCATTCCTTCGATAAAGGTGGGATTGTCTTTGAGGATGCCAGAAATGGAATTAACGATTGCTCCTGCAGGAGTATTGATCTCATGGCTGACACCTGCGATCAATTGGCCCAGGCCGGCCATCTTTTCCGATTGAATCAATTCTAATTGGGTGAGTTGCAATTGTTTCAGAGTTTGTGTCAGCTTTATGTTGATCTGGGCGATGACAGCTTCGTTCTGATTCTTGAAATTTTCAGTTCGCTTGCGGGCCTTTTCTGCTACCTGCAACTTCTTCTCCAAGGTTTTTTTTTCAGCTGTCAGTGTAGCGATGACTTTTTCCAAATCTTCCACATTAATCTCCCAATAAGGAAATCACGATCGTTTCATTGTGATAACTGGGGGGGTAGTCAGGACTAAACTTGCCTATTTCTCCAAAGGTATAAAATCCGATGATGGGCGTTCCCTCGGGCAAGTGTTGCTTGACAATGTCAAATTCTTTGGTAACTTCAGTACCCAAAATCTCTTTGCGCAAAGCGCAGGAGAAGACAAGGGCGGCCTGTATCTTTTTTCCAGGAAAGGTGGCTAAAGCCTGTTTAACGCAGGGTTCAGTGGCAGCTAGTGTTTCCGCTGGGCTGGAGAGTCTGGAAATGCCAACGACGGCGTTTTGCGGC
This sequence comes from Parachlamydia sp., assembly GCA_021372155.1. Taxonomy (GTDB): domain Bacteria; phylum Chlamydiota; class Chlamydiia; order Chlamydiales; family Parachlamydiaceae; genus JAJFUZ01. The sequence continues at coordinate 750 of JAJFUZ010000223.1, read as the reverse complement.
ACGTCGCCAGAAAAGCGGATGCTGCCGTCATCCATAACCTTGAATGGGGATCGGATCAGGTAGCGATCGCTACCCTCCAGGTAAATCAGCAGTCCGTAAGGTTCGTAGCTTTTGATAATGCCAATCTGCGATTGATAAAATTCCAGCGCAGTCATGTTATCAATGGTATAAACAATGTTTTTAGAAGCTTTGGTCACGATGTGCTTGGTAAAAGAGGGAAAGGGTTGCCTCCCGTGGAATACGGCGGTGGAAGTTTTAAGAGGCTCAGAGAAAAAGAGGAAGGCTGCGGAGTCTGTGTTGACTTTGTCGCCGCAAAATTGATAGACCTTTTCAAATTTCCAATCGTCGCAGGCATTTCCTCCGGCAACAGAAAACAGGGGACCAAAGCGCTGCTTGACGCCTTCAATAGCTTCTGTCACATTGCCCAGGATACCATCCGCTAACATGCAGCAATAAGCAGGAGCAGGCAAATCGTTCAGTGTTTGAACGGATTCTAACACCTCTTTCTTTGCATCTCCTGAAAGATGCTCTGACATACAGGCGCGCATTTGAATGGTGTCTGAGGAGAACAAGATCAGGGCCAGCGAGTCTTCGCTGACGCCAAGTTTCGAGGAAAATTCGCCATGCGAAGAACAGCCAATCAGTTCGATACCAGGGTATTTTTTTTTGACCATTTCTAAAATCGTAGGAAAATCATAGCTCATCGAGGCAAAGACGATACCCGCATTGGGGATAACACCCCCTAGATCC
>JAJFUZ010000219.1 GCA_021372155.1 Parachlamydia sp. | reverse complement strand
ATCTTGCTGTCTTTTTTGTCTATCGCCTTATCCTTACTGAAACTAGCCGGGAATTCTTTGGATGGATCTCTCAGCTGCGCTGTCAGGTACCTGATTTTAGCTTTTTGCACATTGTCGAATGAAGAATGATCGATCAGCCTACCCTTTTCAAGCCTGTCGCAGTTTTCTACGATGAGCTTCTGATTTTTCTGATAGAGATGTTGAATGGATTCGAGTAGCAGCGAGGTGACGGCCAGCGTAGCGACTCTTTTTTTCAGTTCATCGGGCTCAATATTCTTATCGAAGAGCTTCTGGGCCACTTTGAACTTCTCTTGCTGATCCTTTTTTTCCTTTTCATTTTTTGGTTCGGCGACGAGCTTTTCGAAATAGGCTCTAGACTTCTTCAGAACCGAAACTTCCGGAACATTCCCTTTGTTATTGTCCAATCCAAGGGGATCCTTATACTTGCTGATGATCTGCTCTTCGTCATTTGTCATCGTGTTGTAATCTCCGCGCAACTTAGCAAATACAAATAGGGCTACCGCAGCAACAGCAGCGTAACCGATATAGCCAATCGAAATGACAGCAGCCAGCGCCACGCAGGCAGGAAAGGCGACAAGGGCTGCGATTTGCATGACATTAAACACATGATAGGCGGCTTGTTGTACTTTATTCCGCTTTTTAAAGTCTTCATCGCGCTTATCTTTAACATGGTCATGCATATTCTTAAAGTAATCGCAATTCGCAGTGGCAAAGTCACCCAATTTAACTTCATCAGATGCTGGCCTGATAGCTGCAACAGGTGCACCCACCATGATTTTTCTCCTAGTATTATTTGATATTCAAATAGATAAGTATAAAATATACCAAGAATTCTTGCAAGGGCAGTTCAAGGTTATAGCTCCAGAAGAAATTGACCTGAATTATTAAATATTTGCGAGCTATATAACTACAGCGCCGCCCAGGCAGCTGCCAGTTTGGCGATCGGGACGCGATAGGGCGAACAGGAGACATAGTCGAGCCCAAGTTCGGCGCAAAAATGGACGGATCGAGGATCCCCGCCATGCTCGCCGCAGATGCCGCATTTGAGACTGGGCCGGGTAGCGCGTCCGCGGCTGATGGCGATCTGCATGAGCTGACCCACCCCTTTGCGATCGATGACCTGGAAGGGGTCATCTGAATAAAGGTGAAGCAGCTCCCCGGGACGCCGGGGATCGGGCACACCTTTGACGTAGGCGGGGACAAATTTGGCGCTGTCATCCCGGCTGATGCCGAAGCTGGTCTGGGTAAGATCGTTGGTCCCAAAGCTGAAGAACTCGGCGCTCTCGGCAATTTCATCGGCCGTTAATGCAGCGCGAGGCAGCTCGATCATGGTGCCGACCGAATAGGGGATGGTGACTTTCTGCTCGGCAAACACCCGTGCGGCAGTCAGATTGATGAGGGCTTTTTGATGCAGAAGCTCCTCATGGGTGCTGACGAGTGGAACCATGATTTCGGGAATGACGACAATGCCCTCTTCAGTCGCTTCAATGGCAGCTTCAAGAATGGCGCGCGTCTGCATCTCGGTCAACTCAGGGAGTGTCACTCCCAGCCGGCATCCTCGGTGGCCCAGCATGGGATTCTGCTCCTGCATGGATGCGCGTATCTCGCTCAATTTTTCTAACGAGACTCCCATCATCGCTGCCAGCGCGTCCATCTCTTCTTTCGTGTGGGGCATGAATTCATGCAGGGGAGGATCGAGGAGGCGGATAGTCACCGGCAGGCCATCCATGACGCGGAAAATGGCGATGAAATCCCCCTTCTGATGGGGCAAGAGACGGTCGATCGCACGCTTGCGCTCGTCGGGATGAGTGCTGAAAAACATGCAGCGGACGTCGTTTAAGCGCTGTGGCTCCATGAACATGTGCTCTGTCCGACAGAGGCCGATGCCCTCCGCGCCAAAGGCCCGGGCAACCTGGCTGTCCTGTGGAGTGTCCGCATTGGTCCGCACGCGGAGCACGCGGTATTTGTCGGCCAGATCCATGATGGTCTTAAAACGCCCGAAAACGGCACTCTCTCCGGGTGCCTTGGCTTTAGAGACAATGACCTGCACAATTTCGGAGAGGCTTGCCGGCAAGTCGCAAAAAAAGACCTCTCCCGTGGTTCCGTCGATCGCAATCGGATCTCCTTCTTTGATCCGGAGGTTCTGCGAAGAAAGTATTTTGGTTACCTCATTGAGCCGGAGAGACTCGCAACCCACGACACAGGGCTTCCCCATCCCTCGGGCGACAACCGCAGCATGGCTCGTGCCGCCCCCATGGATGGTCAGAACACCTTCCGCTGCCACCATGCCAGGAAAATCATCTGGATTAGCTTCACCGCGCACGAGAATGCTATGGATCCCCTGTTGATGCATCTGGAGAGCTTTTTCGGTCGAAAAGGCCGCTTTGCCGCAGGCAGCCCCCGGCCCGGCGGCAAGCCCTTTGGCCGCAAGAAAATTGCCAGCAGCCTTTTTGGCCTTTTCGTCGAAGATGGGCGCAAGCAGCTGGACCAGCTGAGCAGGCTGGACGCGCTTGAGGGCGCTTTTGTCATCGATCAGTCCTTCTTCCAGCATCTCCACAGCCATGCGCACGGCAGCAAAACCGGTGCGTTTGCCAGTCCGGGTCTGCAGCATGTACAGCTTGCCATCCTCAATCGTGAACTCGATGTCCTGCATATCTGCGTAATGCCTTTCCAGCTGCTTGACAATGTCATAGAGCTCTCCATAGACCTCCGGCATCAGCTCTTCCAGGCTTGTGAGGGGCGATTTCATCGCCTCGCGCTGGGCACGGCTGATGGGATGGGGCGTGCGGATGCCAGCCACAACCTCTTCCCCCCTGAGCATTGGGGAGAAATTCCCCATAAAACTGATTGGCTCCACTGGCAGGATCGCGTGTAAAGGCGACGCCTGTTGCTGAATGCTCGTTGCGGTTGCCAAAGACCATTTTCTGAACAATGAGTGCCGTTCCCCAACTGTCAGGAATAGCGTTGAGCTGGCGATAAAGGATCGCACGATCGCTGTCCCAGCTGTTGAATACAGCTTTGATTGCTTCAAACAGCTGCTCGTGGGAATCCTGCGGAAAGGGCAGCCCGGAATGCTGCTGGAAGATCTGCTTGAAGATGTCGCACGCCTCCTTCAACCCCTGGATGCTGAGCTCCGCAACGCCGCTGACCCCTTCTCTCATTTTGAGGACATCAAAGGCCTGGTCGAAATGTTTGCGGTCCACCTTCATTACAATATCCGCATACATCTCGATGAAGCGGCGGTAGTTGTCATAGGCCAGCCGCTCATTGCGGGTCATCGCGGCAAATCCCTCGACGGAGCGATCATTCAAGCCGAGATTAAGCACCGTGTCCATCATCCCCGGCATCGAAACGCGCGCTCCGGAGCGTACCGAGACAAGTAAAGGATGGGAATCGCTGCCAAATGCTCTGCCTACCTCCCGCTCCAGGACTTTCATCGCTGTAATGACCTCATCGTGTAATCCTGAGGGCAGCTGATGCTCAAGGCGATAGGCGTTGCAGGCTTCTGTCGATATGATGAACCCCGGAGGAACGGGCATGCCGATAGCCGCCATTTCGGCCAGACCCATGCCTTTTCCGCCTAAAAGGGCTTTTTCCAGAGGAGGAGATGGCAAACCCTTGCCAAAAACATAGACTTGTTCTTCATGTTTCATAAAAATCACAACATATGACTCTACAAATTTTCAGCCAATCAAATATGATATCTGCCATGGTTCACACTGCAATTCTTCTGATCAACCTGGGCACGCCCCGCGCTCCCACTTTGAAACATGTTTTCCACTATCTCAATGAATTTCTGACGGATGGCCGCGTTATCGATCTCCCCTGGTGGAAACGCCAGCTGCTGGTGCGCGGCCTGATCGTTCCGACTCGGCTGCGGCAGTCCACGCACAGCTATCAGCGCATCTGGACGGAAGAGGGCTCCCCTCTCATGGTGTATGGTGTGAAAGTAAAAAAGGCCTTGCAGAATGCATTGGGAGAAGGCTATAGCGTAGAACTGGCGATGCGCTATCAGCAGCCCTCCATTGAGAATGGATTGACCGCATTGCTGAGACATCAACCTCATCGCCTGATCATCCTGCCCCTTTTTCCTCAATATGCGTCAGCGACGACAGGATCTGTGCATCAGAAGGTGATGGAACTTCTGCGCCATCAGACGGTCATTCCAGAGGTGACCTTCATTTCCCATTTCGCCTACGAGCCCGCTTTCCACAATGCCCTTGTCCAAGTGGCCACCCCACTTCCCATGGACAGCTATGACCATATCCTCTTCAGCTACCATGGTCTCCCGCAACGCCACCTCCAAAAAGCCGATACCCAAGGGCATTGCCTCAAGTGCGCGGATTGTTGCCAGAAGGTGTCGCAAAAGCACTGCTATGCAGCGCAATGCCACGCCACGACCAGAGGAGTCGTCGATCTTTTAAAAATCCCTACAGAGAAGTATAGCCTCTGCTTTCAATCGCGCCTCGGCCGCGACCCCTGGCTGCAGCCCTACGCCAGCGACAAGATTGTCCAACTCGCTCAAGAGGGCAAACGCCGCGTCTTGGTCTTTTGCCCCTCCTTTGTCTGCGACTGTCTGGAAACTCTATTTGAGATCGGCGAGGAATATGGTGCGCTATTCCAAAAGGCTGGAGGCAAAACACTCGATCTTGTTCCAGGCCTCAATGACCACCCAGCCTGGATAGCAGCTTTGCAGAAAATTATTCTTCGTACATGAGAGCCAGTTGCAAAACTCGCTCTTGAAAACAATCTATTAAAATGTTAGAATATTTTAAATTATGAATACAAAGTCACAACAAAATTCGGGCGTCATTACCGCCGGACTCGCCCTCTTTTCCATGTTTTTTGGCGCTGGCGACTTGATCTGGCCTCTGATTCTCGGCGGCGCTGCAGGCGATCAGAATTTTTTTGCCATGCTAGGCCTTCTCATTACGGGCGTCAGCCTGCCTCTGCTTGGTGTGATCTCGATGATGCTTTTCGAAGGCAATTATCGCGCCTTCTTTGGACGAATTGGACCTTTGCCTGCGATCGTCCTGATTTTCATTATCCAGTTAATCTTAGGTCCTGCAGGTTCCATCCCACGTCTGATTACCCTCTCCTACGCAACACTCAAACCCTATTTAGCCATGAGCGCACCAGCCTTTAGCGTGCTAGCCAGCTTGCTCATTCTGGGTTTCACAATCAAGCCACGCCGCATCGTGCAGATTCTTGGCCAATTTCTGACCCCCGTTCTCCTTCTTTCGCTCAGCGCTATCCTGATTATCGGCTTCTGGTCCCATCCCGATCCTGTCGCCGTCGATGCAACTCCAGGCGCCAGCTTTATGGAAGGTCTTAAAGTGGGATACAACACTCTCGACCTGATCGCCTCCTTTATTTTCGCCCCTCTTGTGCTCGCCCATTTCATCAGTGATCAGGAATCTCTCGCCACCCCTGAAGGAAGACGCGTCATCTTCAAGAAAATGGTCAAAGCCAGCCTCCTGGCAGCAGGCCTGCTCACTGCCATGTATATCGGTCTGACCTATGTCGCCTCTTTCTATACGCCTTTGCTCGATAGCAGCCATCTCCCAGAAGAGCGCCTTTCGCTCATTTCCAGATACCTCCTCGGCCCGAAAGGTGCCCTCATCTCATGCCTGGCCGTTGCCATGGCCTGCCTGACAACCGCGATTCCGATGGTTTCCATCTGTGCCAATTATATCCGCGAAGATCTCTGTGGCGGAAAAGGTGGCCAGCTGATGCCCCTCGTGGTCACTCTGGTGATGTCGGGAATGATCGCGAACCTGGGCTTCATGGGCATCGCCTCCATGCTTTCGCCCATCCTGCAGATTCTCTGCCCGGGCTTGATTGTCTTAAGCCTGTTGAATATCTGCCATAAGCTGTACGAGACCCGCGTGCCCAAGCTGCCGGTCTTCGCTACCTTTGCCCTGTCAACGCTCAGTCATGTGATTTAGACACTTAGTTTGATATCGCAATACAGGAGATTTCCACAGGCGCCCCCATGGGGAGATCGGCGACCTGCACAGTTTGCCTTGCGGGGGAAGCTTCCCCCGAAAACCACTGCGCATACTCCTCGTTCATCTCTTTAAAGTTTTTCAGATCTTTGAGAAAAACATCGGTGCGGACGACGCGCGCCAGACTGCTATTGGCCCCCTTCAGGATTGCGTCGATATTGCGGATCACCTGACGGGTCAGGAGCTTGATATCTCCAGTCAAAAGTTGCCCTGTGGCGGGGTCAATGGGGAGCTGGCCCGAGACAAAGATCAAATCCACTCCAGCCAGATTCTGGACGGAAACGGCCTGCGAATAGGGTCCGATCGCCCGTGGCGCCTCATCAGTTTCAATGCGCTTTTTTGTTTTCATAGCTCTCCCTACAGCTGTACAATGTCGAGTTACTTATTGACTATAAAGATTTTGCTAATTATGATGCAATAAGGGTAGTTGTTCGCAAACTGTATACCCCTCCGCAGTTATATTATGAATTCTATACCGAAAACGCTTGGCCCATACCTCTGGCATTTCGTCCGCAAGGAGTGGAAGCTGTTTCTGGCTGCCCAGATCCTCTCCTTTGCCTGGTCGATCGATCACACCCTTTGGCCCTATGTCCTGATGCTTCTTGTCGACGCCATCACCAATTTTACTGGCGACAAGGCCGATCTCTGGCCCCATCTGACAACTCCGATTACCCTGGGCGTTTCCCTCCTCATCGGCATTGATCTGGCCTACCGCGGATCGGGGATCCTGCTCGCCAAAGCCATCCCACGGACAGAAGCTTCTATCCGCATGTCGATGTTCGACTATGTCCAGCGCCATTCCTACAGCTACTTTGCGAATAATTTCGCCGGCAACATCGCCAACAAAATCATGGAAATGCCCCAAAATGCGAGCCTGATCCTGCAGCTCGTCATCACCCTGTTCTTACCGGTGATTCTGGCCCTGGGCATTTCCGTCTATCTGTTCTCCAACCTCCAGCCCTGGTTCGCCGTCATCTTAGTCGGCTGGATCATAGTCCATATGGGAGTCACATTCCTCTTTGCCGGAAAGTGTTCCGACTTATCCGACATCCATGCCACCTCAAGAAGCAACCTCTCGGGTAAAATCGTTGACAGCCTGACCAACAGCATCAATGTGCGGCTGTTTGCCCGCCACCGCTTTGAAACGCAATACCTGTCAAAATATCAGAACGATGAACGCCAAAAACACTGGAATTCGCTCTGGTACATCGAAAAGATGAAGATCGCCATGGGCATCCTCTCCATCCTGGGGCCCGGCCTTTTGCTCAACTGGTACATGATCTATTCCTGGCAACATGACCTGATCTCAACCGGCGCCCTGGTCTTTATCTTCAACACCTCTTGGAACATCACCATCATGGTGTGGCTGGCTGGCCTGGAACTGCCCTCGCTCTATAAGCAGATCGGCGTCTGCAAACAGGCCCTCACCATCATTCAAGAGCCACATGGCGTCGTCGATATCCCTGGAGCGGTGCCGCTTAAAGTAAGCCGTGGGGAGATCGCCTTCGAGCATGTCAGTTTCAATTACATGAAGGGCAAGTCTCTCTTCAAGGATAAAAGCCTTCTCATCCAGGCAGGCGAAAAAATCGGTCTCGTCGGATTTTCCGGCTCAGGTAAAACGACTTTTGTCCATCTCATGCTGCGCTATTTTGACATCGAAAAGGGGCGCATCCTCATCGATGGCCAGGACATTTCCAAAGTCACCCAGGATTCCCTCCGCTCCCAGATCGCCCTCATACCTCAGGACGCCTCTCTTTTTCACCGATCGCTTATCGACAATATCCGTTACGGACGCCTGGAAGCAACCGACGAAGAGATCTACGCCGCTGCAAAACAGGCCAACGCAGATGAATTCATCGAGAAAATGCCTGAAAAGTATGCCACGCCCGTCGGCGAACGCGGCATCAGGCTCTCAGGCGGTCAGCGCCAGCGCATCGCCATTGCCCGCGCCATCCTCAAAAACGCCCCCATCCTCATCCTCGACGAAGCCACCTCCTCCCTGGATTCCGTGACAGAAAGCCTGATCCAGCAGAGCCTCCAAAACCTGATGCAGAACCGTACAAGCATCGTCATCGCCCACCGCCTCTCCACCCTTTCAGGCATGGACCGCATTCTCGTCTTCAAAGAGGGCAAAATCGTCGAAGAGGGCAACCACGAGCACCTTCTGGCCGAAGATGGCCACTACGCCACCATGTGGCGCATGCAGGCGGGCGGCTTCCTTCCCGATGGCGACGAAGAAGAAGACACCGAAGCTGACTACGATTATTGATTTCACTTGTTTGATTCCCGAACCTTCCGTATACTTTGCTCTTTGCTTTGCCGATGTGGCGGAATTGGTAGACGCGGTAGACTCAAAATCTACTCTTGGCAACAAGGTGCTGGTTCGAGTCCGGTCATCGGCAAATCTCTGGACGCTTTCCCAAAAGGAAAGCGTTCTTTTTTTTGCAATCAACCATAGACATTGCGCATAAACCCCATAATCTCTTGGATTTGCTGAACAATTCTCTGATAAACTGGAATGTGTTGTTTTAATTCATCATCGCCACTTTCACAAATTTTAATCTTTTCCCTCATAAAATCGAGCAACACCTCACCATCGATTGACAAGATGATAAGAAGAATTTTCCTATAGGAATCTGCATTACTCTTTTCTATGTGTTCCAAGGTTTTTACAAAGCGTTTTTCTCTTTCAGCCCAATCAAATTGATACCACTGATAACTATCCCACATCATCGATCCATAACAATTTAAATGCAGCGAAAGTAACACTATAATAACAAATCGCATTTCATCCTCCCGGATAAGTCAAATTATTTTAATATTTATTTAATTTAAAGTCGATGTTTAGTTGAGTTAAGCGGGTAGATTTCACTAGAGCGAAATCTTCAAGCCGGTTATTTTGAAAATCCTCCGATTAAGGGAGCAGCAATGGACGACAAAATGGCAAAATCATTCGATCAAAATATAAAAGAAAAATTTATATATTTACCGAGTCGCATTAAACAAATGAATGTTCGAACGATCGAAAACGTGGTTTTGACAGACAGTGGACTCCAATCAAGCATGTTTAACATTATCTATTGTAACGAAAAAGCTGATCGCTCTTCTGTTCAAACCGCTATCGATTCTTTCCGATTAAAGAAACTGCCTTTTGCGTTTTGGATTGGTTTTGAAGAGGAACCATCCTGGCTGGAAGAAGAATTGCAATCTCTTGGTCTTATCACGGATGAAACCGAATGGGCCATGGTTAGTGAATTAGACAAGCTCGATTCAAATTTTATCCCAGAATTAGAGATTCGACCCGTCCATGATCTCGCAGAAATTCAAAATATTATCAATGTCATGAATGCCATTTTGCCTGAGGAAGAACATCATTCAATCAAATCTTTCTATGATTCCTCAGCACCCATTTTATTATCCAAAGATTGCCAATTAACTTTTTTTATTGGATATGTAAACAAACGACCAGTTGCAACTTCATCTGTATTTTTTTATGAAAAATTTGCTTCGATCTTTGACATTATTGTCAGTCCAGAAATGCGCGGAAAAGGTTACGGCAAGGCAATGACTTTGCAAGCAATGTTATATGCTCATCGCAATGGTTTCAGTAAATGTATTCTAACCGCAACCAATGACGCCAAATATCTTTATCAAAAATTAGGTTTCAAAGACCTCAAAACCATGAAAGTCTATCATGATTAAAATAGGTTTCCAGAAACCACGTCTAGAGTCTCCTCAGGATTGCAAAAGAGAATGACCGCAGCTCCCATTGTCGAAAAATCGCAGGCTTCCAAAGACTCTGCTTTTGTGATGATGAAGGGAGCTGTCCACGCATTTTGGCCAAACGGAAGTGTTGAAGATTTTATGAAGCCCTCATTGATCCAGCTCAAAAGTCTGTTCCCTTTGGAATCTATGGCTGCTGACCAGTAAGAGATATCTTCGCTGATCACCTCGGGTGCTGACCAACTGGATTGTCCTAGAGCGAGGCGAGAATTCAATAGCTGTTGATCAAGGGTACTCCAGACAAACAGGGCATTTCCCTCCTGATCAAGCGAAAGCCAGCCGGGTGAGAAATAGTCCGTTTTCACCTTTGGGAAGTCGATCTTTTTCCATTCTGTGCTCCCTTGAAGACGCTGATAAGCAACAAAGACCAGATATTGCTGATTGCACTCCTGCCAGGTTGCCAGGACATTTCCCTGAAGATCGCTGACAATCTGCGGGCAATCAAATGTGATATTGCCGTTCTGTTCGACAATTGTTTCTGGCGCGCTCCAAATGTTGGAATCGGGTGAGAGCGTGGAAACGGTCACATTTTGACCATTTATAAAAGAAACCCCTTTTGTCCAGATCAGCCAGACTGTTCCTGCTGGGTTGACATTCATCTGCATCCAATCAAAGAGGTCAGGAAATTCCAGGGGCGTGAGCAAGTTCCATTGTGATTGACTGCTGGATAAGCGAGCAGACTCGATCACAGTTTTTCCCTCTCTTGCATATCCCCAAGTAGCGAGGGCTCTGCCTTGTTGATCCATCTGAAGATAGGGGCCGTCCAGCAGGTCGATACCTGATGCCAAAGCCACTTGCTCCACAATCCACTGTGAACTGCCGTGGGGAAGACGTGCTGTTTGAATGATCTCATTACCGCCATGAGGGAATCTCCAGACTGCCACGGCATTTCCCCTATTATCGATACAGACGATGGGGAAGATGCCTTTACCATCTATGTCTTCTCTCTTCGGTGTGAGCCGTACAGGTGTTGACCAGGTCCCATTAACCGGTTTTGATGAAGCTTCCAACCAAACAACTCTGACCTCTCCCTTTTTGGTATAGCAGGGAAACAGAGCGACTGCGTTCCCATTTGCATCGATGGCGACATTGGCCCCAGACAAGTACCTGAGATTCTTTCCGAATGTTTCAGGTGCTGACCAGCTTTGAGTAGCCTCTACAGGCCTGCCTATCAGGAAAAGAGAGAGGTAAAAAAGGGAAGAGACAATAATCTTGAGCATGCGCCTCCTGGCTGTCCTTAATAATGACTTTTATCAAATCCAATATTTATCACACACAAGTTTTGTTTAGACTTCCGGCTCATCACGCAAATGAGTCAGTGTTTTCTTAGCTTTTTATAAAAAACTCGAATCGGATAAGATAAGTAAAAAACAATACCTATTATTTGAGGAATTATGACCTCTTTGACAGCAATGAATGTTTTACAAAGTATTCGCGACCAGGGACTATTGCCTCGAGGATCCAATCCCAGGTGCATACCGGGCGAAAATGAGTCTCATTCTGAAAATAAGGTGTACTGCAACTATTATCATCCCACTGTTCCCGATCATCCTAAGGGCACTCTACGTCAACCAGCTGGGCCCACGCGGGTAGCTCATCAGCTTCATGGCCTTGTCTATGATAGCATGACAGGGATCTATTCTGTTGCGTTGGAAAAATGTCCAGGCCAACACTTCACAAATGACGCAGAGTATCTAACAGAACTGTCCAAAAGAGTTCAAAATAGCGTCTGTCTGATCCTCAATAAGGAATCCATTGAGGAAAATGAACTTGAGTTTTGGTCCATACTATGTCGTGGCAAGTCAAAAGACTATAAAGATCTTATCACTCATCTAGAGATCCCTCATAAAGGAAATATTCCTGCTAAACATATCCGCTATGTTCTTGCACCACTCCATTTAGCCCCTATAGCCAGGAAAGTCTTTGGGGATAAGGTCATTCCTGTTGCGGATTGTCAGGCAGATATTGAGCTGGGCCTTGTACATGACTTGGCTCCCATGCTTCCGAATTCACGGATGGGATGCGTTTCTACGGGTGGCCGTGTTTCTCTTATCGCCCCTGACTACCTACAAGGCTTAAAAACCCTGGACACACTGCTCAAAGAGGGGTTTAATACCCATGCTGTCAGGCTGCCTTGTCCTCCCGATCTCCAAAAGCAAAATGGTGAAAAAAAGTTTGCCATTCAGATCGCGCCAAAAGACCGGGACAAATTCTACCGCATTGTGGAGTCCCCGCTTTTTCAAGTCAGAAAGTGCTTCAATCGCCCCAATTTGAATGAATTTTATGTGACATGCAAAGAGGGCGATCAGAAGACCCTGGATGAAATCGTCAAATCATAAAGCTACTGGTCAGGCAAATGAAACTTATTTTTAAATTAAATCATATCACTTAACTCATATTTTTTTTATAATTTTCGAATTAATTAGAAACATCTTAAGGATAAAATCAAAGCTAACCCAGAATGTCATGCGCTTTATCAAACCAATTGGGATGATACCTATAAAAGGTTGCGCTGTGGTCTGGATATGAGGACAGCAGAAATCTTTGATACAGCTGAAGGTTTATTAGCCTATAAAGCTCAGGTTCTGTCTGCACCAGAAGCAACAGAGTGGCAAACAGCTCAGAACACGCGCCCCTTTGTGTAAAATAGAACCATGCAGCAGCCAAGAGCAACGCGCATCGCGACAGATGCAGGGCTTGGGGATAACTGGCCTGGAAACAGCGCCGACATGATCGTCATTGCAGCCCAATGCGTCCATGTCGCTTTGCTTGAAGAGCCCTTTAAGTCGGCCCTACGCAGAGAGCTCGAGATCCCTGAAGGCCAACCCGCTCCTGCGGCGAGTCGCGTCTATCCTCACGTGCTGCGCAAGGTGTGGAACCAATTATCCGAACAGGATCGCCACATCATCGATGAACGGATTACGCGCCTTGCCTGCTTTACTCAAGGTGACAAAGATTCCATTGGTGCCCAAGCGAAAATGTTCCAAGGTCTACTTTTTGGAATCGATGAGCAATTGAAAAATACGATTCTCGGTATTTCCTAAAAAAGGAGAAGTGATCTCGATTCGAGATCGCTTCTAACACTCATCAACTAGTTCTCAATTCGTTTACGTATAAATTCCATATCAAGCCAGGTTGGATCAATGCGATTCCTGTCGGCTGTTGTCTGATCAAGCAGGGCTTTGGGCATACATCGAGCCAGCGACCAGTGCCCGTCTATATTTTCAAACAGATCTTTCATGCAAGAAAGGTAAACCGCATTGACAGTTTCGGCAGGAAACCCGCATGAACTTTTCGTATACAGTTTATAAGCATCATGCTGACAGACTCTATTTTTCCAAGCCAATGTGAAGAGGGAAGAGCCTTGATTCGGTTGAACATGTGTTTGAAAAATATGCAACGTCACTTCCCTGGAATCCCCAACGTGCACAACAACCTTGAGTGACTTTTCGCTAGGTAAAGTCACATAGGATAAACTGGGTTTTTCTTGTGCGATTGCAAAATAAGAACCGCATGGACCACTCATCATTTCTACAAGTTCTGAGGGCAAATGATCGTTGATGACTGCACGATCCGTTGCGGAGGCATGAGCAAAGGGATAGGAAGCTGTAAGGGAATTCATATGTGACCTCTAATTAGTTTAAATTTAAGTGATTCTCGTTTCGACTATAGAGGCAAAGAATCAATTTTGTCAAATCTATGCTTATATTTATCAGTTAAAGTAATTAATTGATTTTTTTATTTTATATATAATACAATTTTCTGAACAAAGGCTAATATGTTGACAATTCTTCTTATACAAAAAAACACTTCTTGGAAGCGAATCAAACCAATTTTGAAATTCGGCCAGCAAGATCCCCCGATGTAGATGCAATCGTGGCTATTGTCAACCAAGCCTAATCTGAAAAAGACCATGGCTATTATCGTCTGAATAATGGGCTTCGCGCTGGAAGACGGACGACTCCTGAGGATGTCATCCAAAAACCCAAGAGCATTATGAAACCGGAACTTGCCAGAGCTTGCGATTTTGAGCCAAATTGCTTTAATACAAGTTGCGCGGTTCATCCATGGCTTTAGACATCGAATCTGTTTGTGCGCGCTTATAGATGGTGACATGGGGAAATTGGCTGGCCAGGGAACTTGCTGAGTCATCATCAAGCCGACTGCATTCTCTCAGCCATAGTTGGCGCATATTGGGACATTTCTCTAGAAGTTCCCTGAGGTATTCGGTAGTGATCTGCGGGCAATTGTGCAGAGCGACATGCGCTAACCATGGGCAACGATCTGCAAGGACTTTGATTGCTTCATTTGTGAGCCGTTTTCCGTCTGGCAAATTGATTTCGACAAGCTCGCGACAATTTTCTGCAAGGTGGAGAATATCCTCATCCTTGAGGTTTTTGGCGCTGGAAGCACGAAATTTGGCAAGATGTGGGTTTGCGGATGCAATCTGTTCAAGGAGGTCACCCTCTGCCAGTTGTGGGGGCAGAGTAAGTTCTCGCAGGGAAAATGCGGCCCCTTTTGTGAGGGAATTGACTCCCTGAGATGTCAGGCGCGGGCAGTTTCCGATCTCCAGGATTTGCAAGGAACCGCACTTGGCCAGGGCCTCTAGCGCCTTATCCGTGAGCTGCCGGCAGTCGTTAAGCTTGAGAGATCTTAATTTGCGACAGGTTCGGACAAGAAGTTCGATAGAAGCATCGGAAACCAATGTGCCTGAAAGATCGATCTCCGTCAATTGTGGGACCAGGCGAATAAAGGCTTGCAGGCCTTCATTTGAAATCTGCTTGCGATTCAAAAGTTCCAGACAGGTTAATTGAGGAAAAGAGCCTGCAAGTCCAAGCAGAAGGGCATCGGTGACGTTGTCATTCTCGGGCAAATAGGTATTGAGATAGAGCGAAGTAAGTTGCGGGAGTTGTTTCAAGTTGTCCAGATCAGAATCACTTGTGTGAATGACTCTGTCCAAGTTAGCGAGCTGTTTTGCTGCTTCCAGCTGCTCCCGTGATGGCGTAAGAATCGTCTTGAGCGTATATTGAAAATGTCTTGCATCCCCTGCGGAGAGAGTCTGCATTAGATCTTGAATTTCGTTTCTTTCGGTTTGGAGCTCTACTCTTGCAAGCCTGTCCATGTTGGAGAGTTGCCCCCAGCCTGAGGAGCTTAACTGGTTAGGACAGGGCAGCTTTAAGAGACTGATATGAGGCAAGGAGTTTGCAAGGCTTTGCAGAAGTTCATCATTGACTTTACATTGGGACAGGTCGACCTCTTTAATATGCCAGCAGCAGGGGCGCATTCCCAAAAGCGCAAGTACTTCATGATCCACAGGATCTTTAAAAAAGACTGCGTACTGATCGCCTGGCAGACGGTCAAGGCGCATGCAGGCTCTATATTTCCGGCTGGCCGCAAGCAGAAAATCGGCCGCTGAGACGCCCAGGTAATCCAGGGCCTCCACAAAAGGTTGCATCGCAGCCGCAGATGTCACATCTGGCAGGCACCCGGTTTCGAAGTAGTCCATCACCTGCTGAAATGCCTGCCTGCTTATTTCTGGAGGCATTTGCATCTCCTCCGGAGAGAGAAGGAACCTGTTTAAAGTATCCGGACCGCATTTGATCGCAAAAAGGATCTTATCCACTTTGAATGTCTCGTTTTCAACAATGCAATTAAAGTGCGTAAGATGTTCCAGATGGGAATGCTTGACCTCGTAAGCCAGAGCCCTGGCATGCTTTTCAGGGATTTTTCTCTCTGCCGCAAACCGAGCGAGCTGTTCATAGCATTCTGAAAGGATCTTTTCGTGCATCAATGACCAGTGCATATAAGAGAGAGAACAGCGAATAAAAAGAGAGAGCTTTTTCGGATCTTCTACTAAGGCGTCCACAAAGGCTCTGACTTTGTTGGATTCTTTAGCCTCGCCGCTTGAGAACCAGTTTTCTACTTCCATCCTGGATTGAGAGATGGCAGCCAGACTCCTCTCCACAATCTCCTTCGTTTGGCTGCAGGGGATAACCAAGGGGTTTTGCTGACGCATGACGAACGAGGTGATGCGGGTTAACAGAGGAGGATATGAAGCTTGTTCAAAAGCGTTTAGATTGTTCTTAATTTTGCCTAAAAGGACCTGCGTCGCACGATCGGAGCTAAATGAGGGGCGCGTTTGGCATGCGGTGAGAATCTGGCCAAGACTCTGGATGACTAGAGCAGACGGGGCGCGATAGTCATTTTGAAGCAGTTTGAGTGCAGCGCGATCATCGGGATGTTGAACGAGCTGTTCAAAAAATGTATATAAATCGCGAATGTAGAAGCTCATAAATGGTTACTATAAAATTAATATGTGATTATATTGCCATAAAAAGATTAAAAAATAAAGTGATTTTTACCTAAGACAGGAGAGATGGAGAGAACTTAATTGTTACGAATTATTATGGATTGATATAATGAAATTATGAAAACGCTATATGATGAAATGACAATTGGCGCTCATAAACTCCAGTTCCTTCTAGATGAAGGCAAGCCCTCTCTAGCCTGGAACGGACAGAGCGAAGAGCGCCTGGAGCGGGTGGTGAAGCAGTTTCCAGAAATTTCTCAGAATCTTGGCGATTTCGCCAAGATCGCCAATTTTCTTTTCAGCGGGATCCGCTTTGAGGTGATTGAAGATATTGCCACGTTCGTGGAGCGCTATCAGAGGCTGCTGTTCGCAGATCCGCGCCTGGCTGCTTATGGAACCTTTGATGTCTCCAAGATTCAGCTTCCTGTCGTCAAAAAGGACAGGCTCTTCTTCTATGTGGAAGAGATCGCAACCGGTCTTCCTTACCGCGTGAAGTGTCCCTATCCCTATATGGATTCCGAGCAACCTTTTGCTTATGAACTTTTACCTTACGAAGAGTAAACAGCTTAACCTTGACGTTTGTTAACCGATGCTAAAGCAGCAAGAGCAACGGCAGCTGCACAAACCACAACAGTAGCCGCTTTTCTTTGATTTTCTAAAGCTGCAAGACCAACGGCAAGGGCTGTCGCGCCTGCACAAGCTGCAACAATAGCCGATTTTCTTTCATTTTCGTTACGTGGAATGAATACAGCATCAGCCTGAGGCGGTTTTCCCTGTATCAATCTTGAAAAGGTAGTCGCTAAACGAAGCACATTTTCACACTTATTGTGCACATGCCTTTTTGCAAACTCTGTAGAATCAGGATTTCCTGGTATTTTTTCATTATAAAGGGGTTGCAGACATAAAGGACAAGCTTGATTAACGGCATGAAATGACATTTTATCCTCCTAATATTTTGCTGAAAAAACAATAGCGGTCATTTGCCATTAATGTCAAACACAGTAACAAAAAGAAGATTAGTGAAAGCAAGATCAATATTTTTATAATTTTATTTATTATAAATTTAATATTTACCACTATGTTATAATTAATTTTATGGATTAGTTAGCTTAAGGAGGAAATTATGGGTGCCCCTCTTTCCAATCAACCCCCTCCAGGAGAGCGGGGAAGTGGGCACGATATACAACCCACACACAAGAAAGAAACAGAAGCGACTCGATCCCCTGCGACAAATAAAACGGCTGCTACGTCTAAAGGCGTTTTTGGACAAGAGAATAAAGAGTCTGAAAGCAACAAAGCCATCTCCGCCGGGCCCATATCTGAACTGACGGGCCCTCAAGCTGCTGCCGCCATGGAAGTGCGTTGGAAAGAGCGTCAGGCTCGCGCATACAAACATAACCCTGGACTCGTCCAGTTGAATACTTTCTTGGAACAGGAAAGAGGTGGTAGAAAAGAACGCGCTTTTATCACGTTAGAAGATCTTGCTGATATTTTATTTGAGAATATCCCCATTAAAAACGTCATTGCTCTGGGCCAAGGTTCTTACAAGATTGAACTGGCCAAGGATCATTCTCATAAAGCTTTGAGATTCAATAAAGAAATAAAGATATCTCTTGAGGATACAAAAGAGAGCCTGAACGTCAAAGTGGAAGGGATACGTATAAAAAAGCTCTTAACCTCTTTTCCCCTGCCAAATTTTTCAATTTCCCATGGTAAAGATATAGCTCGAGATAACAATTGGTGGGACAACAAAGTCACAGTTTCAAGCCTGATATTATCAAGAGATCGCAGCAGCGCGTGTTCCGAATTGAGCTATTATATGACTCAATGATTTAGGAATGATATTATGCATCTTGCCTGCGCAAGCAGTCCATTGGTTCTTCAAGCCAGATTAAATTCAGGATTTTGCCCTGAAATGACCTGATGGAAGAAATCGAGCTCTTTTTGATTGATGACGCCATCGATCTTGTCCCACAGATAATTATCTTCGGCTGAACCCCACACCCAGCGATTGCCACTCGTGTTGCGTTCGAACAACGTGACGACAAAGGGGTTTGGCAATCGTATGCCCATGACTGTCTTTTCCGAGTTGCTTCTGAGCTTCAGGGAGATAAAAGCGCGGCCTTCGCCATCTGTCCCTCTCATGATGTTGGAGGAGAGATCCCTTTCACTGAGGAAATCGATATATCCTGTACTTCCCTTTTTCCCTTGAAGGTCCAGATGTTGCAGCTGCTGAAAATTCTGAAGCTGCAGTTTTTCGACGATGGCAGCCCTTTTGTTGATTCTGCCATTGCGCTGGTTCAACTTGTCAATCACATTGTGTTCCCTCGCAATGTCCTTATGCTGTTGCTGCCGCTCGCGGTATTCCAGGAAGAGAAGGGGAATGCCAACAAGACTTACCAAGAGAAGGAGGCGGACGACAAGTTTTGTGATGTTGAGGAGGGTCAAGTCGCAGGCATGCATTTTTTTCACACACCTTCCAAACCAGTTGAGATCGCGCCTTTCGATGGTTTCCATCTGCGGACTTAAAGGAGCTTCTGGCCCGAATTTGAGTTCTTTCCAGTGTGCTCTTGCAAAATCTGTTAAAGGAAGTGTGGGAGAAAGTGTAATTTTAGTCATAAATATCTTAGTTTTTGAATTTTCGATATTAAAAAAATATGTCTTTATTCGCAATGTGAAATTTTTTGTTGTCTCTATAGGTTTTTTCATGAATATAAGGGGCGATCAAACTTTGTTGTGTGAATTTAATATGGTAGCATTGTATAGTTTTAGAAAAAAAAGAGCAACTTATGAAACCGATCAGCCGCAAAGTCAATAGTGCTTTAAGTTATCAATGAGTGAATAATTCTCTTTGTGCCAATTGCGGATTGATTCATCAACTAAAAACTATTCATTATGCGTATAACCCATTTCTTTGATGATGTTTTCCAATTCAGGTATAATAATAGGGATTTCTACAGTGACAGCCTGCCATACTACATCGAGATCGACGTCAAAATAAGCATGTATTAATCTGTTTCGCATTCCGATAATTTTATGCCACGGAATATGGGAAAAGCGTTGTCTAAATTCAGGAGTTACTCCACTTGCAGCTTCCCCAAGTATTTCCAATTGTCTTATCAATGCTGAAGAAAGTAACAGATTTTTCTCGAGATCTTGTCGCTTACTTTCTTTTATAAATTGACTAGTTGCTTGCGCCGCATCCAACATGTGCTTAATGCGTACGAAATTGTCCTTTACCATAAAGTAAATAGGCTTGTTGTAAAACGTCGTTACGAAAATATCTGCTTAAATCTTTTGGAGTGCGCAAGTCAGCCTGCCTCCCCACTATTGTGGATAGTTCATCTTCCATCGCAACAATACCAAAAAAACCGGGTACATGCGATGGTTCAAATTCTACAAGAACATCAACATCACTCTTATCGGTAAAATGATCTGTTAGAACAGAACCAAACAGCGCTAAATTGGTTATGTTGTGAGACTTGCAAAACGCAACAATTTTTTCTTTTGGAATGTGGATTTGCGGGGTTCCTCTTTTGGGGATGGACTCCATATTCTTACTCTCCTTATCCTTTAACCATATCCTATATGTAATTTTTCGTCATGGGCGAATTTATGGAGCCTGAAGTGGCTGGGATGACTATGCACTCAAAAAAAAGTCCGTTGTGCAACTTCACGAAAAGCTCCAAGCTTACTCACCAATTCCTAGAACAAAAAACGTCCAGGAATGGCCTTGAAGTCGCCCTTCGGTCGCCTCATCCTATTCTCTTTGTTGAGAGACTTGACTGATTTTATTTTGTGTCGTCATTGCTATCTATTTGCTCACAGTATATCGTAAAGCCCCATTAAGAATGGAACTTTAGTTATGATAACGATCACATGCATCAGCGATCTGCACGGCTATGAGCCAGAGTTAGCGGGAGGCGATCTTCTGATCGTCGCGGGAGATCTGACAGCCCGAGACACGTTAGAAGAATATGACAAATTTAATAATTGGCTAGCAAGCCTTCCCTATCAATGTAAAATCGTCATCGCAGGCAATCATGACAAGCTGATTGAAAAGGGGATGATAGCGATCGAAAAGGCACATTTGAACATTCACTACCTTTGTGATTCAGGAATGGAATTTAAAGGGTTGAAGATCTGGGGATCGCCGTATACGGCCAGATTTCCAGGTCAGAATAAGTTGTGCATGGCTTTCAGCGTTCAATCGGAATTTCAACTGCAAGACCATTTCGATTTAATTCCCTCTGACGTCGACATTTTGATTACTCATTCACCTCCCTACGGTATTCTGGATGAGTGCGCGAATGGCAGAGTCGGGAGCAGGATGCTGCGCCTGGCGGTGTTTAAAGTGAATCCGCGTCTATTGTGTTTTGGGCATATTCACGAGCAAGGGGGAAAATCCCTGGTATTAGACAAAACCACTTTTGTGAATGCTAGCGTTGTCAATGAATATTATCAACACGTTAACGATCCTTTGTATGTAACCTTAGTTTAGGAGAGAGGGCGGACATTTAAGAATTACAAATGTATCACTGTTATTTAATAGATTGAAGCAATACAATTGATCTATAACTTAACGATATAAGAGGTCGAGATGTTACCTGCATTACCTGCATCAGCAAAATCTGGCCAACCACCCGATCCATCTACTCTAGTGGGCCAGAAGCGAAGGGGTGGCCCGGAAACCTCTGCTACAACAAACAAAGTGGCCGCTCTTGCTGGCGTAGACATTTGCAATGGCAACTGGTCTGTGTGGTCGCGACGACCTGGAGAATCCATACCGATCCCTGCAGCGCCCTCTCTCCTCTGTGGCCATTTTCTGCAACGCTTAGATCTGTCCAAGGGGCTAAACGTGCAAGAGGTGATCATCTTACAGACCCTGTTAAAACAGTGTGAGATAAATCAGGAAGTCGACGGGCAATCGATCCTTTGGTTCGATAAACCAGCTGCATCAGTTTTCACAGACTGGACTCTCTTAGAGAAGTTTGTGCAGCTCTTGCGCTCTCCTGCACACCAAGAATGGATTCCGGAGAAATTCAGAAACTTTACCCATGTCGATATCACCTTTTTACCGTCTGCCGACAAATATAAAGTTGTTAACCAATCATCCCTGCCTGTTTGGCGGAGCTCATTGCTGGGCATCTGTGGAGATGTGGTGTTAGAGTGCGGCAACGTGCGTATCGCTGCTTACAGAAAATTTCTAAACGACTGCGAGATTTTTCGTCCGCTGCTTGCCCAATTTCCGAACCAACAGAATATCCCCTGCAACGGGATTGAGCCCCTGCTCCTGGTGGCTGGTCTGGATACGGCGTATGCCACGAGGTACCCGACGGCTTGTTCAAGCGATAACTGGCCAAAAGATCTTCTGGCATTTCTAGCGCACGCGCCTGCCTGGCTTAGGGACATGCCTAAAAAATGGTGGAGTGCTCAGGTATGTCGGGCTCCAGATTCCAAGAGTGAAGAGTTTTGGTGGCAATTGATGGAGTATGCAGAGAAAGAAGGGTGGGTGGCCCTGCAGGGCTGCGTACAACCTATTCTCGAATCTTTTGCAGCAAAATTAGTCGACGAGTCAGAACCAGGTGAAAAGGCGCAACATAAGCATCTCATGGACAAAATCGGACCAAAAGTTAATCATCTTTGTTTGCGTCTACCTCCGAGTGGTTTTGGCACTCAGCTTGGCGAAAATTTTCCTAAACTGCTCACCTTGACAGTCGCGGATGTAAGCTACCCAGATCCTCTTGTCAATCCCATACGGTCCAATTCGTTTCTTGTATTCGCTTTCCACCAGCACGATAACGGGCCCTTTTCACTTGACTGTCTAGCGGGCTGTCCCAATCTCCAGGAGCTGATTCTTATCGCATTTGAACAATGCGAGTCTATTTCACTCCGGTCTGAAAAGCAAGAATTGGCTCCTCAATGTTTGCAAAAGCTCAAATTCCTATTGCTGGATAGTCTGAAAGTGGATGAAGCATTTGTGCAATTGGTAGCTGGCCTTCCTGAGCTGGAGTCTCTATTCCTGAATGATCCTCAAGGTTTGACGCCAGACTGGATACGAAAATTGGCGCCGTTCAAGATGAAAAACGTTTGTATTAAACTTCGTCAAGATGATGCCTGGACGAAAGAAAAGATTGATGCTTTAGAAGCTTTGGGGGTCGAATCGTTGCAATTGGCACCTTTGACTGAAGAATTAAGGCAATACGCGCAAGAAAAATTGCCTAATTTTAATCCCTCTAAGAGCCCGCCAAAGTCCGAATATATCGACGAACAGATACAAATAGAGTATGAAGCCCTTTAAAATTTCAAGGGCAAGTAAATTTTTGTCACGCGGTCTGTCTCAGGAATAGCGTCATTAAAGAGTTCCAGATATTCAAAGATAGGCTGGGCATCCGCAAGCTCTTTGCCACTATTGGAGTACCAATATTGGAAAATCTCGGCAAGGCTGCTTTCCAGTAAATGATAGGGTCCTTTATGTATGAATAGCGCATAGGGGCCCCCCAGCAAGGTTTTCTTGCCCACCTCTCCTTTAGGAACAGCCTTTTCTAGCAGAGACACGCAGGCGTCGAAGCGCAGCTTCCCCACTTCGACTATATGGGGATCGTCCAGACCCATGCCATAGAAGGCTTTGGCCTGCCCCAGCCTTCTCTCGCTTTCTAAAAATGTCGTCAGAGCCTCAAATGCCTCATGAGGCGTCTTTTGATAGTTCCCCGTACGACGCACGAAGAGCACCTCCTCCTCTTTTCGCGCGACATATTCGACTTTCATTTTTGCATGGGTTTGCGTGCGTTCGATGAGCGTCTCCACCATAGGGCGCATATGTTCGCGGTAGCGGCTGGGTGAAAGGCCTATCAGCTGCTTGAAAATCTTGCTGAATCCAGCGTGGCTCTGGTAGCCTACCTCTAAACCGATCTCAATAATCGGCCTGTCAGAATAACGCAGCATGCCTTGCGCGGCCTCCAAACGCAGCCTTTTCACATAGGCTTGCAGTGTCTCCCCCATTACGGCACGGAAAATGCGATGGAAATGAAACGAGGAAATATGGGCGACTCGCGCCAGCTCCTCGAGGCCAAGCGGCCCATCCAGATGCTCCTCAATATAGACGAGCACCCGCATGATGGCCTCTAGATGATGCAAGCTCTTCCGTTTTTCGCTCATGCCACTAGTTTAACCCTCTTTTTGGCTTACATGCTTTGCCATTCTTGCTACATGTGCTCAACCAAATAAGTTTTTTGGTTGGGCACTTCAGCAAGGATAGCAAAGTCATTAAATTGCCCCCCCAGCAAACTTGTATCCTAATAACAAGAGGAGATCTATGAAATACAAACTTTCTGCAAAAACACTGGTGGTCGGTGGCGGGCCAGCAGGGCTTGCAACGGCAATTGAAGCGATAACGTGGGGCGATGTGTTGGTGCTGGAGAGGCGATCCGAGTATACAAGGCAGCAGTCGCTCTTCTTAACAGGCGATTCCCTTGCGCTATTAGAAAAGCGGGGTGTCGAGCTGCCGGAACTTAGCACAGCTCAGGTTGGACCGGAGGAGCGCGTGGGGTTTATAGCCATTGCCCATTTGGAAAAGCAGCTGGCGGCGAGAGCAAAAGCTCTAGGAGTCACAATCGCGCAGGGCAAATTCATGGATATGGGCGATGGAGTGGTCATTGCAGAAATGGATGGAAGAGCGGTCAGCATCTCCTACGCTATTCTTGCAGGCGCTGATGGGTCACATAGTCACGTCAGGGAGAAGCTCGGCATTGGTGTCATAGCGGAAGGCAAAGCCATCGGTATCAGCGCCCTGATTCCGTTTGCAGATCCTTCAAGAGAGACAGACACCTCCCCTCCGATGCAAACACAGTGGGGCTTTGCTCGCAGGATCGCGACGCCCGCTGTCAGCATCGTCTTCCTGCAAAGCAAGAACAGGCTGTCCCAGCAAGAGATGGTCCAGGCGGTGGCAGAGTGCGGTTGGCAAGAAGAGGCGCGGTTATTGGAAAAGCAGCATGTCTCTATGATCGACGGCAATATCGAAGTACTGTTGCAGCAGGCTGAACGCTTCGCAGACTCAAAAAAGGGCGCCATCCTCGTAGGTGATGCTGCAGCAACCGCCAGCTTTTTCGAAGGCATGGGCGCCAATACAGCCCTCAAAACTGCCGCTATCGCCGGATGCCATCTAGAGCTGCTCATGCAAGGTGAAAGCAATCCTTTTGAAAGAGAGATGCGCGAGGCAACAAACGCGCTACTGGAAGATAGCCGCTACCTGTTCCACTGCGGCCTAAACACTTGATCTCAACTCAGCCTTTCCAGACAGGGAAGTTTTTTCCAGTCTTTTAAGAAGCGTCGATCCATTTCTGAAAGATAGGGCCAGAGATAAGCAATCCTTTGCGTCATGGGAGGATGGGTAGGATCGTTGCGTTCGTTGCCCTCTTGGTCATAATTTTGTGGAAATTTCCGATACCGACTCTGCTTGTACTCCAAAGACAGGACAAACAGTGATATCAAACCTCTGGCACCACGGACTTTTCTGGCAGAAAAGAGATCCGCTTCTTTTTCGTGGCGCAAAAGCATGCGGCGCATCAAACGATCTTCGAACAGTAAGGTAAGACCCAGGGTAGGAAGACTTAAGATCCGCAAAACGGTACTGAAAAGTAATTTCTTTTTGGCATCGTGTGACACGCAATGGGCAATTTCATGACCTACTATACCCCGGAAAACATTCTCAGCAATGCTGTTGAAGGGAAAAATACGCTTGAACCAAATCTTGGTGTCAACCCCAATTTTTTTGACCTCTTTTTGATGGGTGAATTCCTGCGTTAGCCATTGACCAAGTTTAAAAAAGTAGTCCGAGATTTCCCCGCGCTGGAATTTATCCAGGCTCAGATGTTCAGGAAAATCCTCTTTTTTAAGCAGACGCTCAGGGGGAATAGAAAGCGCAGAGCTCCCCGCTGCATAAATGCCACCATAGGGTCTACCCACGTAGATTTTCAGGCGTTCTGGATGCAAAATGCCAGCCTGCCGGGCGATAGAATGGATGAGCACCTCATTTTCTTTTAGCCGCTTCTTTGCAAGAGGCGACAGCTGCGCTGGGGGGGTCTGTGATAATCTGATGAACAGTTTTTCGGTTGCTAGTGCAACGATCAATTCTACGAGCGGGCAGACAATGGTCATGTCTTTGACCACTTTGGCTGCTTTTTTCAAAATATTCAAAACTGTTGTTTGAGATGAGATTTTCATGTGAAAATCATACAAGATTGCTGATTTTTAATCAATGAAACTCTGCATTGGCCGCAGCAAATCTTATTGACTTTTGTTTAATAAATTTATATAATCGATTATTAATTAATTATAAATAAATTTAATTCCTATGACAAACCGTATTCATCCTTTTCGCGTTCCGCTTCAGCAAATAGATCCCTGTCAAGGCCGTCCCTCTTACAAATTGAAAGAGGCTCAAGAGGTCGAACATGGGGGCCGAAAGTATCGCATTCTCATCTATGAAAATCGCCATCACCTTGGTTGGCAATTTTTAAAAGGTGCCCAGGCTCTTTTAGCGACCGTGTTTACGCTCTTCATTGGTCTCGCCTTCAAGGGAGTTCAAAACTTATGGTCCCAAGCATTGTCTGGGAAAGAGATCAGGCTTGTTAAACTGGCCTCCCTAGAAGCAAAAAAGGTGGGCTTAGCAGCGACTGGAGGGATCGAAAATTCAGGCGCATCCTGCTTCATCATCGCAACCTTGCAGTGTGCCAGAAACATCCCCATTTTTTGGAATCTATTGCACGAAGAAAGTCACCCTCTGACACAGGAGAGGAACGAAACTGCTGAAAAGTTTCAGCTCCGTCTCCAGATACGCCAGAAGCTTTTTAATATCTTGAGCACAACAAAAACAGGCAAAACCGTTTCTGCGCAAGAAATGGATGCTTTCCGCAGGATGCTGAACCAGTATAGTCCCGATGCAATTTCACTGAATTCCCCTGGAGATCCTAGAGAGTTTTGGACAGTCATGTCTCAAATCTTGCAGAGTCCTCGCATTTCGACCATCGAAGATGGAGACTCTCTCGCTCAACATCATTCTCTTCCAGTTGCCTTTCGGCCTGGAGAGTTTTTCAAAATGCTGACGAAGTACAAGCTGGACCAACCCCCTCTCATGCTTCCAGCAAGCTGTTTATTGCCCTGGAATTCTATCGAACCAGCGCCTGAAATTCAGTTCGATTGCCGAGGCACGCTTATCCGCTATCGCCTGGCTGCGTTTGTGCAGGGTGCTGGACACGCCGCTGCCTATCTTAAAGAGGGCACGGGAGGATGGGTAAAATTCGACGATGCGACCATCACCCCTCTTTCCCATCTTCCTGAAGATGCTAAGCAGAATATCGGTCTGTTCTTTTACGAAAAATGTTAAAACGGCTACTCTCCGGTTAACAAGAGAGACAGAGTAAACAACTCACGGCTAAAGCCGAAAGCTTTTTGAAGGGCTTAAAGTTGTTTTGGAAAAGCCAAGTAACGGCATCATTGAAATCGCAGGCTCTGAGCTACAACCACAGGGGTGGGGTTGGTGCGAAAGGGAGGTAAAAACGGGTTCTGAGTCTTTTTACCCAGAACCCTTCAGGAAATTGTTTGCCATGCTAACTCAAATGATTGTGCAGCGCCCTTCGCGCTCCATTTGTTTTAATTTGAGCATGATTGCAGCATCGTGCTTTTTGGTTTCAAGTTCTGCCAGAGACTTGACACCAAGCTCTTTCAAAAATTCCTGTGAACGAATTTGTGCAAGTTGCCGCCGTTCCTCGGAATCGATTTCTGCAATCCGTGCTTTTTGCTTGAAGAGATCCTTTTCCGTTTGTCCCTTCAATTGAGCTCTCTTTAAGGCATATTCATCCGAGTATTGCTCTATCAAGGCCTTTTCTCGTTTTTCTTGAATATCTAAAGTGCGGTGGTTGAGTTCTGTACGAGTCTCAGCTTGTCTTGCAGCCATAGCTTGGGCATGACTTTGAGCTCGGTGTTCATTTTCTAAACGCTCTTTGTCTAAAACTCTATCATGTTCTGCCTGCTCGGCACGCTGTGCTAATTCTTCCATGGTAGCTTCGCGGGCATCGTTCTGTCGTTGATCCTTCAGGTTTAATTCTCTCTCATGCGAATTTGCATCTTGTTGGAATCTCGCCAAGGCTAAGAGTTGATCCGAAGCTTGACTTTCTGCTTTTAACTGCTGGACATGGTAAGCCACAGCCATGATCTGAGCATGTTCCTCTTGAGATTGAACGAGAAGAATCATTTTCGACACTGCTTCAATATCTTTTAGGCGGTTTTCGTAACCCATTGTCAGTACTTGCTTCGTTCCAGACAGGAAGAGCTCAAGGTTCATTTTATTTAACTCATTCAAATTTTTAACCGAGTCTAGACGAATTTGGTTGATTTCCTTAGTTAGATTTATGATGAGTTTTGCATGGTCTAAAGTACCGTTGTTAACCGGCTGGTCTGAATTAAGCGATTTGCCCAACTTAAGCATATATTGGAAGAGTTCATCATTCTGAGCTGAAAAATATGTTCTGAACTTTGCAATTTCTTCCTGCATCGATAGATGGGCATCATCATAGGCTTGAAACGATTTAGAGCATCTATCCATGACCATTTGCCACAATTCAGTGGATTTTTCAGCGCTTAAAACTCCAGCTGATAGATGATCCTGAACGACATGTTGGCTTTCAAGGGCTGCAGGAACCTGTATCTGAGGGGTCGTTAACGACATTTCAGCAACTTTTAATAGTGTTTGCTCATGGGGTTTTGGTTCAACGACTGCTACAGCTTGTGCGGGAGCAGGTTTAGCAGCGTAACGACTAGGTCTGTTCGCGTAACGATTGCCAGTTGGAAGTGAAAAATTCATAAGAGCCTCCTTTTTAAAAAAAGATATTGCCCAAAGTCCTTCTTTTTGTAAAGATGCCTTCAAGTGTGTCATAACTTT
>JAJFUZ010000216.1 GCA_021372155.1 Parachlamydia sp. | reverse complement strand
GAGTTTCTGGGACCGCACGGAATTCGCTCCCTCTCAAAAGAACACCAGCAGTACCCGTTCACTTTTATGGCCGGGCATGAGGAGTTCAAGGTGCAGTATCTGCCGGGCGAATCCAATTCGGGGATGTTTGGCGGAAACTCCAACTGGCGGGGTCCTGTCTGGCTGCCCGTCAACATGCTGATCATTCGGGCCTTGCTTAACTTGTATCAATTTTATGGCGACGAGTTCAAGGTAGAGTGTCCGACCGGTTCTGGCCAGTACATGACACTGTTCGATGTGTCGAGGGAAATCTCGCGCCGGATAAAAAGTACCTTTCTCCGCGATGAAAGCGGCCGCAGGCCAGTCTATGGAGGAACAACTAAATTCCAGCAAGACCCGCACTGGCGCGACCTGATTCTGTTTTATGAATACTTCCACGGCGACAACGGCGCTGGGATCGGAGCCAGCCACCAGACGGGGTGGACTGGCCTTGTTGCCGTTGTACTCAATTTCTTTGGGCGTCTCGACCCAAAAGCCTTGCTTGAGACGGAACGCACGAAAGCTCTCTTGGGCCTCTTTAAGGAGCAGGTGCGAGGGGAAAGGAAGCCTTAGCCTTTCTTTTGACGCCCCGGTGAGGTCACTTTTGCATTTCTAACAGTTCGCTTTTCTTCCCACAAACGAAAGCCGCCGACAAACGCATGTGCATTGTCACCAGCACGGCATCCTTCGGGTAAATGCAAGAGCTTCTTTGCATTTCCTCCCCCAATCACCACGTCATCGGCGGGAAGCGCGGCGATGATGTGTTTGACGATACCATCGATGTGTTTATTCCATTTTTTCTTGCCGTATTTCTTTAAACCGCGATTGCCGACATAATCTTCGAAAGTTCCCTTCTTATAGGAAAGATGAGCCAGTTCCATAGGCACGACGTTGCCTTCCACCACCATTGCTGAGCCCAGACCCGTTCCCAATCCCAGAAAGAGCAAAATTCCTTTATTATAGCTTCCTAGCGCCTGCAAGGCGGCATCATTGAGCATTCTGACAGGGCATCCAAAGGCTTTTTCGAAGTCAAAGCCCACCCATTTGGGCGCAAGATTATGCGGTTCAACGACTATTTTGCCCTGGTGAATCAACCCCGGATAGCCAATGGTTATCCGATCATATTTCCAACCGCGTGCAAGCTTTTTGACGCCGGAGACCATCTGTGCAGGAGTCATGGTTGGCCCAGAGGGGAACTTTCGTGGTTCTTTTTCTCCGCTTAGAAGAATTTTCACATTGTTTCCGCCTATATCAATCACTAGAATTTTCATATTTTTATTCTCTGTTTTTTGATGTTTTTTCAACAGTAATTAGACTCATTCTTCAAATTTTTATTATATAAATCAGATAAGGAATATGCAAGTGAAAACAAGGAGCTTTCCACAAAACGAGGATCCACTGCTTCTTAAATCAAGTAGAAATCAGACTTAAAAAGAGTTTTATAAATAATTAAATTATATCTTATAATAAAGCTAAATAGAGGAGGTTGTTATGGGTGTTAATCCAGATATTCCAAATCAACCAATTAATCAACCAACCAGCTCAACCCCTGCAGATCCTACGGCTTCGAGTGAATTATCAGATTTACCTTCAGAGTTGCAGGCCAAGATTTTTGCTGACCTTTCTAAAAAAGATACAGTATCAACTCAAGTTAGCAGACAATTGCGGGATGCAGCGACGGATAAAACGCGTCGAGAAGAAACAGCAGCCATGAAACAAGCAGTGGCTGAGATCAAGCAGCATGTCCTGAATGCTCTTGAATCCTCAATACCTCTAAGTTCGGATGATCCAAAATCTGCAGAAGTAACAAAGTTAGCACTGGGAATATGTGAAGATCTGGACAGGATTATTTCATCAAACACCCTCATGGATTCTTCAACGATTTCTGAAATTCGAGACAATATAAAAGTTAAGAAAGAAGCTTTAGTAACTTCATTGTCTAAATTATCTGAAAATCAATTAAAATTAATTAAAAATGATTTGCAAAATCAGCCGGATTATACGAGAAGTCTTATGGATTCTGTAATTAAGCAAATTAAATTGAATGCACTTCAATCGCCAGCTGAAAATCTTTCTTCTTACTTGGAGACGCTTCATTTTGTTAGAGAATACGCTGATATAGATCCTACATTAGAGAAATCTATAGAGTTTGGTGAGCAGTATATAAAAGATGATCATGCCAAGAGATCATTCTTTATTCACTTGGCAACTGTATTGTATGAAAACAAAGATCATGCAAGATTGTTCGGGGTTATGCTTAAGCAAGAATCCCATGATCAGATTATATCCTTAGATATGTTAAATGAATTACTTAAAAACGATCCTGTCCATAAAGCCGAATACACCCAAAAATTAACTGAACTAGCTGCAAATAATCCCACTCTTCAGGAGCTGATTAATGAACTCAATAGTTGATCGTTTAAACTGTCACAACGATCTTTCCAAATTGCTGATTTGATTCCATGTAACGATGGGCTTCGACTATGTTTTCAAGGGGGAACGTTTTTGCAATTATGGGTTTCAGCTTTCCAGAAGCGAGAGCTTCGAGGACGAATTTCTTTGCCCTTTCGAAACGGACTGGGTCGCTGATAATTTCAAACAGGACATAACCACGCATGGTGAGAGATTTGCCAAGAGCTGTGAAGAGAGGAAAAGGGGTCGGATCGGGACTAAGGGCTCCATACTCGAAAAGAATGCCCCCTGGCGCCATGCCCTCTGCTAAAGCCAGAACTGTTTTGCCTCCTACCGGATCAAATACAAGGCGCGCTCCTTTACCGCCGGTGTATTCCTTCAATTTGGCGGCTAGGTCCTCCTCTTCCGTTACGATGACGTGGGCGGCACCTGCTTCGTTAAGCGCTTTGAGCTTCGTCCTTTTCCGTGTGATTGCGATGGGAATGGCACCCACATAGTTGCAAAGTTGAATTGCGGCTAACCCGACGCTGCTCGATGCGGCAGGGATGGCGACGTGGTCTCCCTTTTTCATGGCGGCGATATCGTTGAGAGCCCCATAGGCGGTCAAATATTGCATCCAGATGGCGGATGCTTCAACAAATGAGAGCGCAGGCGGATGTTTCACCACATACTGCGCTGGGACGGTCGCGATTTCTCCATAGACGCCATATTTTGCCTGACTGTGAGATGGAATAGTGCTGACAACATCGCCAGGGGCAAAGCCGCTGACATCTTCTCCGCAAGCTTCAACAATGCCAGAAGCCTCATAACCCAGTCTTGAAGGTAGTTGGGGCTCTTCAAGATATTGGCCTTTGCGAAACATCACTTCTGCACGATTAAGCCCTAGCGCCTTCACTTGGATTCGGACTTCTCCCTTTCCAGGCGGTGGAACTTCCAGATTGTCGATTTGCAACACTTCAGGTCCACCTGTACGATGAAAGCGAACAATGCGCGCCATAAGAGATCCTTAGTTATAACTTACCATTAGCAAATTCAGGGCGAATCCAGCTATTAAATTCAGAAAACAAGCTTGAAAAGCCGATTGAACAATTCTTCTAAAGGAACCATCGTCAGCAGCAGAGGTGCAACAGGCAGCAGGGTGACCAGCGCCAGCTGCAGAACAGTCTGCACGTTAAACGGCACCAGTCGCATTTTAGTGACCAGCGCAAAGCTGTTGTCAAGATCCGCCAGTGACTGGATGTCCGGGCTGCCGATCAGCGGTTCGGCAGGCTTCCCGCCGTGCAGCCACTTGCGGTCGAACTCGCGCACGTAACGCTGCGCCAGAATGCCATAGTTAAGGGAGCCAAAGCGTTTGGCGGTGGCGAGTTTTGGGATGAATACCATCAGTGGCCCGAGGATGGCAAAAATGATCACAGCCACCAGTCCGAAGAATTCCAATTTGAAATCAGTCAAAGTTGCGCCCATATAAAAAATGCGGTTTGCCATCATTCCAGCAAGAAGTGCCCCCTGAGCAAGCAACAAGGGCTCAAACGCCTTGCTGACCAAAGAAAGAAAACCTAAACCGCCGCTGCGGTCTGGATGCGTCGGCATGAGACTCAACTTTAGGCGCGATACCTGCCAAAGGAATCGCGACCAGATGAATAACCGAAAATACCAACGCAGGAGCATGAACAGGAACAGCGGAAGACTCACGCAACCCAGCCACCAGCCAGCCAGCGAAAGCTGCATTTTCTCATTCACCTCCAAGCTGTGCCAGCTTGTCACCGTGTACCCTATTTTTGCGTGCAATTCAAAGAACAGCACCATCATATAGACGAAGACTAGCAGCAGAACCTCCGCCGTGACGGAATTGCGCAGGCGCATGGCTGAGGCGATGGCCGCATCGAACTTCGACCGATCTTCATCAGCGATCAGGCCGCGCTCCCCAAACTGGCTCACAACAAGGCGCACGCGCTGATGCACGAACAATTCTGCCAGGATCAACAGCGGCAGCGCGACAAGCAGACGTATATGAATGGCAATATCCTTGAGAAACGGCAGTTGGACGTTCCCGTCCCAGGCATGACCCTCTGCGATCGACAATAGAAGCAGCGGAACCCAGGTTATCAGAACGAATGCAAGGATGCGGCGTGGCAACCATTGCAGCCCGTCCCCGCACAGATGCGTCCGTCTCCAGAGCTGATACAGCGGGCCTCCGAGCACCAGCGAGAAGTCGAAAGGTTCCTTCTTGTTGTCTGAACTCATCTGTCTCTCATTCTCCTTTAATCGACCTATCTCAAAATAGGCATTTAAGCCCAAAGTCTTTTGATCATCTCCACAGCTTTGTGATTCTCTTGTTATTAATGAGATTTTAAGATATTCCTTTATACATCAACGAAGCTATCCCACTAAAATCGATGGAGTAGCTGGCACGTGCTTTTGCGTAGGCTGCGTCCAAAGAATTTTTGACATACTTTAAAAAGTAGGCATAAATTCTTTGGACGTGGCCTACGCAAAATGACGTGTCAGATAGGCCATCTATTTAGTTGGATAGCTTCATCAACTGAAATAACTTTTAACGTGATGGGTACGATGCCAGAAAAAAAAACATTAGAACGGGCAAAAAAAGCGAAACTTGCTCGAAAATCGCCAAGCACGCAAGCAGGGGAATTCGTTCGCGAAGAGATAGAACATGTCCGCCAGGGTAAGCATGGTGCACGATCCGCTAAACAAGTCATAGCCATCGGCCTATCTAAAGCGAGGCGTGCAGGAGTCGCCTTAAAGCCGCCTGCAAAGGGAAGTGTATCGGAAAAAACGCGCAAGAGTGCCGAATCTGCTTATAAAAAAGGCCAGAGCCATGAACCGATATTCCAAACCCGTGCCGTCGGGCGGGAAAACGCTTTGAAGCGAGAGCCTCGTGCCGCAGCTTCAAAAACGGCACTTTCGCGCCAGGTTGTTGCAGCAGCGAAAAAGCGCGGTCCAGTAGCAAGGTCGATGGCAGCTAAAAAAGCCGCAGCGACAAAAGGGCTCATCAACCGTTCTGCAGCGGCAAAAAAAGGTGCTCAGCGGTAGCCGATTTCTTCCGTCAAGGGGATCTTGCTGCGGAGGAACGACCCGCCGCCGCGGGCAATCTGTTGCCCCTGATCATCATGCAAGACAGCTTCCGCAATAAAACTGTTTTTGGACTCATACATGACCTCCCCCCGAGCATGCAAGATGCCCTGACTGACGGGATGAAGAAAATAAAGTGTAAAATTGGCAGTCAAGACAAAGGCATCTTCTACTAAAGAATTCACCGCAAAAAAGGCCGCGTCGTCGAGGGCCTTAAAATAAATCGAACCGTGAATGGCGTGGGCGGCATGAAAGAAAGCAGGTCGCACCGCAATCCTGAGGTCACTTTTGCCTCTTTCCACAATTAATTGAGGATTATAAAAAGCATTGATGGGCGCTTCATGATACATGCGCTCCAATTTTCTAAAGTGGTTATTTTCCATCCTCTGCCCCCGTGCATTCTCTATTGCAAAAATAGCAGTTTTATGAAATAATATTTCGTGTTTAACGAATAAAAATTTAATAAAAAATGAGGTTAATATGGAAGCGCCGATTCGTCAGGCAAATTTATTAGATAATGAAATTCTTAAAAATCATCTCTTCCCTCGGCTCGATATGCCCGCGCTTCTCAGTCTGGGCAGGTGCGATCGCGCTCTTCATGCCCGTGTTGCAAGTTATGTTTTGAGCCATTGTGCGCAAACGCCAGCTGCGCTCCCTGCGTCGCAGATCCGCCCTCTTACCAAAGAGGAAATACGCGAAGCAGATAAGATGCGAAGGATCGTTGCTGCAACTGCAACACTGCTGCCG
This sequence comes from Parachlamydia sp., assembly GCA_021372155.1. Lineage (GTDB taxonomy): Bacteria > Chlamydiota > Chlamydiia > Chlamydiales > Parachlamydiaceae > JAJFUZ01. Next base: position 6,360 of record JAJFUZ010000216.1, on the reverse strand, counting down.
CAAGATCAGATCAGGGAAGTCACACGCCAAGACATCGTCCAACAAAGGGTCGACCCTCTAAAGGTGGCAATTGACAACCATGGTTTGGATCCGCAGGTGGTGGAAACGCTTCTTGCATGTGGCATTAAGGTGAATGTGACGCATATGACCGCAGCAATCAAGCAGGGTTTAGATCTGTCAGCAAAACTTCTCAAAGAAAAAGCTCCAACAATCGTTATCATTGAAGCGATTAGCGAACTTGCAATGCATTGCGATGACGTCAAAGAGATCAAATTTTTTACAGAATTATTGGGTCACTTGCAACGTCAGGGATAAGCTTGGCACTTCGGGCAGATGTGCGTGCTCCTCTGACCAACGACGAGTCGCCTGATGGGTGTGCCGCAGCGGGGGCAGGGCTTACCCGTGCGTCTGAAGGCATCGAGATGCTCCTGGTGCGATCCTCGGCTCCCATCAAGGCGATAGTAGTTGGTCAGACCCTTTCCCAATGTCGTGCCTGAAGCTTTCAAACCGCGCTGAAGCACCTGCTGAATAGAGACGTGCAGCTTTGTGATCTGCTCCTTGGAAAGGGTGTCTGCCTTCTTCTGGGGATGCAACTCTGCTCTCCAGAGCGCTTCGTCGACATAGATATTCCCCAGTCCTGCCACACAGCTCTGGTCAAGAAGCATGGGCTTGAGTTGCTGCGATTTGCGGCACAACTGCTCCAGATAACGGACAGTGAATTCAGGTCCCAGCGGCTCTGGCCCCAGTTTGCCCAGCACCTCTTCCGGATCCTCTGCCAAAAGCCAGCGGCCGAATTTGCGTGTGTCTATGAATTTCAGCTCATCGCCATCATCGAAAATTAGCGTGACGCGCTCGTGAGGCAGCTGCTCGGTAGGAGCGCGCGCGATCAGCAGTCTTCCCGTCATCCTCAGGTGGATGAGGAGGCACTCGCCGCTTGATAGAGCGATCTTCAGGTATTTGCCCCTGCGTTCGATGGATTTGATCACCTGCCCGATCAGACGCTTGCGCAGGTCTGCAGGGGAGGGGTGAGCCACCGTGCGCGGCCAATGCACCTCGACGTCTGCGATTCTCTTTCCTGCGAGGCCAGCTTTGGCAAGGTCTTGAGCGATGGTTTCAACTTCAGGTAGTTCAGGCATTTATTTGTGACCTTCTTGAATTGCAGATTCAATGGATTTGCTCATGACTTTCATTTTCCATTTTAACGGTTGTGGCTGTCGAATAGGATGTATAGGCATTTTTGATACCTTGATTTCGGTCTGGTTCTGGCTGTGTTGACTTTTATTCTTTCGTTGCATGGTGGCCCCTTAATAATAGTGAAGAAGCATGCTGATTCCCGTCAAGATTAACACTGCTCCAAAAATGCGCCTCAAGGTACTCGTCGGCCAGATATAGGTGAGCCTGGCTCCATAAGGGGCGGCAAGGGAGGCGGTGATCCCAATGCAGATGAACGCAGGCAGGTAGAGGTAACCGGAACCAAAAGTCTGATGTTTCAGTCCGAGGAGGAAAAACGAAAGGGCTCCCACCAGGGCGATTAAAAATCCAACTGCAGCTGAGGTGGAGATGGCGTTTCTCAGCGGCATGCCCATGGCGGTCAAAATCGGGACAGTGATGACGCCTCCGCCGATCCCCAGGATGGAAGAGAGGGCGCCGATGAGGCTGCCGAAAAGGGTCATGAGGGTTACGCTAGGGCTGTTGCTCGCCTGAAAAGTCTTGGATTCTTTGGCCGGCATCAGGAAGTAGCCCCCAATTGCTATCACGGAGAGGCCAAAGATAAGGGAGAGGCTGCGGCTCGAAAGGAAGTCGGCGAAGAGAGCTCCTGCGATGGCCCCAAGAATAACGCCAAAGGCAAGGCGGTAAAAATAGGTGATATTCACTCCCTTCTGCCTGTAATGGGCCCAGGCGGAAGAGGCTGAGGTGAACAGCATCGCACCTAAAGAGGTGCCAATGGCAATCTGCATTAGATAGGTATTGGCAAAGCCTAGCTGGTGAAAAACCAGGAGTAGGGCAGGGACAACGATCAGGCCTCCACCGATGCCGAGCAGGCCGCCGAAAAAGCCAGCGAGAAGACCAATCAGGATGTAGGCGAGAATAGGCAAGACACTCATGATGTTCTCCATCCTTGCAAAAATTACTCTTTTTTGCCATTTTATGGCTATGAAACGTATTGCTTTGGCATTTTGTCTATCGTGTGTCACAGCCCTTCAAGCAGAGGTCTGGAAGGAGCGGCCGGCCGACTTCGAGCCGCGCTTTGAAATTGCGGCCTGTTTTTTGGAACGCGAGGACGGTCAGCTTCTCTTCCTGCATCGACTGGATAACAAATCGCAGGGCAATACCTGGGGCATTCCTGGAGGCAAAGTGGACAAAGGCGAGACGACGCTTCAGGCAGTTGTTCGCGAAATCAAAGAGGAGACAGGTATCGCGCTTTCATCTGATGCTGTCAAGCCTATCGGATCGGTTTATATCACCAATACGGTCCGCAACAAAGTCAGCTATGTCTATCACATGTTTCGGACGAAGTACACCGGCTCGCGTATCGTTTCCATTAATCCCGAGGAGCATAAAGGCTTTACCTGGGTGACTCCCTGTGATGCCCTGAACATGCAGCTCATGGATGACGAAGATGCCTGCATCCTGCTCGTCTATCCAGAGTTAGCAGCAAAATCTCTATAAGGAATTGAGTGTGAATAGGATGAGTTTTCATTCTATATCCCTATGAAATTTTAGATTTTTGTATCAATTTCTCAAATAAATCCTGCTGTTTTATAATCAATATACAAGAATTGAAATTTAGGAGATGTATGATTTCTGATTTTAATCTACTTTTGCTGATTCGCATTATAGTTGTTTTAGGAATGGCAGCCTTTCTATTCCGCTTTCTAATTAAAAATGTGTGGAAGGAGTTTTCTGTCGGCAATTACGATCCGATGCTGATTTTGCAGTCGCTGCTCTTTATTCTCATCCCGGTTGTGACACCTTTTACGATTCTTCCTCTTCCGCTCTGGGTTCAATTTTTGGGGCTCGCGGGGATGATTCTGGGGGCCATCATGCTGGTCAATGGATTTTTCGAACTGGGAAGCAGTTTTAGTGGAGGTGTCACGCCAATCGAAGCTGGCAAACTGGTCACCTCGGGTTATTACGCCGTTGTGCGTCATCCGATGTATGGAGGGGTGATTCTCATCCTGTTCGGCTGGTCCATTTTCTGGGGCACCTGGCTGGGACTTCTGCTTTCTTTTCTTGCCATTTTTCTGTTCCATGTGAAGGCCAGCAAGGAAGAGAAGCTGCTCGCCGAAAAATATCCCGAATATGAGGCGTATAAAGCGCGGGTGACCAAAAAATTAATCCCTTATATCTTGTGAACATGGAAACAGCTTCAGTGTTCGATTATCGCGAACTTGCCCGCAAGAGACTGCCTCGGCAGCTGTTTGAGTTTATCGATGGTGGGGCTTTTGAGGAGCAGACTCTTGCAGCCAATCATGAGGACTACAGCCACATCCTGCTGCACAAACGCCTCTTGCGCGATGTGTCGACGATCGAGACGCATGTCCAGGTTCTGGGACAGCAGCTCGATTTCCCGCTCATCCTCGCTCCTGTGGGCTTCGCTGGCGCCTATGCCAGAAGGGGAGAGGTCCAGGCTGCTGCGGCGGCCAAAAGAAAGGGAATCCCCTTTTGCCTTTCGACGCTTAGTATCTGTTCCGTCGAAGAGGTCTGCCAAGTGGCTCCCTGCTGGTTTCAGCTCTACATGCTCAAAGATCGCGGCTATTGCCGCGAATTGCTTCAGAGAGCTCATGCCGCTGGATGCCCCGTCCTGCTTTTCACTGTCGATCTGCCTCTTGTCGGCATCCGCTGGCGCGATATCCATCATGCGATGGCTGCGGGTGTCTCCCCGCAAACTATTTCTTCCCGAATGCGCACACTTTGGCAGTATCTTACCCATCCCAGATGGCTTCTGGACGTAGTCGTCAGGGGAAGACCTCTTGTGCTTGCCAACTTTATCAAGGCTGTGCCTGATCTCAAGGATCTTTCGGCCTTCAGGCAATGGGTGGACAGTAGGATGGACGCCTCCCTGACCTGGAAAGATCTTGAATGGGTGCGCGCGCAATGGCCTGGAAAACTGGTTTTAAAAGGTGTTATGGATCCTGAAGATGGCAGGCAGGCGGCTGCTCTTGGCGCAGGTGGCATTGTCGTCTCCAACCACGCAGGACGGCATCTCGACAGCACCCCCTCAACGATTTCCCTTCTCCCTGGCATAGTCGACAGGGTTGGGGATCAATTGGAGATCCTGGTCGATGGCGGCATTTTCAGTGGTCTGGACATCATCAAGGCGCTTGCCTGCGGGGCGCGTGCTGTCCTGGTCGGACGTGCCTGGACATACGCCCTTGCCGCGCGTGGCGAGACTGGTGTGGGTGAAATTCTGGATATCTATCGCAAAGAAATGGCGGTCGCCATGGCGCATCTCGGAGTTAGAAATGTTTCCGATATCGATCGCAATTTAATTATTTAAGATTGTTTTATTTTATAATAAGTGACAAAATAATTTCGATTTGATTGGTAAGTATGTCAATGTCGCTGTACCCTTTCTAGACAGTTGTACTCCCACAGGCTTGGGCTATTATCTTGCCAATCTCTCGAAATCCCAAAATTCACCGATCACAAAGATCGAACATTTTGGACCGATTGACGATGCCAATTTTGTCTCCAGCTTCATAATGGCGAGGGCAAAAGGCTCGGTGTTCTATTTGAGCTATTTCTCGGGGCAATTTTATGCGCCAAACTCACGTGTCCCGATTGCTGCGACTGTTGCGAATGTGCGGATAATAATTCCGATATGCCTTAGTCAATTAGTCTAATATTGACATTATGTCCACTTTTTGCTATCATGATTATTTACAAGGATAAATATCATGAAGCAATCCTCTTTCCAGCAACTTTTGAAACAGCATGAGCCTCTGATCCAGGCAGTCGTTGAGCTGTTTCACCCCTTTGTCGAAGCGGCTGTCCACGACCTCAAAAAGGGAACAGTGGCTGCCATCTACCATAACATTTCTCAACGAAAAGTGGGAGAACCTTCCCCGTTGACAGAGTTGAATGTCAGCATCGAAGAGTTTCCTGACCGCTTCACACCATATTACAAGACCAACTGGGATGGAAGGCAGCTTAAGTGCACATCGATCACTCTTCGCGACGGTCTAGGTAAGGCGGTCGGACTGATCTGCTTCAACGTCGATACGAGCGTCATGCGCGAAGCAAACAAGCTTTTGGAGACATTCCTCAAAACAGAGGCAGAAGCTGAAAATCCCGTTGAGGCCTTTGGCGGCGAATGCGAAACGCTGGCCAATGCAGCCATTCAGGAGTATCTGAAGGCAAAAAATCTCTCCCTTGCCCACCTCAACCGCGACCAGAAAAGGGAGGTGGTGCAGCACCTCTACCGCAAAGGGATCTTCAATTTCAAACACGCTGTACCGTTTATCGCGCGCGCTCTCCATATTTCGCGGGCGACTGTCTACAACCATTTGAATCAAGGAAGTTGACATGCGCAGATTCCGCATTCATCACATCGATTCCTTCACCAAAACCATGTTTGGAGGCAATCCAACAGTGACCGTCCTGGGAGCCGACTCACTCACAGATCAGGAGATGAGCCGTTTTGCGCGCGAAGTCAACCTTTCGGAAACCGGTTATATTCTTTCGAGCGACAAAGCTGACTTTGGCTTACGTTTTTTTACCAAAGCTGGCGACGAGATCAACTTCTGCGGACACGCCACAGTCGGGGCTCTCTACAGCATTGCACGCGATGGCATCTTCGAATGCAAGGCTCCCGGAAAGAAGTATCAAGTCGAAACCAGAATCGGCATCTTGGAGATGGAAGTTGATCTGACAGGAGAAACTCCAAAGCTGATTTTAGATGCCCCCAAAATCGACATGGCTCCCTCTCCCTATACGCATGAGCAACTTGCCGAGGGTCTGGGATTGGATCTTGGACTAATCGATCGATCAAAACCTGTGATGCTGGAAAGGACGAACAACTACCTCTATTTTACCGCACGCGATCTTAAGGGCTTGGGCGAAATGCGCATCGACATGCAGAAGGCCCTCGCATTCGCCCGAAAAGATTGGCGCTTTGTTTATTGTGCCATGACTTCCGAGACCTTCAATCCCGTTCATCAAATCCATGCGCGCGGCTTTTGTCCCCTACTTTTGATTCCAGAAGATCCCTTCACAGGTTCTATGCAGGGAGGGCTTGCCGCCTACGCGCTCCAACATGGGCTGATCGATCCGGCAGCGCAATGGATTGTCACAGAGCAGGGTCACTTCATGGAAAGACCTGGAGAGGTGACTCTCGAAATCCAGCATGGCGCGCCT
>JAJFUZ010000212.1 GCA_021372155.1 Parachlamydia sp. | reverse complement strand
TCTCATCGGACGCACAGGCACTCTAAATGAGCCGGAGACATGGGGAACGCAAACTCTCCTCGTCGACACATGGCTGAGTTGTCTCGGTGTGCATCCTGATTATGCCTCGCAGCTGAGTGCAGGCGACCATGGAGTTGTTTCCAATTTTAATAATGTCGTGAACAATGCGCGCTCCTTTGGATCCGATCGGAATCGGCTGAAAGTCGTCTCTGAGATCTCTGCAAATGACCTGTGGCAACTGGCCGGCGTTGCTTAAATTTCAGCAAATATTTAGACTTGAATCATGAATATTTTGATCTATATTTTGCTCAGTTCTATCGCTATCTTTATCGCAGCCTACATCCTACCTGGCGTCCACCTCGCCAGTTATTTCACAGCAGTCATAGTCGCGGTTGTCCTTGGCATTATCAATAGCATCATCAGACCAATCCTGTTCATCCTCACTCTGCCTATCAATATCCTGACCTTAGGATTGTTCACCTTTGTGATCATGGGCGCCCTTGTGATGCGGACCTCCGCCATCGTGCCAGGCTTCAAGGTAGACAGCTTCTGGTGGGCCATGGGTTTTGCCATTGTCCTCTGGATCATCAACAGTTTTCTTTCAAAGCTCGAAAAATATTAAACCCAACGTTAAAAAAGAGCGGCTGGATTTTGAATAAGCGAGCAGTAATGGTTGGAAAAAACAGCCGCCTGTTCGCCATCGATGACGCGATGATCAAAGCTCCAGGAGAGATTGAGCAGGTCGCAGGCAACTACCTGATCATGTTTGACGATCGGCTGCTTATGGATTTTGGCGACAGCCAGGATAGCGACTTGAGGCGAATGGATGATGGGCGTAGCAAACAGCCCCTTGCCGCCCAGGACGCCGTAATTGCTGATCGTGATGGTGGCGTCGCGCATGTCGGCGGGTTGAAGTTTCCCTTCCAGAGCCTTTTGCTTGAGTGTTTCAAATTGTCGGATCAAGTCCGGCAGCGCAAGATCTTGCACATCTTTCATCACGGGAACAATCAATCCTTGGGGTGTTGAGAAGGCGATTCCGATATGGTGGTGCTTATGGAGCATCAGTTTGTTGCTGCCTGCATCATAGGAGCTGTTGACCTGGGGATATTGTTGCAGGGTTAAAGAAAGGGCCCGGATAAGGAGGGGCATAAAGGTCAGACGGATCCCCTCCTGGGTGGCATCGCCCTTAAGCCGTTCCTTCAGCTGGATTAGGCGGGTCGCGTCGGCCTGTTCGAAATAAGAAAAGTGAGGAATGGTCGCGTGCGACTCGGCCATCCGGATGGCCATCTGATGGCGAATGCCCACTACAGGGGTTTCCTCGTCGTCTTCTCTTTTTGAGATTTTGGCTGTAGGTGCTGCCAGAGAACCCTTTAAGTCTTCAGCCAGGATGCGGCCGTCGGGGCCGGTTCCCTGCACTTTACCCAGATCGATGCCGAGGTCGCGCGCCATTTTGCGCACCGCCGGAATGGCCAAGACTTGCGCGTCAGATATAGGAGCGCCGGATACAGGTGTCCTCGTTGATGTCTTTTGGGGAGCCTCACGATTGATTGGCTTAGGTGGTTCCTCCGCTGACGGAGCGGGCGCTTCTTCTTTTGAAACGCCTTCATACTCCAGATCATATAGGGGTTTATCGCGTTGGGCCATCTGGCCGGGCTGGTAATACTGCCGCGAAAGCTTTCCTGGCCTTGGTGCAGGAAGCTCCACGGTCGCCTTATCTGTCATCACTACGACGATGGGCTCATCCTGTTTGACCTCCTTGCCGACAGCTTTCAGCCATTCGATCACCTCTCCCTCGACGACCCCTTCGCCAATGTCGGGCATGCGCACAGTGTGGATTTGACTCATGCTAAAAACTCACTGTTTCGCGCACTGCCTGGACCACTTTAGGGGCATCCGGAAGATACTCCTTTTCCAGCGTATGGGGAAAGGGAGTATCGAGGCCGCAGCAGCGTCTGATGGGCGCCTGTAAGTGCAAAAAGCACCTTTCCATGATCAGCGCGGAGAGTTCCGCTCCAAAGCCCTGTGTCTTGGGCGCCTCGTGGGCAATGACGCATCGGCCTGTTTTCTGGACGGAAGCCGCGATGGCATCGATGTCGAGGGGATTGAGCGATAATAGGTCGAGAACTTCGACCTCGATCAGTTCCTTGGCAAGCTCCTGGGCCGCCTCCATATTCTGATGATGCTGGGCACCCCAACCGATCAGGGTGACATCTTTGCCCAGCCGGGCGACCTGAGCCTTGCCAAGGGGGATTTCGTACTCTTCTTCTGGTACGTCCTCTTTGACAGCCCTGTAAATGCGCTTTGGTTCCAGAAAGAGCACGGGATCATTCGAGCGGATGGCTGCTGTCAGCAACCCCTTGGCATTATAGGGGCCTGAGGGGACAACCACAAGTAGCCCGGGAATATGCAGAAAAAGAGCCTCGGGAGATTGCGAGTGGTAGTGGCCGCCCCGGATGCCACCGCCATATGGGGTACGAATCACCATCGCAGCGCTGAACTGGTTGCCAGTGCGGTAGCGCATCTTCGCGACCTCATTGAGGATCTGATCGTAAGCTGGGAAGATGTAGTCGGCGAACTGGATCTCGCAGATTGGCTTCAGCCCCTTTTGGGCCATGCCCACAGCAAATCCGACGATGCCCTGCTCGCACAAGGGTGTGTCGAAGCTGCGCGCCTCGCCGAATTTCTCCTGAAGGCCCTGTGTGACCCGAAAAACGCCTCCAAAAAAACCGGCATCCTCTCCAAAGCTGACCAGCCGTTCATCGCGGGCAAATTGCTGATGCAGAGTCTGGTTCAAGGCCTGGATGAGCGTCATCTGGGGCATGGCAGATCTCCCATTTCCTCTTTCAGGGTCTGCGGCACGGCAAAATAGACATGCTCGATCAAGGAGCAGATAGGCGGTGGCGGTGTCTCTTGAGCTTTATGGATAGCCTGGGTCAACTCTTCCGTCACCTCACTGGTCCAGTCTTCTTCCTGCTTAGCATCCCACTGCGATTTGTTTTCCAGATATTTGCGGAGACGTATGAGAGGGCATTTATTCTTGCGACCCTCTACTTCAGAGTCTTTCCGATAGACCGAAGGGTCATCTGAGGTGGAGTGGGCGCCCATGCGGTAGGTCATCGCCTCGATCAGCACAGGACCTTTGCCCTCCAGGCAATAGTGTCGAGCTTCTGCAACCCCATCGTAAACGGCGAAGAAATCATTGCCATCCACCCTGACAGCAGGGATGCCATAGCCGACTCCTTTTGGAGCAATGCCATCTGAGGAATACTGGCGCGAGCAGGGTGTGGAAATGGCGTAACCATTGTTGCGGCAGAAAAAGATCACCGGAGCTTTTCTTACCGCGGCAAAATTGAGCGCCGCATGGAAATCGCCCTCTGAAGTGGCCCCTTCGCCAAAATAGCTGATGGCGACATTTTGTTCGCCTTGCAGCTTCATGGCATAGGCGCAGCCGGCCGCATGTGGGATCTTCGTGGCGATGGGCGATGAAACGGTGACGACATTCAGCTTGCGTGATCCAACATGGACAGGTAGCTGCCGACCCAGGTTCAGATCTTCGGCATTGCCAAACATCTGATGGACATACTCCTGAATGGTGAAACCCCGGAAGAAAAGAATGCCCAGTTCGCGATACTGTGGATACATCCAGTCGCCCAATTCCAGCGCCGCAGCACTGGCAACGGCGCAGGCCTCCTCTCCAAAAGAGGTCAGGGCAAATGAGATGAGCCCCTGCCGCTGCAGCGTGATCATGCGCTCTTCGACAAGGCGCGTCTGCAGCATGATCTTGTAGCCCTTCACCAGTAAAGCATCATCGGGCACATGGCGGCAGCCTTGTGTAAGTTTGCCGGTCTCGTCCAGGTAGCTGACGATTGGAAATGTGAGGGCAGGGATCTCCATAAGCCCTAAATACTCAAACTGCCCGATTCGTGGCAAGAAGGTTGTTTAAAAAAAGCGAAAGTGCTAATATGGTGAAATTATTAAATATAATAAATTTATGGGATATTTGAATGAAAATTAATAAAGAAATATATCATTCTCTCCAATCTGTTCCAGTCAATATTAGAAAAGCGTGCCTTGAAGCGAGCTGGAAAAGTTGGTCGCGCCCATTTGTTGTCAGAGCTGATGGAAATTTCCGGGTCGTTACCTTAAATATCTTCAATCGTTTGGCCGCTGCCTTTCTCCGCATATTTCATATCGACTACTTTAAGCGCATTCTTGGAGCAAAAGAGGTTACCCCAGTCAAGCGAGAAGAGCTGGTTCAAGCTGATCAGAAAGTCGTCGCTATTTTCGAAAAAAATGTTGTTCCGCCTGTCCAACCGGTTGAACCAAAAGCGGGCCATGTGCCGCCGCTGCCAGAACCCCGCCCGGTCAGCGTACAAGTATCACTGCCAGCTCCTGTCAATTTACCAATGCCACAGCCTGTTCAGGTACAAATACCTGTTAAGCAAAAGGTAACTGCACCATCGCCTCATATCCCGCAACCTCGAGCGTCAGCAGCTGGAGCTGCCTTTAAAGCCCCATCTGAAGTTGAAGAGCATAACGACGACCCCATTGTGAAGACTGAAATGACAATCAAAGATTTCATCCAGGAATCGTATACAGGCTCTACTGGCGCCAAGTACGTCGAGCGACTCAGGCATCTATCGAATTATTTTGGAAAAAATAGACTTTTTCCTACCCGCGGAGACGGCAATTGTTTCGCAAACGCGACGGTTGCGGGCCTGCTATGCCTGGCTGCGCGCGATCCCGCGAAACTGACGACCATCATCAAAGCACTTCAGGATGGAGTAAGAAAGACGCAAAGTTATGTGACGCCCGACACCACCAATACGGCTCCTCCTTACAGCAAAAGCTTTACCAAAGAGAAAGACTTTGCGCTGGTGCTTAATTCCCTTCAAAAGCCCCAAGGCAACATCTTAAAGCTTCTGGAAAGGCAGGATTTTACCGCGAGCTTTTCGAGAGTAATCCGCTATCTTTGTCTTTGCCAACAGGTTGCGCAAGGCGGTTTCATCGAAGTATCGCCCCGCTCAGGAGAAGATATGGACATGCATGCGATCATGTACGCCAACGCTTGTTTCGGCATCCAGGCCAAAATGGCTGTTCTTGAGGCACCAGTCAAGGATGTCAACCCGGATCAAAGCGATCGCGCCTACATCAAGGGCGGAACGGAGCTCACTTTTGACCAGTCAATGGTTGACCTGAAACAGGGGACGCCTCAGGAGAAACAGGCGGACTTTGTCATCATTCGCAAGGCGGGCCATTACATGGCCATGGTTTAGAGTTTACTCAGCTTTTTGTTCTCCCATTCGATAAGCCATTTTAAATCGCGATTGTAGAGCCCTGACTCATCTTCCGACCACTCCAAAAGTCGCTCGGTTTCTGTAATTCGCTCTTTCCAGAGCATCATGCCTTCAAAAGGGTAAGCGGGCGCTGGTCCTACGAGAGGATTAGGGTGGTAATTGAGATAGCGTTCAAATAGATCAATTGATACGAATTTATATTTCGCGATGACCTCTTTTTTCTGCTTTTCGAAAGCTTGCTGCACCTCTTCGACCTCTTTGACCGGCTGACGACAGACGAAAGACTCTAAGTTGATTTCTCCGCAGAGGGCTTTGCTCAATGGAGCGCGGCCCGCGACTTGAGAAGCGGCCTCAGCAGCACGGAAGGTGTAAGGTTTATGCTGCAGCTCAAGAGCAGTACTGAGCAATTTTGCATGCGATTCGCCGAGTTTTTCCACCGCTGCTTCCAAAGAACTATCCTTGCGACGCAGCTCGACCATAGTCTCCAGAACGTTTTTTTGTGGATAGGCCAATACTGCAACTTCATATAGTTTGCCTGTCTTGTGTTTGAATATCTTCGGATATATCTTCACAACCGTGACATTTTTCATATAGTCTGGATAAGAGAAAGTGGGAGGGTCTGGGAACTCTGCATCCTCAACTTCGGTCACAGTAATTTCATCAGATGCTTGTGCCATCTCTTGGTTTTGATTGTTGAGGTGTGCGACGGCTGCCCAACCTTTCTGCTGGGTATAGCCCCAGTGATCAATATGGGCCTTGTCTTCTTGCTCCTTGAGACGAATCTTCTCTTCAATCCTGTCAACGACTCTTTTGACCGTTTGCTCGAAGGCTTGATAGACTCCGTCTAGCTCCTCTTTGGGTTGGCTAGAGACGCAGGCGTGGAATTCAAACGACTCGCTCAAAGATCTATGGACCACTTTATAGATTGGCAAACGTCCCGTTACCACCATGGCAGCCTTGATAGCGGTGACACTGATATACTTGCGCTGTTGTTTCAGTGCTTGCTGCAAGTTGGGTAGCAGATTGCTTCTGATCTCTTTCAATGATGGGTGATTGTGATGATCGCCCGTGGCCCAGATTCCGATCTCATATTCTCTGCCTGAAGAATGCCGAAACAGGGTGCGCTCGACTTCAGTTTGAGTGTTATCCCGCTTTTTTATCCACGGTGGGATATTCTGTCCCTTAGAAGGATATTCTTTCCATTCGGGATGCAGATCAGCGAAGCCTCTATGGGGAGAAATTCGAGCCTTTGCCAGGTCTCTGACACGATGACCATCGGGAGATTTCCGCACCTCAGAACGGCGAACAGATCCATGGGAATGAGCAGTAGCAGCGCGTGTGGCACTTACCATCTTGGTCTCCGGGTTGAATTTCTTATAACTTTATAGTTTGCTTAGCACGTCTTTGCCGCTCTCCCATTCTATGAGCCATTTTAAACGTTTGGAGTGGAACGAATCCTCTTCAGACCATTCTAGAAGCCTCTCTGTCTCTTTAATCCGATCTTGCCAGAGCATCTTGCCTTCCATAAAATGATCGGGCGGAGATCCTATCAATATCTCCCGGCGGTAATGGATATAGCGTTCTAGTCTCAGCTTAAATGGCGATTGGATCGTACATTTAGGAATGGCCTCTTTTATCTGCTTTTCGAAAGCTTGCTGCACCTCTTCGACCTCATTGACAGGCTGACGACAGACGAAAGCCACTAGTTCGACGTTTCCTTCGAAGGAGGCCACGCTTAATAGATTTTTACCCGCTACTTGGGAAGCGGCTCCCACAGAGCGGTAGGAGTAGGGTTTATGCTGCAGCTCAAGAGCCTCACTTAGATCTTCTGCTATCGATGCTCTAAATGGTTCCATAGCACCCTTCAAAGAGCTATCTTGGCGAAGCAACTCTAGCATAGTCTCAAGAGCATTGCTTTGAGGATAAGCCCATACCCCAACTTCATATAAGTTGCCTGTCTTGTGTTTGAATATGAAGCTGTTAATCTTAACAGGATTTTCTTGTTGGATATGATCGGGAAGAGAGAAAGAGGGAGGAGGGTCTGGGAATTGTGCATCCTACATTTTGGTAACCGTGATTTCCACCTCTTTGTTTTTAAAGGAAGTGGGAGGGGCTAGAAAATGCGAAACCTCCCCCCAGGTAACCGTCATCTTACCAGTTGTATTTTCCATCTCTTTGTTTTTATTGTTGAGATATTTGATGGCTTCCCAGCCTTCTTCTTCGGTGTAGCCGTGGCGATCAAAATAGGCCTTTTCTTTTTGTTCCTTGCGCCGAATGTCCTCTTCAATCGCGTCAACTTTTTCTTTTACCTGCTGTTCGAAAGCTTGATAGACTTCGTCCAGCTCATCTTTTGGTTGGCTAGAGATACAGGCGTGGAATTCAAAAGATTCTTTCAAGGATTTGTGGATAACTTTATAGAGCGGCAAACGCCCTGCTACCATCATGGCCGCTTTTATGGCGGTGACACCGACAGGCATGCGTTGTTGTTTCAGTGCTTGCTGTAAGTTGGGTAGCAGCTTGCTTCTTATCTCTTCCAATGCTGGGAGATTTCGATGATGGCCCGTGGCCCAGATGCCGATCTCATATTCTCTTCCTGAAGAATGCCGGAACAGGGTGCGTTGGACTTCAGTCGGAGAGTCATCCCGCTTTTTTATCCACTGTGGGATATTCTGTCCCTTAGAAGGATATTCTTTCCATTCGGGATGCTGATCAGCGAAGCTTCTATGGGGAGAAATCCGAGATCTTGCGAGGTCTCTGATTCGATCCGGAGATTTCCGCACCTCAGAACGGCGAACAGATCCATGAACAGATCCATGAACAGATCCATGGGAATGAGCAGCAGCAGCGCGTGTAGCACTTACCATCTTGGTCTCCGGGTTGCATTTCTTATAACTTTCTATCCGATATGATGCAAGCCATTGCAAGGGAAACCAAGGCCTGATAAACTCCCTCCAGATTCAAGGAGATAGTATGAAGGCGATCTTACAGAGCATCTTTCTCTTATTGGCTGCAGGACCAGCTTCCCTGCTCGGCCACTTTTATACACCTGAGCGTCTGGCGTTTCCTGCGCTTTGTGAAAAGCATTTTACCGATCCGCGTAAATACACAACGAATACCTGGATTGAACCGGTATGCCCCGACTGTACCAGGGCGATGGCGCCCTATCTCAAATACCTTCCCAAGCCCTATGAAGCCGATTGCTATGGCTGCTCGGGTTGTGGAGGGATGCGCTTGAGCCGCCGGGAAGAGTTCTGCCTTCCATTCGATAATCCCAAGTTCGCCTACAATGAGCTGACGAAGCTGCACCAGCAGGTGCGCTATGGCACCTTGGAGACCTGCCGCCATCGTGGGGTGGAGCGCTGCGAAAGTTTCTGCTGGGATGGCGGCTATTTCAGACGGCTGAACAAAAAATACTTTCCCTTCTTCAAGAATTTTCTGATCTATAGCTCTCAAAATGTCTTGTGCAAGTGTTTCTGGCATGAGCGCACCAGAGGGGCTGCCGAGATCAATAATCTGGTCTATCGCTTTCTCTACAGCCTGGCGGAACAGAAATTGATCCGGTCCGATTTTTCCTCATTCTGGGCTTCCAAAGAGATCCGCTTCGACCGCAAGGGTCGCATCTATGGGAAGGAGTATTTCCCGAACAGCCATGGCATGGCTAGTTCGCTCGCCACCTATGCCTTCTTCTACTCGCACTATGAGCAGATCCTGAAAGAGGTTATGCCTGCGGTCGATCAGAATGCTACCGATGTTTTGCTGGGCATTGTCACCCGTGACCAGGTCTACCAGACCTTGCAAAGGGTCCATGATAAATTCCTGGATCTTTATACGCTTTGCCTCTCCAAACATCCCCATCCGATCATTTTCTATGAGCGCAGCCTGCTCTACATGCAGTCGGGAGATATGCAGAGCTCCCTGGCTGACCTGAAAGCTATGCTGGAATTGTCTCAAACCGAGCCTTTCAGCAAATTTGATCTGTTCATAAGTCCTGCCTATCAGAGGCTCGGCGAAACTTACGCCGCGCTCAACAGGCAGGAAGATGCGATCGAAGCTTTGAACCAATCCATCGTCAAAGATCCGAACAATGCGGAGGCCTATTTCCTGCGCGCTTCAGTCCTCTTTGAAAAGGGCGATGTCATGAAGGCGCTGGATGACTATCACGTGTCTAAAAAAGGGAATCTGCTTACTAACGTCCCTGTTAAAACATCTGCAGAATTTCGCGACGGCCTATTAAGCGGGCTGAGTCAGGGAGGAAAAGAGCAGGCGGAATTTTTCGCATGCCCTTCGGGGTGGCAGAGATCTTTCTGGGCTGAAGAGCAGGTCGTATTTGTGGATGCGCTGCAGTTTTTTGCCAATGCATGCGAGGAAGCAGGGCGAGCGTTTGCCTTGCAGAGCGCAGAAGGCGTTGAAGGCTTGCCTGAAGAGGCCCTGCAATTCTTCCTCTCCTATCTTCTTCTGGGAGATACTGAAAAGGGGGAGAGGCTCGGGACGCTGATTGGCAAATATGGCGTCTGCATCTTCTCGGGCGGTCAAAAAATCAAGCAAGTCGATGCTTACAAGCGTCTGCAAGAGGCCAACCGGCTATGCAATTTAGCAGCCGTCTCTCAATTTGAAACATTCCGCGAAGCGCTGCTTCAGCGAGCCAGAAGTTAGTTTTATGTATTATAAAACGCGAAACCTGGTGCGCATGCATGACACCGACATGGCGGGGATCCTCTATTTTCCGCGGATTTATCGTTTTGTCAACGATGGATTGGAAGACCTGATGGAGAGCGAAGGCTATGGTTTTATCAGGGTATTCAAAGACAGCAAGCTCCTCACAGTCACCGTCCATTGCGAAGCGGACTACTATAGCCCTCTCAAGGTAGGCGATGAGCTGAATATCCATATTGCCGTGGAACGCATCGGCTCCAGCTCATTCACGATGGTGTATGAAATCTATAAAACCGATCAGACCCATGCAGGCAGAGCCAAGACCGTTTTCACAGTCATTGACAGAGAGACTAAGCAGAAGGCCGGTATCCCAGATCCCTTCAAAAGCATGCTGGAGAAATATCTGCTTCAGGAGCCTGCATAGATGATTTTTGAGGCAAAGAACAAAGTACGCATCCACGACACCGATATGGCGGGGATCCTTTACTTTCCACGCATCTTCCGTTTCGTTCACGACGCTCTGGAGGATTTGATGAAGAGCGAGGGATTTCCCTTCGAAAAGATGCTACGCAGCGATTTCGTCTTTGTCATCGTGCATTCCGAAGCTGACTACTATAACTCCTTAGTTGTTGGCGACGAGATCCAAATTCATGCCCATGTCGATCGCATCGGCACCACCTCATTCACCATGATTTATGAATTCTATAAGACTGACCAAACCCATATGGGAAGGGCCAGAACTGTGCATGTGACCGTCGACAATGCTTCAAGAAAGAAAATCCCTGTTCCAGAAATCATGCGGAAGATTTTAGAAAAATTTCTGGCCTGATTCACCAGTGCGGCTCGCGCTTTTCCAGAAAGGCGCGGATGCCCTCTTCGGCTTCTGCTGAGCCTCTGGAATCAACGGAGAAGGCCATTGCCGTATCGAGGTCGCGATCCAAAGAAGAGGGAGACAATTCCTCGAGAAGGCGCTTGGTCGCCCGCACCGATTCCGGCGCACCCTTGAGAATCTCGCTGGCCAGATGATTGGCTGCTGGCAGCAAATCGGCATAAGCGGCGACGCGATTGACTAGCCCCATCTCCAGAGCCCTTCTAGAATCGACGAGCGATCCAACCAAAAGCAGTTCACGAAGGTCGCGCGAGCAAAGCTCGCGCTGCAGGATGGCTGCGATCAAAGCAGGGATCAGGCCACGACGCGTTTCGGGAAAGCCGATTTTGGTCTCATCCGATGCGATTGCCAGGTCGCAGGCGGCCATGAGGCCTGCGCCTCCGCCAACCGCAATACCATGCACAGCGGCAATGGTCACTTGCGGCAAGCGATACAGGGTCATCAGAGTGTCATGAATGAGCTGTGCCACTTCATCCGCCAGTTTGGGATTGCCCGCCTCGGCCAGATCCATGCCGGCGCAAAAGACCGGCCCAGCTCCCTTGATAATCAGGACGCGCTGGGTCGAGTCTTTGGAAAGGTTGCTGAGATGGACGCCCAATTCCTGAAGCAGGGCGACATTGAGGGCATTGCGTTTCTCGGGACGGTTGAGTGTAAAGCGGGATGTTCCCCAGCCGTCTCTTTCGACTGTGATGAGCGGTTCTGGCACCATATTCATTGCCATAACCGGTTCTCTTATATGAGTCAATCGATCTCTATAGTCATCTCAAGAAGGGCTTGACCGAGTGCTTTGCCTTGGGAATCCAAACGTAGAGAGCGGCTTCCTCCCCCTTCTAAGACTCCTTTGAGGACAAAGTTCAGCGCCAACAGATTGGGCAATTCATAGCGTTCGACGTTTTCAGGATTCAATGACTTAAAATAATCTGCAACCCTTTCTGCTGTCAGATAACCTTCGAGAAAAGCATAACCTTCCGCGGAATAGGCGATCACCCCTATGTTGGCGTTCGATCCCTTGTCGCCACTTCGGGCATAGGCTAATTGTTTTAAGGGCACCTGTGTCATCGTTTTCTCAGCTGGGTAGTGCTATGGAACGGCGCAGTTCAATTTCGCCAATAGCCTGCTCAAGGGCTTTGGGCGTGCTATAGCCAATTTGCCTGCAGAAAGTTTGCAGGGCGTAGAGCTGGCTTGAGTGAACCTTTTGCCCATTAGGCCGCTTGCAGATCGAGTCGATCATGCCCGCAATACTTTGTTCCAGTCCTCTGATTTGCTCCACTGAGGAGACAATTTTTAGCTGTTGGGTAATAGGAGATTGGGTTGCCTCTGGGAAGTTTCTTTCCAGGTAATCACCAAAATAAATGCATAGTTTTGATGTTGCGAGTGGGGTTGAGTATAAGGACATAATTTCCTCCGTGTAACTTTTATACTATGATATCTTATTTCTAGAAACCAGACAAGGCCAGTATCCAAAGAGCGGTCGGATTTTCGGTCGGCCCGATATGTATCCCGTCGTGCCCTGTGGGCCGCTGGTGACAAGCGGAGCCAGCTCCCGCGCGAGGCACTCCAGCGCCTCCTTGCGCCGATCGGCGGCAGCAATGCGCAGAATGCATTCGGGCAAATTTGGCGGCTGGTGCAGGACGCCTGGGACCAAGTCGCCATTTCCAAGACATTCGATGTGGCTTCTCTCCAGTTCATAGCCGGCATCTTGGACCCGCTGCAGCACAATCTCGCCAAGGCGACGCGCCTTCTTAGCTGCTTCTGGACCGATGATGGCCAGCATCCCTTCGACCTTGAAGCCATCGCGGTAGGCGACGCTGACTTTCAGTGTCTCTGGAGGGGCACTTCCCTTTGCCCCCGAGACGCGCACGCGATTGGGTCCGGCATCTTCAAGAACCAGGGAGAGAAAAGAGACGGTTGCATCGGGACTTAAATAACGGCCAGGATCTCCGATCTCATAGAGCAGCTGCTCCTTGACGGCCGCCACATCGACCTGCCCGCTCGTCTCCCACGGCTTAGTCACCACACAGCGGCCATCCTCGTCAATTTCTACGACTGGAAAGCCAATGTGGGCAGGGTCTTCAATCTCCAGCCAATGTGTGGTGAGCCCTCCGGTCACCTGAGTGCCGCATTCGATCAGATGGCCCGCCACTGTTGCCCCGGCGATCCTGTCATAATCGGTCAACGCCCAGCCATAGTGCGCCAAACAGGGGCCTACAGTCAGGCTGGGGTCGGCGACGCGCCCTGTGATGACAATCTGGGCGCCCTGTTTCAAGGCCTCGGCTATAGCCTGAGCGCCCAGATAGGCATTGGCTGCCACCAGGCGATCCGCAATAGAGGACAGGGGCTCACCCGTCTCCAGATTCGCATACAGGCTATTGTCGGGATCCTGCCTTAGAAGCGGCAGCACATCGTCTCCCGCTACCACGCCGATACGGATGTCTGGGCAGCCGGCCTCCTCAAGGACCTTTTTGCAGGCTTCGGCACAGCCCACAGGATTGAGTCCACCGGCATTGGCGACGACTTTGCACTTGGAGCCTTCTTTCCAGAGTGGAACGAGACTGCGGACCACCTCGACAAAGTCGCGCGCATAGCCGGCCTTCGGATCCTTCTCCCGCTGAATCGCCATGATGGATAGGGAGACCTCGGCCAGATAGTCCAGTGTCAGGTAATCCAGGTCGTGCTGCTGCTTGACAAGTCGCGCAGGGGCCAAGGGGCTGTCGCCCCAAAACCCTTGAGCATTTCCAATTTTCAGCATATTCCCAGCCATACCCTAGCCATATACTGGGCTGGCGTTTTGCCGCTAGGCTTTTACACTCTTCGCGAATAGCAGAGCGTATCCCACCTGTCCACCGGGTATAGGAATAAATGGTTTGAACTTGTTTAAAAACGCTTTAAGATGTTTAAGATCGCGGAATTCGGCGACAAATCCACCCTCTTTACCAGTGAGCTGGCTATACCCGTGCGAATCGAAGAATTCGATAGCAGAGCTATTGCTCACGCGGCGGATGCAGTAGGTTTTGGAGTTTTTCACAAGCAGGCACCCTTGGGTCTGGTTAAACAGCTGATCGAACCGGTTTTGCAGAAACTGCGCCCATTCTGCATCTTGGAGAGTATGTTCATTGATTGGAATTGTCGCCTCAGCGGGAATCGGTTCCAGACGGTTTCCCTGTTGGCGGTACTTTGCCACCTGGTCATCGCCAACTTCCAGATGCTCATTAGCAGGATTCCTGGGTGAGTTGATCGCCTCCTCAATTGATTGAGGAGTTGCCTGTTTGTTTG
This sequence comes from Parachlamydia sp., assembly GCA_021372155.1. Taxonomy (GTDB): domain Bacteria; phylum Chlamydiota; class Chlamydiia; order Chlamydiales; family Parachlamydiaceae; genus JAJFUZ01. Next base: position 1,016 of record JAJFUZ010000212.1, on the reverse strand, counting down.
CTGCAAGATAGGCCGCGGCCATTAAGGCGCAGGACGACTTGAATCTGTCGCCATCGCGGTTAAATTGGCTGAGTCCGTTGCGGGCAACGACAAAACGAGAGGGTCGGGCGTCAGAAGGAAGTTCATCCAAGTGAGGTGCTGCGACAGCAGCTGCTGGAGCAGAAGGCTGAGGTGCGGCAAGTTGGGGTGCGGGTTGGGGTAACTTCCAGTTCAAGTAGATTTCTAACTTGGCCCGTTTCTCTGGTGGGAAAATTTGAAAGGTAAGCTGCATTTGTTGCCTGATATCTTGCCCAGAAATACCAGCTGCATTACTAGCTGCATGAACATCATAGCTCGTTTCAAACTCCTCAATTTCTTCGGGTGAAAGGCCTGGAATAACGTGACGAGCAGCAACTGGTTGAGGCACTGCAGGAGGGGCAGGGATGGGAGCTGGATGAGTTTGAGGCGCTTGTGCGACATTGGCAGGTTGTGCGGCTGGAGGAGAGGTGATGGCGGCTGGAAGAGGTTGAGGGGCTGCAGGTATTTTCCAGTTCAAGTAGATTTCCAACTCCTGACGTATATTAGCATGCTGTGGTGAAACGTATAGGCTTCGCATAAATGCTTTGACTTCATCTCCAGAATGATCAAAGGCATAGCCTGCACAGAAATATTCGAAATTACGCATATTTTCGGGTGAAACGCCAGGAAGCGAAGGAATTGCAGAAGCTCGCTGAGGGCCTGCCGCTGGTCTGAGGTTGGCAGGTTGGGTTGACGGAGGCACTGTGGGCGGTGCGGGGATCGAAACAGGTTGAGGGGCGTGTTGCGATACTTTCTTGGCGGTAAGGTTCAGATCCTTGGGACCAAGGACTTTGAGCTGTTTTCCGCCGAGGACCATTTTGAAATAATTGAGCTGGAAAATTTTAAGAAATGTCGCATTAAACCGCTGAAACATATTCAAGGAAAAGACCTGATAGTGGGAATCGACCTGCACGATAAAGAGGCGCCGCAATTGATTCCACTTGCCGGTCAGGCACGCG
>JAJFUZ010000204.1 GCA_021372155.1 Parachlamydia sp. | reverse complement strand
GGCGTGCGCCACCCAGATCGGCGCGCAGTTCGCGGTAGCGGCAGAACCAGGCGATGACGATCGAACCGAGCAGCATAAAAACAGTCTGAAGGACGAAGACGACCAGCATGTAGACTACAGAAGAACCGCTTTCGCGCTCATCGCCGCGCGAGAGGGCACGGGTGACTGCAAAACCGATGATGCGCGCTAGGAACATGACAAAGGCGTTGACAATACCTTGCAGAAGGGTCATTGTCACCATATCGCCATTGGCGACGTGCGAGATCTCATGGCCGACGACCCCTTCGACACCGCCTCTGTCCATGCGGTTGAGCAATCCTGTTGAAATGGCGACAAGAGCGCGCGAACGGGAAGGGCCTGTGGCAAAGGCGTTCAGCTCTGGCGAATTATAGATACCGACTTCAGGCATGGTGGACAGGCCTGCTTTCTTGGCAAGGCCGTAGACCATGTCGAGGATTTCGCGTTCGTCAGAGTTGCGCGTTGCGGGGTCGATTAGCTGGACGCCCATCGCCCATTTGGCCATGATGCGCGAGATCGCAAGCGAGATAAGCGCGCCGCCCATCCCCCAGATCAGACAGAAGATGGCCAGCGACATGTAGTTCAAACCGTGTCTTTGGAGATAAGGCTCCAGATTGAAAATATACATAATGAAGGAAATGACCGTGATGACGAGGATGTTGGTCAGAAGAAACAGGAAAATACGCTTTGCGAGTGCCATGGTGTCCTCCAATGGAATAGTTTAATTTTACCTGATTTCTGGATTAGCTGCAAGGCGGCCATAGGAGCCATTCCAACTGTGGCTTTTTGAGGTTCTTCGGGAAGCTTTTCGATGGCTTTCCGCACCAGCCCCTCGGCCATATGTCAATCCATATTGTCCTCGGGGCTGGTGCGGCTAAGCCCCGCGAAAATCTCCCGAATGCCCTCGAAAAATCCACAGCAGGAATGGCTCACCTGTACAGATAAGCAGGATTCCGGTATCTTTTTTGCATGGGTTTTGAAGATACATACAAGGCTTCCTACAGCCATGGGCTGGAATCGATCTACGCCATTGAAACAGTCGATCTACGCTCTGTCCGGCGCTTCAGCAGAAGAGATGAAAAAGTCCAATCCATTCCCAAAGTTCTGAGTCTTGCACCTGCTGCTCACCCTCAGTTTCAGTTTGACTTCGGTCCCGGATTTACCGATTGGATGGAGCCTTTTCTTCTGGAAGAACCTGTCCAGGTGCTTGGATTATCTCGACATGCCGAGAAGTTGCTGCTCGATCAGAAGAGGCTCAAATTGCGCGATCTCAGTCAGATGGTCGCTGCAATCGGTCAAGGCCATCGGGATGAGATCAACCAAAAGTTGGCTGAGTACATCCATGGCAAGGAAAGGGAACGGAGCTACCAAATCGATTTTGGCTCCTGGATGCGGTCGCTCTGTCCCTGCGAACAGCGCAAACAGTGCCACCTTCTGCTTGAGTCTTTCGGTTTGGAGGAGCTTCTTCCTCTATCCTCTGGTGAAAATACGGAAGTGCGCCGTCTTCCACCAGAGCACAGGCTGCAGTGGTGCAGAGAAGGACTTGCATTTTTAAAATCAGCTGAGATTAAGGGCAGTATTCTAAAAACGTTGCGCCGAATCACCGCGGCTTTCGTAAGGCCCTGGATCTGCGGACGCAAGGGGCTGGCAACCGAAGACGAGGTCATGGAGAGGCTGGAGAAGCGCTCTTTGGATGCGCGCCATGTCGAGCCTTTCCTGCGACTCTTGCGCGAAGTAGGATCTCCCTTAACAGCATGTCTTTCAGAAGTCGATCAGGGTGTCTATGCTGCGGATGATTGGCAGGCCGATGCCTTCAGGCAGATCGTCGCCTGTGCCTTCTCCTATTTCCGAGGGAAGGGGCAGGCTTTCCTCCTTTCCCACCTCGTCTCTTTAGTCGAACGCGAAAAGGCCCTTTTCTGGCAGGGGTATTCCGACGGTTTTGTCGAGAAAACGCTGCGGCTTTCGTCGCAATTCCGAGTCCGCAAAGGGGAAACAGGGCGTTTAGCAATAAACCTTGCGTTTCACGGCAATCATTCTTTATAGAAAGTGATTTATTCACTATGAGGGACCTATGCCGAAACCGCTGAAACGGATTGCCGTGACCGGAGGAGCTGGACAGATTGCCTACAGCCTCCTCTTCCGCATCGCCCGCGGCGAGCTGTTGGGAAGCGATCAGCCCATTCTCCTCCATATTCTGGATCTTCCATCCATGCATCAGGTGCTGGAGGGTGTGAAGATGGAGCTTGAGGATTGCGCCTTTCCCCTATTAATAGAAATCCATATTGGGTCCGATCCCCGAGCTATCTTTGAGGGCGTCCACTATGCACTTCTGGTCGGTGCCCAGCCGCGCGGTCCAGGAATGGAGCGCGGGGATCTGCTGCAGCAGAACAGCCGCATTTTTGTCGATCAGGGAAAGGCGCTCAATGATGTTGCAGACCGCGATGTCAAGGTGCTCGTTGTGGGCAATCCCTGCAATACAAACTGCCTGATCGCCATGCAGAATGCCCCCAAGTTACCAAAACGTAACTTCCACGCTATGACGCGCCTGGACCAGAACCGTGCTGTCTGGCAGCTTGCTGTCAAAGCGGGCGTAAGAGTTACAGATGTCAGGAAAATGACAATCTGGGGCAACCACTCCTCGACGCAGATGCCCGATTTCTTCAACGCCGAGATCAATGAAAAACCAGTTCCTGAAGTTATCAACGACCACAAATGGCTGGAAGGCGAATTCCTCAATACTGTTCAGAAGCGCGGCGCAGCTGTCATCGCCGCGCGCGGCAAGTCCTCTGCGGCATCTGCAGCCAATGCTGCGATTGATGCCATGCGTTCGATCCTGACCCCGACACCACCCGGAGAGTGGTTTTCAAGCGGTGTCTGCAGCGACGGCAATCCCTATGGGATAGAAGAAAACCTGGTCTTTTCCTTTCCCTGCCGATCCAAAGGGGAGGGGGATTGGGAAATTGTTTCAGATCTAATTCGCAATCCGTTCCTGGATGCGCGTCTGGCTGCCACGCAGCAGGAGCTCATCGAGGAGCGTCAAATCGCTTTTGCAGGGAGTTCAACTTAATATGTCAGAAATTCTGTTTGAAATCACCAAAGACAATCTGGAAACCGGCATGCGGGGCTATCCAGTAGGCTACTGCACAACTTCATCTGTGGACCCCATGAAAGGTCTGACTTACGTAGGTAAGCCTGTTGCTGAGATGGCCGACTGGTCGCCTGAGCGCGCCATCTACCTGCTCTACCATGGAAAAGAGGGGAACTCAGCCGAGATCGAAGCCTTCACTGGTGAGCTGCACAAGCGGGCACGCTGTTCTCCATCCCTTTTGGAGCATATTCGCAAAATGCCTCGACAGGGTCACGCCATGAGGCAGTTTACCGCCGCGATTCTACTTACAGGCATGCTGGAAGGCAAGGGAGACTATCGCGAAGACTGCCTCAACCTGATCGCAAAAATCCCTGAGATTGGTGCAGCAGTGATCAACCATCATGCAGGATGGGGTGTCGGGGCAGCTTCTAAACCCGAACTTGGGTACATGGAAAATTTCACGCAGATGCTCAACGTGCCAAACGCCAATAAAAAAGAGCTTGGCGATGTCTTTCGTCTTTTCAATGTGCTTCATTACGACCACGGCGGTGGCAACCTATCGGCTTTTGTTGGAAAAGCGATCGCTTCAGGGTTGGAGGATCTCTACGGTTCGCTTGCGGGGGCGATGTGCGCCCTGGCGGGACCGCGCCATGGCCGGGCCAACCAGGAAAGCCTCGACTTTGTGCAGAGTACTTTGAATACTTTGAGTGAAAATGCTACGCCCGAGCAGGTCGAGAGCCACATCAGAAAGCTCCTCTCTAACAATGAACTGGTTTATGGCTTTGGCCACGCCGTTCTGCGGGTCGAAGATCCTCGGGCGACGCTCCTTTATTCCGTAGCCGAAAGCCGCTATCCCAGCCATCCACTAGTCAAAATTGCGCGCCTTTTAAGATCGGAAGGTCCGAAAGTTCTTGGCGAAAATCCCAAGATATCCGATCCTTATCCTAACGTTGATGCGATATCGGGAACTTTGCTGACTGCAGCAGGGTTTCCCTATCCCGAGTATTATACTGTATTGTTTGGCATCGCGCGCATCGTGGGGATTGGCATTCAGATTGTCTATGAGCGTTGCGAGGCACGCGATGGGAAAGGGACGCCGATTGTGCGCCCAAAGTACCTTTTTAAAGCACGGTCTTAAAAAAAGATGAATCTCAGCGACATCCGATTTAGCTTCAATCGGGCCCTTTCGTTGACCTTCAGCAGGAAAAAGCTGCTGCTCGTCTTCTCGATTCTTGCTCTCTGCGGCCTCATGGTCGTCTTTTTCCGCGCCCTGGCGATCAACGCAGGCCAGTGGACCCTGATGAGTCTCAGTTTTTTACCCGTATTTCTCTGCGCCGGCATCCTTCTCTCGACGGGAGTCATCCTCGTGCGGATCTACCACGACGAGGTCAAGCAGAGACCGATGCGCTACCGCGACATCATGGCCAAATCGTGGGAGACGGCCATCGGCTCCTCCTACTTTTCCATACCCATTATTCTCTGCTATCTGCTCCTTTGGATGCTCCTTGGCATCTTCGTCCTTCTCAAGGAAATCCCAGGCGTCGGCGACTTCTTTGCCGTGATCTTGGCCTTTGGACCCTTTCTGATCAATCTAGGCTCTCTCGTCTTGGGACTCCTCAGCATTTCCATGCTCTTCTTCGTTGCGCCCGTCATTGGACTGCATGGGTTCAATCGCCTGCGCATCTCTCAAATCGTCATGCGCCGCCTCAAAGGGGACATGTTTTCCAATATCTTTCTGGCGCTGATCGCCACGCTGCCCTTGCTGTTTTTTATCTCCCTGCTTGTCTTTGCCGCCTTCCTGACAGGCAATGTCTGCTACGCCTGCGAAAACCCCATGCACCAGGTGCTGCAGTGGTTCATAGTGATGATCCCCTTCACAGCTATCCTTGCGCCAGCAGTTGTCTTCTTTTTTAATTTCGCGGCAGAAGCCCACGTGCTGATCCAGCGACAGTTAAGGTAACAGTTCATCGGGAAATGTTTGACATGAAACCTAACGAATGGTTACGGTCAAACAATATCGGATGGATTGCAAGAAGGGGTGATTACCCTCGGTTTCCTCTTACAACTTGCCAGTGAGTTGAAATCAGAACGGGTTAAACGTGTAATGAGTACGATAATACAATGAATAAGACTTTTTCCTCTCCTACCAGCTTTCGTCAAAGTTTAGAAATTCGACTGCAAGCACATTCCAAAGAGACAGAACCTTCAAAGAGTGCGTAGAAAGGTTGCGTTTGAGTGGTTTTTGGCACGTTTGTTTTTAATAAAACCGTCTCTAGGGTAGCTCAAAGGAAGATATGCACTAGAAACTTAACTTCAAGTTGAGCGTGCTACGCAGGATCTGGACTTAGGATTGCGATTGAAGATGACAGGTACTGCTGATGAACAGCAAGCATTTCTTCTTAAGAAACTGCAGGAGAATTTCTAAAACTTGTTGATCAATGATGGCTGGCTCCAATATAGTATAAATTAGCTGGAACAACTTTAAGAAACCCATGCATCGCCAAGGAGCTGTACGCAGGACAGCTATCACAGCAGCATGCCAAAATACTAGGAGGTGTTATGTTGCCTATAACCCCTATAACAGTGTTAAATATAGCAGATGATTATCAGCCAACTCTAGAGGAAAAGAAACCATCACAATCTACACCACTCTATTTGGCGGTTTTAAACGATGATGCCACAGCTGTAAGCTCACTGATTGATGGGGGAACTTCACTAGTAGAAAGGTATGAGCCGGATGAACGAACCATTCTTCATGTCGCTATATTAAACAATAAATTTCACGCTGCTATTGAATTAATCCACAAAGGGGCGGATCCAAATGCTAAGACAACGAACGGTTATACTCCTCTATACCTGGCTTGGCGGGGTGGTTGTGATCAATTGAATGAGTTATTGATTAAATGTGGCGCAAGAATAGATGAACCAAATGGACCTGATAATCATACAGTCAGGTACTTGTGCATTACACAACAAGGAGGCAATCTTGCCAAAAAATTGCTATTTAATGCCAAAAAGCCTTTTTTAACTTGCAATGAAGAGTTTCCCAGTTTAAATAAAACTGTGAAAACTTACTTACGAAAAGTCCACAAAGTCCCTTCAGAAGTACAAGATATAAAAGAAGTTCAAAAAATCGCTTTAAATATAAAAGAAGCAGTTAATCAAGATTTATTACAGTTTCACAATTCTCTTACAGCGGAATCTAAAACGGGCCATGCATCGATATCTCATTTATGGCTTCTTGGCAAACTTAATCGAAAACTTTGGCAACTTGGCAACAAAGTCGAGGCAAAATTTCCTCCTCATTTAATTATGGAAGAAAATACATTGCTCGATGCTATTTTTAAAATAGTTTCGATTAACGAGTGTTCATGCAAAAGTTATTTTCCTAATTATTTTTTACCTCCTCTTAATCCAGATATTTGCACTCTTATCCTTCCGCATGAAATAAAAGCACTCGCCCGTGTATGCCGTGTGAACAAAATGTTTCGTACAGCCGTTTATACTCGGCTCAAAGCACTATTGGCTTTACCTTCGGAATGCACCGTTAAAGAAATCAACGAAGAAATTAAGGGTTTGCTGGGGGAAGTGTCCGCAATAGAAAAACGATTACCAGATAGTTGGATTAGAGGCAGTAGCACTCCCTTTGATGCTATTTTAAGTAAAATGACTACGATTACTACTGAAGATTTGGTGCTTTTTTTTACTGATATAAAATCTAATAGCTCGACGGATCATCTAGTGCGCTTTATGAAACGAACTCTTCCCAGTCACCGCCGTTCTGCAAATGTTGATTCACAAGTAGAGGAAAAGAGAAAAGCCCTAGCAAAAAAATACCTTAGCAATTGTGACGATCGCCGAAGAAGTCTGTGGATGGCTGAATCTTCTTTAGTGCCGTTTGAGCTCTTACTGCAGCATGGAGAGTCGAATGCTCAATTTCTTACCGACTTGCCTGGTGATCTCGGGAAAGATACAAGTTTAAAAATCTTATCTTTATTATTTAAAAATTGCAATAAAACTGAAGATAAAAAGTTGGTGATTCAATGGGCTGTGAAACATAAGCTGAATCAATTTTTAGAATATCTGCGATTGGAAACAAAACTTCATGATGATATTTACGCACTGGCGGAGGCTACATATAGTCTTGGAAGCCATTTCTTTGAAACACCCGATATAACCGATCAAGAAATTGCTTTTACGTTATACGAAGAAGCAGCGATAATGGGTCACCCTCTCGCCAAGTTTAGGCTTGCTCGCTGTTTTAGCGCAGGCAATGGCACTGAAATAAATGTTCAGGAGGCTTTTAAATGGTATCGCAGTGCAGCTTTAGATGGTCATAGTGAAGCCCGCTATCAATTAGCCATCTGCTACCGAGATGGGAGAGGAACAGAAAACAATGAGAAGGAATTCATAGCATGGCTTCAAAAAGCAGCCCAACAAAATCATGCAGAAGCACAAACCCGACTTGCCATTTGTTACTTCAATGGCGAAGGAGTAAACCAAGATTTTGTCGCAGCATACACTTTATTTGAAAAAGCCAAGGAGCTGGGACATGGGGGTGCTTATCATTACTTAGTGTATTTTTATAGAGAAGGTCCAAATACCTGCCAGGAAGAAAAAATAAAATTGGATGCCTATCTGCGACGACTAAAGGAAAACGAACATCATTCACAAGTGCTTTATCAGATTGGTATGCAATTTAAAAACGGTCAGGGAACATTCCCTGATGCAAACAAAGCCGTAGAGTATTGGAAAAAAGCAGCCCAGCTCAATTATGCGGAAGCTCAATTTGAACTAGGCCTGCACCACTATGAAACGTCCCGTTCTCCAGCCAAATGGCCAATGGCCTGGCAAAACAGATCCGATGCCGTTGACTTTTTTCAAAAAGCCTGTGCCCATCATCACGTAAGAGCTCACTATTTTTTAGCACAACTATACCTGGGAGAAGAGCAGGTAGAGTATGCGATTCTCCATTTTCAGCAAGTCGTTCAAAGCAAAGATCCAATTGAGAGAATATATCTGGGTATAGCTTTTTATCATATAGCAGCATACCAGCGTGAAAAAGGGGATGTGATACAAGCTGCAAAAACGTTTTTACGGGCAGCAGAGCTTAACAATTCTGATGCACAATATAGTTATGGGATGTGCTTATATAATGGAGAAGGAGTCCGTCAAAATTTTTTTGAAGCCTTTGATTTTTTAACAAGTGCTGCTAAAAACGGGCATCTATCAGCCTTGGTATTTCTGGATTACTTTTATACTGAAGGAAGAGATACGCCACAAAACGGAAAATTAAGTTTTGATTCTTATCAAGCACGAGCAAATCAAGATGACCCACAGGCACAATATGATTTAGCAATGTGTTATATAAATGGAAAGGGGACTTTCGCAGATCAAGAAAAAGCCGTAAATTTTTTACAAAAAGCTGCCCTAAAAGGCCACCAAGGGGCCCAGGATGAACTTGGATTTGAGTATTACAACAGCAAATCAGTTGAAAATGATGAAGCGAGGGTGTTTCAGGATTTTGCGCAAACTGAAAATAGGGATGCTGCAACCTACCATCGAGCCATTTGCCTTTTAGAGGGAAGAGGCGTCGAGATGGAGCAGGAGAAGGCTATTCAATTGCTTCGCGATCTGTCTGCAAAAAAGCATATACGTTCTCAATATGCGCTCGCAATATGCTATTTAAATGGAAGAGGCTTGACGCAAGATGTTGAAAGGGCTTTAAAATGTCTTGAAGAGTTGGCCATACAAAAGGATTGTAAAGAGGCTCAGTGCCGTTTAGGAATCTGTTATTTTAGAGGAAAATGGGTAGAACAAGATTTCAAAAAGGCGTGTGAGTGGTTTGAAAAGGCCGCAAAACACAATCATACGGACGCTGAATACCGTTTAGGGTTTTGTTACCTTAAAGGAAGTGGAGTGGAAAAAGATCTTATAAAAGCCTTTGAGTATTTTAAAAGAGCGGCCGAAAAAGGGCATAAAAAAGCACAGTACGAGATGGGTGTTTTCTACCTAGGGAAGACATTTTATAAGAGCTTCAATTTAATAGAAGCTACCTACTGGTTGCGGAAAGCTGCAAATCAACGTCATAAAAAAGCACATGAAATTCTTTTAAATCAATTCAAAATGCCGTTTTCCTTTTTTTCATAACCTCTTGAAGATAGATGCATTTCTTTCCAGGCGCAATCGCATCCAAGTGCTGGAGGTTTGAGTGATGGGGTTGGAATGGCGCAAGGGGAGATCACGGAACCGGTTTTTCTGAGTTTCTCCTCGGTGAGTGCTGGATATACCTATAAGCATGCTTCCGGCGGCATTCTTGGCGCGATTGAACGATTGAACGTGCGTGCTAAAAAGGAGGAATGCGAAGCTAATGGTGGCGGTGTGGGTTCTATGCGTATAAGATATAACATAAGCTGTTGACAATTAGCAGCATTGAACTTTCTGGCATAGCCGCTTCGCAAAAAGAGCATGATAGAGAAGTCCTTTCGACCCCATTCCCGTCAAAACCCAGGTTTTGGCATCCACTTGCTTGAGAAGAGGCTTGTGGCCTGGTGCCGAGGCGCGCAAGCCCGCGCGGCAGCCGATGAGACGCGCATCGCTCAATGCAGGATAAAACGCCGCGATTTTGGGCATGATTTCGTGGAACGCTGCTTCAGGGACTGGGAGCGGGGTGGAAAAGTCGCGTTCAAAGGTGGCTCCTGCAAGGCAACTTTGACCGCCAGGCTGCATGACGAGATAGGCCAGGCTGTTAAGAGGAAGAGCCAGCGGAGCTATATCCTGAGGCCAGGCCAGTTCAAGAACCTGCCCTTTGATGGGTCGGATGGGCAGATGGCGCAGTTCTGGAAGCGAGGCGATGGAAGCGCCCATTGCGGTAATGACAAGGTCATAGTCTAAGAGAGAGCTGAGGGAGGTGACGGGCTGAGGAATCAATGTGGCGCCAGACTGTTCGCAGGCCAGCCAGAGGCCCCGCAGATAGAGGGCAGAGCGGACGGTCAAGGCGCTGCGGATGCAAATTCCAGGCAGGGCCTTGAGATTTGGGACCAGGTGCTGGCATTCGCGCGGTTCGAGCCAGTCGACATCTTCATGCTGCGAGGCGCAACTCAGGAAATCGGCCCTCATTTCTTCCGTGAGCGCGAGACGCAGCATGCCCGATTCCTCCGCGACAGGCGTCCCAAGGGTTTGTGAGGATATGCGGATCAGTTCCAGAGTAGAAGCGACTCCCTCGCGGCCCCATTCTGCCAGATTCGCATGGATGCCTGTAAAGGGATGGAGAAGCCCTGCAGAGACTCCTGAAGCCCCACCGGCGATGCCGGAAGGATCGTAAATATGGACCTCATGACCCTCCTGCAGCAATTCCCATGCTGAGGCCAGACCGCAAAAACCCGCTCCGATAATGGCGATTGTTTTCATGATGCGATTATGTCAATTTAATCCTTTTCTTTAAACAGTTATCTTTAAACGATTGTTTATTAGTTAGTTAACATAACTTTATTCATTTGGTTTTGCAAGTCTTAGCATGTTTAACTATAATAATTAATGGATAGTAATAAACATTATTCAACGGAGGTTTTTATGGGTGCACCTGTCGCAGCTCAAATCAAGTCTGTCGTGGGAGCTGATCTCTACAACGCGATGCAGCGCCTGGGGCCCGTGGAGGGCAAAATGGGCGTCAGAGTGGTCAAGCATCTGGAAAATCTGATCAACCGCTTTATCGAGCTGTTCAAAACTGGCCGCTGGTCGACGGAAGCTCAGATCTGCATCCGTATGGACAGAGATATCAAACAGATGATCAAAGTGCTTGAAGAAGATGATAAAAAACTGGCCGAACATCCCAATGTCAAAGAGGCGGAAGGGGATTTGAAATTTCGCGAGGCTGTGGGGCTGCGTGCGGAAAAAATGCTCGCAATCATGCAAAGGCTGGCGGAAAGGCAGCCCAAAGTCAGCCCGACCAAAGAGTTCAAGGAGCTGGTCAATGATTTTGCAAAGTTCAAGCAGATAAACGATAAAGGCATTGCGCATGATTTTGAGATTCTGGGTCAAAAAGCTCCTGTCAAGAAGGGCGTCGAAATCTCACCCGAGGAGAAAAAGCAGATGCGCGCTGCTCGCGCTGAAGCGCACGCGCAACTCAGGGTTGTGGAAGAGCCTCAGATCAAAAAGGGATTTGAAAAACGTCACAAAGAGGCTGATGCTAAGTTCGAGGGAGAGATCGCCGCTGGCGTCCATCGGGGGAAAACAGAGGATCTCCTGCGAGGCGAAATCAAGCGCAAAGGCGAAACACTTTCGCAGCAGAAGGCAGGCATTGCCCTTGCAGGGCTGATTCCCAGGCTGCTGGAGCAGGCCTATAAGCAGGGCATTGATAAACACTTGTCGGATCAGGAGAATGAACAGCTCCAATCGCTCACAAGGGAAAAACTCAACCGCCTGGATTTGCTTCAAGTGCCGGATACAAGCCGCGAGGTTTTGAAACTGATCAACAGGGCTTTTTTCAATAAAGGCAGTCAGGTTCCTCCAGAACTCAAAAAAGAGTTTGAAGCCATCCGCGAGCAGATTAGCAAGATTGAAAAAAGGGCCACTTTGGTGGAACCTAAACCTATCGAACCCAAAGTTGCGATACGCTCTGTAGAGCCTGACGTGAAGGTGGGGCGTGCCGAAGTGGGAGGAAAGAGGGAAGTGCGCAAGGCCGCTCTCAAAGCGAGCCGCAGGCTCCGCGATGTCGAGATTTCTCCAGAAAGGAAGGAGAAGCTTGAGAAGGGAAAAGCCGCCATCAAAGAGAGGGCAAAACTGCTTGAAGCGGAAATAAAAGGCAGTCCACAACGGCGGGAAAAGCTGGAAGCGGCTCGATCATTAGCCAGGAACATTCCCATCGTGATCAAAGATGCCTATGAATATGTGCACGGCAAGGAGAAAGTGCCCATCCTCGCGAAAAATCTGTCTGAAAATGAGCGTAAGGGCTTGCGCGATCTGGCGCGACGCACCGATTTCACCGAATTATCGACATTTGA
>JAJFUZ010000158.1 GCA_021372155.1 Parachlamydia sp. | reverse complement strand
TTGAAGATAAGGTCTAGGTCCAAATTTCCATATTCCTCCTCGGATTGGATGTGTTGTCTTGCGATGTGCATCGCATATGCCAGATAAATTGCTGTTATTTTCTCAGGTGCAAATGAAGTTACCAGACCACACCTCTTGCAGTAGGCATCATATTGGGCCTTGGTTATAGAGTCTTTAAATGTTTCATCGCAGTCACCCGCCACAATCACCTTCAAGCGCTGCAGCCCTGAATCCCATGAATCCATCGCTAAATGCTTGGCAGCAGCTATCCCCAATAGCACATCGCCATTGTCACCAATTGCCGCTAAAGAGGGTAGGCAGTAATCTGGGTAATTATGGAGTCCATGTTTGAAATTAATCGCTTTTGATTTTTTTCCCCCAATTTGCCTATAGACCGCTTTTGTTGTGCTTGTACCAAAGTCAAGACCGACCTGGACACTTATTTTTTCCTGTTTGCGACGAATAAGAGGTCCGTTATGCAGGTTCTCTTCGCTAGCCTTGCTGCCTTTCGCTTTCATAAAAAACCTTGACAAAAATCCCCTCACAGATGCCATCCTTCCTTTGATGAGTGTTCATCTTACTTCAAGGATTCCTGCTGCAAGTTCATTGTATTCTATTCCGATCTTTCTTTGATCATTAAGTCTATATTCATTTTCCACCAATTCTGATTGCAGTCTACGTATGGTGCCTTCCAGCATGCGTATATACCTCTTTTCTCGCTCTTTGCTGATAGCCTGTTCAAGAAGTGATCGCTGCATATTTATGTTCTTGTTGTACCAGCCTCTAACGCTTTCGAGTCGACGATCTATAAAGATGTCATTATTCCGTTCCACTTGTGATCGAATAAGGTCTGCTTTATTGTGAAACATTTCGGAGGCAACCTGAACTGCCTTTTGAAGTTGGCTGAGATGAAACTCGTAGAGAGCACCTTTAGGCTCTTCACCCTTTTCAACCATTTCTCCAAGAAGCATCTCGGCGTCTTCTACAGAACAAACGGTTTGACAGTTCTCATCAAGAATGACCATCTCAAGCGTGTTGCTGCCGCGCGCAGCTCTTACAGAAAGCCGGTAAATAAAGAACACATACATCCCAGCGTTCAGTAGATCTGTTCGCAATACAATATGTTGTGCATTCGACTGCACTCCTCCAGCTTCTTTATAATGCTTAACAATCGACTGAGGTAACGGATGAAGAACATTCAGAAAATCCATTTGTGGATTTTCAAAAGCCTTTTGGGAATCAAAGGTGATCAAAACACCTCGATCGCCTGACATCAAATAGTTCGGAAGAGAACTTGCAGCGCCTTGGCGCGTTAAAAAGTCACGGAGCTTGTCGTCGGGATACAAGCTTCCTGTTATATTAGTAGGGTCAGCATCCAACTGCGTACGAGGACAATTCGTTTTGATGAAGTCAAGCACGAATCTGCGCATTTGCTCGCCGGTAACGTATCTACGGCATTTTCTAATCAAATCAACTTCCTCATCAAAATACTGATCTGTACCTATGAAATGAGCTGCCTTCTTTTCGAGGGTTTCAAGTTCCTTTAGCCGTGCCTCTATGACTCTCGCTTTCTGCTCGATCAATCGTTCTTCTTCTTGCATTGTCAATTGTTTACTAAGAATATCTCTTTCGATAGTGCCCAGTTCATCACCAAGAATCATTTCAAGCTCACCTATGGATCGCTCAAAGACGGCTATCCTCTCATACAATTTTTCGAGGATTCGTTGCTCAATGG
>JAJFUZ010000178.1 GCA_021372155.1 Parachlamydia sp. | reverse complement strand
GGATCTCTGTTTTTTGTCAGCGATCTGGTGCCTGGCCTCCCTTGGGTGCATCTTCCGATCACCATGGGCTATGATCGTTTTGCTGAGCTTCTCGTTGAAGAAAAAGGAAGTCTTTTTGAAAAGACGAGCGGAAAGAAGGCTTTTTTGTTCTTCACGCATGATCCAAAAGTGGCCTGCGCTCATCTTAGATTTGAGGAAGGAAAGTATGTTGCTGAACCTGTAGAACTTGCTTCTCTGAATTGATTGGCGTCAGGATTTCTCCTGACGCCCCATATCTCATTTGACTGTGATATCATTCGTGACGGATTTAACCCCGTGTACTCCTTGAGCCTTCTTCTTAAATAGATCCTTGATCTCCTGATTGGATACTTTTCCGCTCAGGGTCACAACTCCATCTTTCGTGGCGATCTGAACAGCGGATGCGTCTTTAGCGAGATGAGCATCAGCTGAAAATGCCTTTTTGACAGCCAAAGTTATATTAGCATCATTTTCTGTCGCTACAGTCACAGTTGGCGGCTGCGTTGCAGCCACAAGTTGTGTAGTTGGTGCCAACAGCAATAAAAAGCCAAGAGATGCTGCGAGCATTTTTTTGACGTTCATACTGTACCTTAAGTTAACTATTAAGAATTCGAAGAGCTTTATTCAAGCGATCAGAGAGCCACATCCCGTGGCTTTAAGAGCCCAATGGCTTACTTTTAAAGTATAGTATAAATTTATTTATTTTAAAAGTAACTGGCGCAGAAAAGATCCCGTGCGTAAGATCCCAAAATATGATCGAAAACTGGCTCCCTTGGGTATGGTTTAATCTGTTTGTCCTGGTGATGCTGGGCGTCGACCTCATGGTACACAAAAGTTCCATGTCGATGAAACAGGCGATTGCCTGGAGCGGTTTCTGGATCTTTCTCGCTCTGCTGTTCAACGTCTATATCTACTACACCCGAGGCTTGCCGGATGCCCTGAATTTTTTCACGGGCTACCTCATTGAAAAGTCCTTGAGCATAGACAATCTTTTTGTCTTTGTCCTGATATTTAACTACTTTCAAACGCCCCCGCAGGCCATGCACAAAGTGCTTTTTTGGGGCGTGCTTGGTGCCATGGTGATGCGCGGTATCTTCATCGCCTTAGGCATTGTCCTAATCTCGCGCTTCCACTGGCTGATTTACATCATGGGACTCTTCCTGATCTATACCGGCATCAAGTTATGGTCCGAAGAGGAGAAAGAGATCCACCTCGAAAATAACCCTATGCTTAAATTTCTCTATCGCTTTCTGCCAGTCACAAAAAGCTACGAGGGCGATCGCTTTTTAGTCAAAAAGGGCGCCAAAACGTACGCCACTCCCCTTCTAGTCACCCTGGTTACTATTGAGGTGGTCGATGTCATTTTCGCGCTTGATTCAATCCCGGCGATTCTGGCGATTACGTTTGACCCCTTTATTGTGTACACCTCGAATATCTTTGCCATCCTTGGCCTAAGATCACTCTATTTTGTGCTTGCGCATATGATGACAGCTTTCCATTATCTCCACTATGCCTTGGCGTTTATTCTGATATTTATTGGCGTGAAAATGCTAGCGGGCGGCTTCGTGCACATTCCCACATGGCTCGCGCTGGGAGTCGTCTTCCTAGCTTTGATTGCCTCCGTCATCGCCTCGATTTTAAATCCAAAAAATTCGACCAACGAGAAGTGACTTTATAGCATACATGCTATAGATTTTTTGTGTTTCTATAGCTTGTATGCTGTTAAGGAAGGATCAAGGATTCAGAATCTTCGCATTTGTAAACGTTGAATTGCTGACATTGATGAGGTAGATGTTGCCGCTGGACTGAGTACCTGCAGCCGAGACGTAATCTCCCACTTTCCAACCTTGCGTTGTGCTCCAATCCACCATCCATTGACAGGTATTATTTAACGTCAGAATGCTATTTTCAATCGCGGTGATTTGGAACCCGTAATAAGCATTGACACCGCATTTATAACACTGCACGGAATCCTCTTGGAGCAAATTATTCATTTGTACTTGAAAATCAGGGGCATTTGCAATTGGCTGAATCGTGATAAGATTGCCATATTTCCATGTTTTTGGAAATGTTTCCGCATCGAATAACCATTGCGATCCATCTTCAAGCTCAAGGATATGCATAGTGGGATAATAATTTTGCACCGCATGCAACCTTGGATCTAGGCCACCCATGCAGCCGCCATAAACTCCCGTAAAGCACGCAAAAATAGCTAATAGAGCTGAAAATAGGACTTTCATATTCGTTCCTTTGTAAATTTTGATATGTGGATCAAGGACCTTAGCAAGAATATACATCAGAACCGATTTTTAAGCAGGAACTGGCTGCACTCTGCGCTCCCCTTTGGCCAGATACACCAAAAGGTAGAAGAGCGGCGTATTGGCTACAGAAAAGAAGGCTTTATAGCAGTAGGAAAAGAGCATGATCTGAACGATTGTATGATATTCTAATCCAAGACCCCAGTAAAGATGGATCGAATTGACGATCAGCGTGTCAATCATTTGGGAGAGTAGCGTCGATCCATTGCACCTCAGCCAGAGAAAGCGCTCCCCCGTCCAGCGTCGGATCAGGGTATAGAGCTGGATGTCCAGGATTTGGCCCACGATGTAGGCAGTGAGTGATCCCAAAATGACGAATTTGCTGATGCCGAAGACCATTTGCCAGGACTTTTGCATATCCGCATCCGCCGGCGGCAAGCTCAGAGCGCATTGTACAATGCCTAAGCTGAGGAGCGAGCAGGCCATCCCGGTGTAAACCATGGTCCTGGCCTTTTGCGAGCCAAAGATCTCCGTCACAAGGTCGCTAAGTAGAAACGTCAAAGGATAAGTCAGAATTCCGAAGGGAATCACAAATCCTCCCAGCAACGGCAGGGCGACCATCTTGGAAGAGAGCAGATTCGTGACTACAACGATCACCGAAAAAGCAACGCTGATCGAGACATAGAAATTGAACATGCATTTATTTTAATGATCAGAAATAATTCGCGCATCAAAAAAATTCTGTAGATTGCGATTAATTTATAATTTCTTTATAATAAATTACTTTTAACAACAAAGGAGTGTTGGATATGACTATAACATTAGAAACTAAAACATTAGTTAATGCAGCAAGATTTCATGATGAAATGATTCAAGCCCTGCAGAATCCCGTGACCGTACGCTTCGCCAAAGAGAAAAAGATATTCAAGGAACTTGTCCACAATTTCATCGATCTGAAAGTCAGCAAAGAAACACTCGTCTCCAAGATGCCAAAGTCGTTAAATTCAAAGGGTCAAGACCGCATCGAAGCCAAGATTAACCGCTTCTACAAAAAGCACAAACCTGCCGCTCAGGGCAAACCCGGCGACAAAAATGCTTTAGAAACTTCTGCAAATAGCTTAATCACGACATACAAGGAACTCGCCGCAGCCAATATCGGCACTGCAGAGATGCCCAAGACCTATAAAGACTATCGCAATGCCAAAAAGGCCTATAAACAGAGTGCGAAACCTGTTCTCTCAGGTAAAGATAAGAACGTTGTTCTCGCATTGAAAGAAATCCTCAATGGTCAGAAAATGGGCGCTAAGACGGTTGACAAGCTGGATACCTTCTACAAAAAGTTTAACAAAAAGGCTGAGACTCCAACGGTTGTCGCGCCAATCAAAAAACAAAGCAATAACAAGTGCTGCGAAGCGGCTTGTTTTGTTGCCGCGTTAGCCGCCGCAATTGCTATCTCTGTATTACTCTCTAACAGGTAAGCCGCATTTCAGAGTGTCAGGCTTTCATGCCCGGCACTTTTTTTTGCTTTGAAATTGACTTTAATGTCTAGTTTAGACTAATATATCTATCATGAACGCACTCGCCCCCTACATTCCCATTGCTCAATCCATTGCCGCATTGCTCCATCCGCATGCTGAAGTTGTTCTGCATGAGCTGGAGGGACAGACGATTGCGGCGATCTTCAATAATTTCTCTGCTCGCAAAGTCGGCGATCCCTCGCTTCTGGAACAAGAGGCCGATCTGAAGAACTTTCCCGATTATTTTGAGCCCTACTACAAGACCAATTGGGATGGACAGAAGCTCAAATCGACGACGGCGACACTGCGCGATGATCAGGGCAAACCCATCGGTCTGCTCTGCATCAATCTCGATATCACCATGCTGACTGATCTCAGGCAGCTGATCGATCGATTTGTCCAGCCCAAGCAGGCCAAACTACCTCGCGAGCTGTTTGAAGATGACTGGCGCGAAAAAATCAGCCTCTTTGTGCACAGCTACCTAGAACAAAAAGGAAAAACGTTGTCCAAGCTGACGAAAGAGGAAAAGCGCAAGCTTGTGTTTGATCTCTACCGCGAGGGCGCTTTCCGAGCCAAGCATGCCGCAGCGCATGTCGGCCTCGTCCTGAAACTATCGAGAGCCACAGTCTACAACTACCTTGCTGAGATGGAAAAATGAATCCCTTCAAGCTCGAACGTTATTTCGAGAAGTGGGAGTTTCAGGCCCCCTATCTGCTCTGCTCCTCGGACAATGAGACACTGCCTGTCAAGGATCTACTGGCGTTGGCCGACGAGGAGTCGCTCGATCTGTGGGAAAATCTGGATCTTGGCTACACGCATGTCACGGGGCATCCAATGTTGAAAAAGGAGATCGCTCAACTCTATAGCCAAGTCGATGAGAATGGCATATGTACTTTTGCCGGTGCAGGTGAAGGCATTTATGCCGTTTTAAGCCTGTTGGTCAACAAAGGCGACCATGTCCTCGCCCCATTCCCCTGCTATCAATCTCTGCGCGATCTGCCACGAAGCAAGGGTGCAGAAGTCTCACTCTACCCCATTCGGGAAACCTCTGAAGGCTGGCGCTTTGAGCTGGAGGATCTAATACAAGTGTTGCGACCCGACACATGCCTGATCATCCTCAACTTTCCTCATAATCCGACAGGTGCGCACATTGAGAGAGAAACACTGGAACAGATCGTCGCCTATGCCAGGCGTTCCCATGCCTACATCTTCTCCGACGAGGTCTACCGCTTTTCCGAACATGAGGGGCCTGCTACCCCGCCAGCGGCAGATCTCTATGAACGGGCCATAAGCCTAGGCGTCATGTCGAAGTCTTTTGGACTGGCCGGCCTGCGGGTTGGCTGGCTGGCTACCCAGGACAAAGCGATTCTGGAGCAATGCATGAACTTCAAATGCTACATGTCTCTCTGCAACAGCGCCCCAAGCGAGATCCTGGCCCTCATGGCGCTGAGAGCAAAGGAGAAGATATTGGATCGAAATCTCGCCATCATTCGCAAAAACCTGGATATTCTGGACACTTTTTTCAGCGCTTATAGGGACATGTTCTCTTGGAAACGTCCCAAGGCAGGATCGACAACCTTTCCCAAACTGCTGGCGCAGCGATCCATTGAAGATTTCTCCCAGGAGCTGATCGCAAAAGCTGGCGTTCTGTTACTGCCTGGATCGGTCTATGATTATCCGGGAAACCATTTTCGCCTTGGATTTGGCAGAGAGAATCTTCCCGTAGCGCTTGGCCATCTCGAGCGCTTTCTAAAGGATTACCGATGAAACTCGCGATCGCAAACGCTTTTTGCCGAGATGGCAAAGGTGGAAATCCAGCAGGTGTGGTCCTGGAAAGCGATTTGACACCCATCCAGATGCAGGCAGTTGCTGCTCAATTAGGTTTTGCTGAAACAGTGTTCATCCAGAAAAGCAGCCGCTATTCTGCCCTTTATTATACTCCGGACTCCCCTATCGCTTTTTGCGGACATGCCTCTCTGGCCGCCTTCGCAGCTTTAAGGACTTGAAGGGTTACAAGTGGGCTGCTACCCGTTGCATACCGCTGCTGGATTATGCAACATCGAGCTTACTTCTTCGTTGATCTATCTCAGCCAGCTTCTGCCTGTTTTTGGAGGACGCCTTGAAGCTGATGAGGTCGCGGTTACCTTAGGAATCAAATCACAGCATATCCAAGGAACCGTTGAGGTCGTTTCGACGGGCCTGCGAGATATCCTTGTGCCAATAGCATGCAAGGAAATTCTCAAAGACATCTGCCCTGACCATGCCAAAATTGCAGCATTATGCGTTAAATATGACACGATTGGCATGCATCTTTTCTCTATAGAATCTGAGATTCATGTGCGCAACTTCGCCCCCCGCTATGGCATTCCCGAAGAGTCCGCCACAGGCTCCTCCAATGGAGCGCTCGCCTGCTATCTCCATCATCACGGCCTGTTGCAGAAACCCGACTATCTCTTTCGTCAAGGCGATGGCATGAATCTGCCTTCTGATATCCATGTGCGCCTGGAAACAGAGGGCAGTACGATCAAAAAAGTAGCATGCGGCGGAGAAGTCCGCATCCAGGAAATACGCGAAATTTAAGCCATGTACTATACTCGCGATCAGATCATCCCATCCATCGACCTTCCTACAGCGATCGACCTGATCGAAGAGGGTTTTGCACTCTACTCACAAGGCAAAACGGTTGTCCCTCCCTTTGGCAGCCTCCATTTTGACCATGGAGAGGCGCACATCAAATATGGTTATATCAAAGATGCCGAGCACTATGTGGTCAAGATCGCCTCAAACTTTTCATCCAGCCAGGGCACCATGCTCCTCTTTAGTGCCTTGACAGGCACGCTTCAAGCTGTTTTAAACGATGAGGGTTATTTGACCGACCTCCGAACAGCCGCTGCAGGAGCTGTTGCGGCTCGTCATCTTGCACCCAAGCAGATCCGCTGCATCGGAATCGTTGGAACGGGGACGCAAGCCCTCTTTCAGTTGCGCCTGCTACAGCATGTTACCAACTGCCGCCGCGTGATGGTTTGGGGACGCAGTGACAAATCCCTGCAGGCCTATACCCAACATCCCGACCTGTCCTCCTTTCAGATCACCCCGACGCAGGATATCAGCCAACTCACAAAAGCCTGCAATCTGATTGTGACGACAACCCCTTCCTCCACTCCCCTGCTGTTTGCCTCGCAGATCCAATCAGGAACCCACATCACGGCCGTCGGGGCCGATGATCTTGGGAAACAGGAACTCGAACCTGCCCTCTTTCGAAACGCTGACCTGATCGCTGTCGACAGCCGCGAGCAGTGCTTTGCCGTTGGCGATTGCTCTCACGCTCTCAAAAGCGGCGACTTAAAAAAAGAAAAGGTCCATGAACTTGGCGAAATCATCCTCAATCCAGCCTTAAGACGTGCCCATGATCAGCAGATCACCCTGGCCGATCTGACAGGGGTGGCCATCCAGGATATCCAGATCGCCACAGCCGTTTACAGGAGCCTCGCATGACTCTATCCCTTGCCATGATTGAGAAAGCCGCTGAAACCCTGCAGCCCCATATTCTGAAGACCCCGATTGTGCCCTCCCCTTCCCTTTCCAAGTTGCTGGGCGTTCCCATATACCTCAAACTGGAGTTTCTGCAGCACACCGGATCCTTCAAACTGCGCGGAGCACTCTTTCGCCTCTCTCAGCTTCCCGACCAAGAGGTCGTCACCTGTTCGGCCGGCAACCATGGTAAAGCGGTCGCCTACGTCGCGACAAAGCTAGGCAAAATTGCCACCATCTTTGTTCCACGCGATGTCGACCAGGCTAAATACCAGGGGATGCTTGACTATGGAGCTAAGGTCGTGCGCTCCGATTTTCCCGGATATGACGATACGGAAGAGCTTGCCAAAAGATATGCGGAAACTTCACAGCTTCCCTTTATTTCAGCGTTTGATGACTCAGAAATCATGGCAGGCAACGGAGGAACTCTTGCGATGGAAGTGGCTGACGCCCTCCCTGAAGCCAGCACCTTCATTCTACCCGTCGGCGGCGGAGGGCTATCAGCCGGTTTCTCCTACTATATGAAAGAGCGCCTACCCAACTGCCGCATCATCGGATGCCAGCACTGCGACTCCCCCGCTCTACACCTATCTCTCAAACAGGGCTCAGCCGTTACCCGGCTCCCCGCTGTCCAGACAATCGCTGGAGGCGTCGAAGGCGGCCTTGGCGCCTCCTGTTTCCACTATCTAAAGACGCGAATTGACCAGGTTGCCCTGGTCACAGAAGAAGAGATTATCCACGCCTTTCGCTGGATGCTTCAACAACATGGCTACCTGATTGAACCAACAGCAGCAATCACTCTTGCCGCCTGCCTCAGTGGCAAGATTAAAGACTTGACCACTCCTACTGTCATCATCTTATCAGGCCGCAATGTGAGCATGGAGACTCTGCATAGGCTGACAGCAAACCAAATCAACTCTTAATCCCTTTATCTGCTAAAAGTTTCAGAAACTGATCATATTGTTTTGCGAGCGCGACAGAGTAGGGTGTTTCCTTGGCAGTATTCATACAATCCCCTTTAGCGCCTTGGGATAGCAACCAGGAGGCGTTCGCCTGCTTTTCTTTCTTTAAAGCTGTAAGCAGTGGTGTATTGCCCTCAATATCTTGTGCCTCCATTGCATCTTTACAGAATTTATATACCCGTTCTAGTTCCT
>JAJFUZ010000171.1 GCA_021372155.1 Parachlamydia sp. | reverse complement strand
GATTGGCGGGGCAACATGGCTCGAGCTATCGACACAGGGTTTATCCAAGGCCTGGAGCCAGATCATGGCTCCGAAAGCAGCGCAGGTGCAACGGGATGCACCTCCGCGCTTTGGAATCTACCCCGTGACGCGTCAGACGGTCAGATACTGTGCGGTTCAACTGCTTCCTGCTGTGGGAGGAGCAGTTCTGGTCGGCCTCGGCGCGCAGAGCAGCGGGGCGAGCAAGTTCCTGATGGAGTCGAGCGGCATCCGGCTCCTGGCAGCCAGCGCCGGGCGCGTTGCGCAGAATCTCTTCACGAACTTGGCGCTGCTGCCCAGTTTGATGGCTGACGAAGATAACGACCAACCCCACTCCACCAAATCCAAGCGGCTGATTGCGCTCAACGAGGGCCTGCAGCAGATTGCAACATTTGCGGCGCCTGCCACATATGCCGTGGCGCTTACGACGAATACTTTGCCTGTGGAAATCGCCACGGGCTTTCTCAATGGCATGCTCGATGCTGAAGGACAGCGCAAGCTTGAGGAGGATGGACTTCGTCCACCCAACCGGCTGAGCGTGGAGCAAAAGAAGGTAATCAACCGAGTTTCAATCGCTGTCTCGCTCGTTTTTGGCGGGCTGATGGCCTATTATCTGATCTCCACAGCTTACAAAACAGACAAAAATCCGGCTGTAGATCATCCTGCAACGTGGGGAGCGACGGGAGGCATACTCGGAACCACAGCGCTCACGTTCGGATTCACCAAGCTGATCCAGCATGCCTGGAAGAGCGCCGACACACGTGGAGCACTCGTCTGGCTGAGCCGCTGGTTTGGAGCAGAAAATACCCGTTGGCTTGCCTATCTCAATGGCGACTTTGTCCATGTCAGAAACATGCGTGGAGTGACTGTCAACCTTGGCGTGGTGCTGACAGGCCTTATCCTGACAGGCGCGACCATCGGGTTCGATCTTGCTCTTCTCAACGACGACCGTCTCGTCTGCTTGAAACTTTCAGCGTTTGCGTGGGTGATGCTGATGCGCTATGCAGTGACCGTTCCGGGAACTTTTCCCATGCACACTGCAAACGCCACGCTCAGTGCTGTTGCTGGGAGATATGGAGAACTATGAGGAAAAAAGAATGATACGTGCCGATCTGGTGGACAAGCTGGCGGGGATGAGGGCGCCAGAAAATGAACAGCAGCTGGAAGAGGCCTTTAGCAATTATCACGATCCGCGCTGGGTGGCTGTCAAAGGATGTCTATGGAAGGGGGTCTGGCGATTTTCCCTCTTCGGCTTTGCGTCAGCCACTCGATTTCGAACGGTCGAAATTTCAGCAGCGGCACGGGATTGCTTAGCCAAGATGACTCTGTCTTTCGAAACGCATGCGGCTCACCTTCAAAAACAGGTTTTGACTGTGAAGGAGAAAAAGGATGCCACCGATTTTGTGCAGCATGACCACGAACAAATCCTAGAGGTAATCCAGTATCTTGCCCTTTCCGGCATGCCCTGGCACCTGGCTCAGCGCTGGAATCTTCTCAGCATCGCGAAAATCGGCGATCGCGTCAAAGAGATGGATGCTTTGAATGTGCGCTGGATTCCCACGCTCTTCAACTGGTTTGGGCATGAGTTTCATATCGAGGAATTGAATGAAAAAGAATTGGCCCAGTTCGAACTATTTTGCTGGCGTGGGGGATGGATAGACCTATTGGAAGATTGGGCGCGTGGAGACGAAAGAAAAACGGTTCTCCTCAATAATCTCAAAGAGATCTTTCGTTTAACGCGATGCAAGAACCTGTTTATTGACAGAGGGGCCGCTCTTCAAGCCCTTTCAGCCCTTCCCCCGCCGCCACCTGTAAGCGCTCCCAAGGCAGCCCCTAAAGGCCTCAAAAGGGGCGGCAGGCACGAGAGGCCTTTACAGATGGACGATATCGAACAGGCTCCAGAACTGCCTGACCGCATCTTTACCAATCTGGTTCCGAGAAGCCGGGATTCGATTAACCTCACAGAGCCAGAATCCATCAGGCGCTATTTCATTCAACGCACTCTTCGCGATTTGGCGCGTTATCGCCTGAAAGTGCCTCAAGAGCATCATCTGGAGTTTCAAAAAGTATTGCTTGGAACCCCATTTGAACGTGAGCATCAGGCGCAAATCCACAAAAACTGCGTCTCATTGATGGAGCTTGCCGACCGCGTCGAAACATGGCTCGATCCATCAAAGCACCTGGATGAGGCAATCCAGAAGATCATGCAGATCTTAGACTCTCTTTTCCCAAAAGTTCAGGATGGGGGGTTGTATCCTAAAGAAAACGAAAAGGGACTCTACTTTTTTATAGAAACGGCCCTTTACTTTTCCCTGATTAACGAAAGAATTAAAGCCTCACCCTGCCAGACGGACGACCTTTGGCAGGAGATCTTTTTTACCTGTCTTTCGATCTGCAATTCTGAAGAAAGGAAACAGCTTCTCAGCTTTGTCAAAACACTGCCAGTTAGCCCTATCAAATTACCTTCATCGGCTTCTGAAATTTTTCGTAAGCTGGAAGAGTCGCAACTTTTTACTCCATATCGTCTGGTCTATCTATTTCTGCATTTTCTTAGTCGAGATGGCAAAGAGGAAGGCAATTTCAATGCACTCAGCAATTTGGAAATTCTGCAGTTATGGAAGAGGGTAGAAGAGTTTCTTGGAGTGCTTCAACATCCTGAGACGATTTTCAGCCTTTTTACCGGAGCGCCGATACCCAAACAAGCCTTAACCAGTCTGGGAAATTTTGCTAGAAGCTGGCACGGCGATCTGCTGGGGACATCGCTATTTTTGCCAGAGAGTTATTTTGTTCATCAAAAAGACTTTATCAAAGAGATGACAAATTGCCTAGTTACACCAGAACTTGAGCCGGTCAGTCAGGCCAGGCGCAGATGTCTGGTAGAAAGCCTGGCCCTTGCCACCCTGCAAGAGGAGCCTGTCTATTTGTCAACGTTGCTGCAATTCAAAGGCTTTGAAAATGAGATTGGAGCAGGAGGTTTATTTCCGCCCGGTACAGTGATCCCGTTATCGAAAGATATAGATCAGAAAAAAAGTTCTGCTGCGGCTTTTGGCCGGCATCTGCACTGCATCAGCTATTGGCGTTATCGCGACACAGGAAACGCAATCGCTTCCAAAACTCTTGCTACGCTGGTATGCTCTCTTTTCTTCTCCTTGGATTGTATGCGGGAAGTGACCTTTGAGGTCGATCTGCCCGATTCTTTGCCTGTGGAGCTATTCAAGCAAAATGTCCCCTTGGCAACCGTTTTCCGCTTATTCATGATTGCCCTGACATCGGAACGTTATCGCGAAGGTCAGCAGGAGGATCAAACCCCTGTTATTACCGAAAAAGACACGGATGCCGAAAAAAGAGCCAAGATCATTATCGCGCTTCAAAAGCTCTGTTATGTGGAACCCTTAACCAAGTTTACAGAATATGTGGACCCAAAGCCTGATCAAACCGATCCTCTCCGACTCAAGCAAGCCATCCCTCTCTATCTGTTTATCCATAAATTGAAGGTGGCTTTCAGGCAGGCCGCATGTGCCATGGTGAGGCACCCTGCTCCGATGAAAACAGCCATTCCCTATGACAGAATTGAGGCCATGGAATTCAATCTGGGATGGCAGTTTTTCTCACGTTTAAAACCTGATCATGCTGTGGGAAAGCTGCTTCGAGCAGATTGTCAGCCCGTTGTGGAAAGGATCTATGTTCAGCTAAAACCAGGATGCATGGAGACGCAAGGTTTTGATATCCCTGTGACTATCCATGGCGAAGCGAAGCGCCTCCAACTCCTTATGACTATCTCCGAGATCACTACAATCGAGTCGCCGCATGTCAGATTGGACATCAAAGCTTATCTGCAGGATAGCGTGGACAGGGTAGAAATCTGCGACAATATACAGTGGCCTCTCGCATGCCCCGAGATACAGGCAAAAGAATTGATTTTCCTGGCTTTATGCAAGGTGGCCTTTCATAAACAATGGATAGGTGGAAATGGAGCCAGCTAATACAGAAGATCCTTCCCTCAGGCCTTTGACTCAGCTTCTTCGCTGGAAAGAACCGGCAAAACTGCAGATTGCTCCCGAACTGCTTTCCTTGTTTAAAACTATGTTTGAGACGATGCGAGCCTCTGTTTCCAGCATGGATCATCAATTTCCCGAATGGCGACTTGTGAGCGTCAATAATTTGATCGCTTCTCTGCTGCGCGAAGAACGAGAACGCGAGGAGGGTGATGACGGATACCGGGAACACCTCTCCAAATCTCTCTTTCAACAGCCTCTCACAACGCCAATCGAAGAGCGCCGGCTGGCCGTGGCATGGAGCCAGCAGCGCATTGCCGATATAGAAGCTGGCAGGGCGACTACCGTGACTCTGATTAAGCCGCCGTACCATTGTCTAGAAATCGACAAAATACAATTTAACTCCATGCGGCACCTGCAATATTTGACCGAGCGGGAACCTGAAATGAGGCGCCAGCAATGTCAGGATGAATTGAAAGCCATGGATAATCCAACTCTGCGCAAGCGCTTTTTGGAAAGTTGCAGAGGGCCTTCTTTGAAGCAATCTAGAAGACAGCTAGCAGCAATCCCAGCTTCAGATATGACCTGGGAGCAACTGGCTTTCGAATGGCTGGAAAAAAACTGGGATGAGCCTCCTGAAGATGACTGGGAGGCGCTCAAGAAGAGTTTTCCTATGAAAAGACCGGAACAGCTTGAAGTGGATGTGCGTTACTGCATGGAACGCCGCGCCCTCCTCATCGAGACTTTGCTCAGGCGTTATCTGGATGACAGCAAAGACAAGCAGAGCTCTGGCGATTTCAGTGCTCATCGAAAAGCGATCAAATCAACTAAAAAAGAATTCAAAAGCAAAATCCGGACATTACTCGCGACACAGCCTTCAGAAACCTTGCGGTTATTTCTTTTGGATTGGCAGGATCTTCTTGCGACGACGTTGACATTGAAAGAGAAGCTCGAGGAGTTAAAGAAGCCTCCACAGAACGATGGGAAAGGGATGGGGCCCGGGACGCCCCCGATGTCGCCAAAGGTTTCGCTGGTCTCTCCACGTCACGAATCGCCGCGGGCTTTTGCGCGTTTGACAGTAGCCAGTCCGCGTACAGAGCATGCCCAGAATCGTTTAAGTCCCAAATTAAGTTCCATGGGTGAGGCGGCGGGGCAACCCTTGAAACCCGGGAGCACGCCTGTTCTGATTGCGAGTCCGCGTCCAAGAGGGGGGACGGGAACCAGCGCGGTTTCGCGTTTAAGCCGCGTTGACAGTTCAAAAAATGTCGCAGGATCCACCTTGAAGTCTGCAGCTGGTGGTTCGATACCACACCTTGCGCGGGTGGACAGCAAGGGTAGCCTCGGAAGCAGTCCGGCCTCTGCCAGAGGTGACAGCCTGTATAGGCTTAAGATGCCGCAAAAGCAGAGCAGCCCGCGCCAACTCAACCGCGCGTTAGGAGATTTAATCGCCTTGCTCCAGACAGAGATCAAGCTGTTGCAAAAAGTTGAAAAGGCTTTGTCCGAATTATTGGAAAAATCTGCCGTTAAACCGTTGCCGCTTTTGGCACCTTTTGCCGCTAAAGGCCCAGCGCCTCTCCTGTTTTTTGATCCGGGCCACCCGGCTGCGCTTCCCTATTCGGGGTATCTTCAGGAGCTGATAGACGGGTTAGAGCAGCTCGCAACGCTCTATCTCGATCAGTTCGACCGCAAGCGGCCGATCGCCTTTCTGCAACTCTATTACGAAAAGCTGCAGAAGGAAGAAGCTGAGGACAATCATGCAATCTTTCAGACACTTCAGGAACATGAAGCGAATTTCAAACGCGACAACTTTGAATCATTTTGCAGAGACCGTGAGGCTTACGAAGACGCGCTTGCCTTCGAACGAATGAAGTTTCAGATGCTGTACAGGGTCAAAAAACACCCTGAAGGCCTTGTGACACTTCCCCTCCTTAAGGATTTAAAAACTCCTGAACAGGGAAGAGAGATTGCCGAGTATGTGAACAAAATATACTTTGGACGGCCCCCTCAATTTAAAACATCAGATGAGTTTTTGGCCTTCCTCAATTCCAAATCTCTCTTAGATTTCATGCGATTGAAAGTGACCCAAACCTCTTCTGAAGGTCCTGCAGCTGAGTTGACGCATAAGCTGATTCCATTTATCCAGGAACAGCAGAAGGGAGTCAATCTCTTTTCGCAAACGGGAGAAAAAGAGCTGGCCTTCTACAAGCGATACAGATCCTACACCTTCAAGACGACAATTGACAGTGTGACTCAAGCAAATTCGTTTGATGTTTTGAAAGCTTTGGAAGCAGGCTTTCTTGGCCATCTCTTTGAAGAAACGCAGCAATTTAAAGCTGAAGCATACAAAAGAGGTTTTGCTCAGATTCCTGGCATCTCCCGACGCCCCCTGGAAAATCTAGAGAAGCTTTTGCAAGACTTGTCCAAGGCGGTGGAAAAGAGAGCAGTGCCAGACCTGGCGGGGAGCCTTGAGGAGCAGGATACCAGATGGCAATCCATACTGGCGGCTGCTCCAAAAGCAGAGAAAGACGCGCGCGAGCAGCAGAACGTGACGCGCTTGAATTTGCTGGAACGAACAGCGGCCATCACTCGTTACGCCTCTCGTCTGCTTCTTGCAATGAAACTCACTAAAAAGAAGATGGCTATGGCGAAAAGTCAGGGCAATTATGTCTCCAGATTTGAGATGAAATTGACCTTTGAGGAGATGCGAGACAGGCTGTCGATGGGTAAAAATCTTAAGAAGATCGTCGATCTGCTGCCCACAGTGGCGCAGGTGGTTTTCACACTCCCCTTACCTGGCAAGTATGAAGCGCCAGTCAGAAAGGAAAACAGTGGTTCCTTTTTAGCCCGGCTGCGCGGGGGAAATTGAACAAATGAAGTCTCCACATTGGTCTGATCAGCGCCTCATTCACGAATGCGCCCTTCTTCTGCCTTCTGGCTATTGCGTCGATCCCCCGCTCAGCTTCTGAGTCCAGTTCATCGATACGCCAAGATAATATTTTTATGCGAACGACTGCAGTTGAATGCTTAGAGTATTCTGGATCCGCTTGACAAACCTTTCAAGTGGCACGCGATTATGAGTCAAGAGAGGCGGAGCAAGAATGGTCGTCAAAAATTGATTTACCTTATCAGGCATCAAGGTGGGCTGCTGTCGGATCTCATTAGAAAGGAGGAGAGCTGCCTGGCGCGGGCCGCGATCCATCGAATGCTTGCATGTCGTATTGGCAAAGGAGACATCTTTGAAAAGGGAGCGGATTATGAAGAGGTGTGTCAGATCGATGAAGGCCTGCCGTTCAGCAACAGTCAGTTTCTCTTTTTGAGCGAAAAAGGTCTGATGGATGGTATTAAGAATATCATGACAGACCTGACGCCAGGTGGCATCAAGATGCTTAGGCCAGTAGTAAGCACCCTCCGCCGCAAAGAGATGTTTGTAAAAGGCTTCTTTAAAGCTGTGAGCGTCGTTTAATTTTTCAAAATCATGATCCTGCTTATAGAAATTGGAGTTGTTATCCAACGTCACAACGCTTAGCGCTTTTTTGAGCCTTTCGAATCCTTCAATTTTCAAGGCGATTTCTCTTTCTGAGCCTTTGGTACGGTTGAGGAGGTTGATATAAAGATGGCGTTTATTCTGCGCGGCGAGGGCGTCGAGATACTGGAGGAATTCAGGATAGAGTTCGATGTTTCTTGTGAGGGTATTTTCGCGGGTCACTCGTCCGGTATAGATGAGCTGTGTCTGATCAATGCGAAATTGCAGGAATGGCAAATTGCCCTTGAGATGAGTGTCATGGATGAGGCTGATCTCTTTGGCATAATTGTTAAAAATGGGATTGGCTTTCAGCCTTTTCCAGGATTCTCCGAGAGTTTGCGCAAGACAATTGGCAGGAAGAGGGTGGACTGAAACTTGCATGCCTGCCTGTTTTAGAAACTGCAGATGAACATCTTGCAATTTTACCTCGGTGTACATCCAAAGTGAGAGGCGGTCAAGGATCTGCAGGACGTCGAGGGTCATGGAGTTCTTCTCTGCTGGCAATTTTTCTTTTAATTGAATCAGTTTACGCAGCTGTGTAAGCCAGCGTTCATGCCAGGCACGATAAGATGAAGATGTCTCGGGAATTGTCTCATCTGTAATCCTCAGCAGGGTGCGCAACTGGAGCAGAAAGGGGTCTTGATGCAACTTTGAGAGAAGAGCTGGCTTTTTTGATAATTCAGATTTGAGACACTCCTGGAGCTGCTGGCGATAGGGCTTAAAGAGTTGTGGCGAAAAGACCCGATCAAATTCTGGCTTGCGTGGCGAGGGAATCTTCAGTCGACGCAAATAGGACGGAGTCATGACATAGCAGAGGCTTTTCAGCGGTAGCCCCACAAGCAGGCTAGGAATGAGAAGTAAAATCATGAGGGCTGTCTTTATCCAGGATCTCTCTCTGCAAGAGAGCTGCTCGCTAGAGATTTTCCCTTTCACAATCGTGATCGATTTGCCTCGAAACAGGTAGCGCGCAGGTTTTAAAAGGGCATCTGCCCCCATTTCCAGTCGGCTCTTTTCAGGATAGTTGACTTCGTGAAAAGCACGTTGCAAAATGATTTTCATTTACATGATTGTATTTCATCAACTTGCTTTTTAGCTAGAGGATACACAACACCCTACGTACCTTTCATGAGCCACATCGAAGAGGCTTGGGTTTAAATCATCATCAGCTTATCCTCAGAAAAAAGGGGGGCAAGTCATGTTGGCACTCAAACATTTTTCCCGGTTCAAAGATCTCACGTGGCTTCTCATCAAATACGGTCGCTCGGATATTGTGAAGCAAATGGGAGGGGAAATCCCGGTTTCGGATACTCCTCAATCCGTCGTTGTCGCTCAAGAGTTGACTGCGGATTTGCAGAAGCTTGGTCCTACTTTCATCAAATTGGGACAAATGTTGAGCTCTCAGGTCGAATTTCTTTCGCCATCTGATCAAGAATCCCTCTCAAAACTTGAAGACAATGTAGAGGGATTTCCATTTGAAGAGATTGAGAAGATAGTGACCACGGAATTAGGAGTTAAATTAAAGGATGCTTTCCTTGAGTTCGAGAGAGAGCCTTTGGCAGCTGCTTCGCTCTCACAGGTTCATAAAGCCGTTTTACATAGTGGACGCGTAGTCGCTGTAAAGGTCCAGAGGCCCGGCATCAAGGAAAAGGTCATAGAAGACCTGAATTTTTTGCAGCAAGTCGCGAAGTTTTTTGATAAAAACAAGCTGTTTCCCAAACACTATTATTGGGAAGACAAAATCAAATCCCTCCGGACGGCTTTGCTCAATGAATTAGATTTTCTTAAAGAAGCAAACAACCTCACGATCTTCGCAGCTAATATGAAAGAATTTGAATGGCTCACTGTACCACTACCCGTGAAAGATTATACGACAGCTCGCGTTTTGACGATGGAATATGTTTCTAGCAGAAAAATTACGACACTCCATCCTTTAATCAAAATGGATCTGGATGGAGATAAGCTATCGGAGGAACTTTTCAATGCTTATTTGAAACAAATCTTCATCGATGGCTTCGTTCACATTGACCCACATCCAGGGAACGTCTACTTAACGGATAGTAATCAGATCGTTTTGCTGGATCTTGGGATGGTTGAGAGAATCCCTCCTCAGATGCAGCAGGACTTATTAAAAATCCTCCTGGCGTTATCCGAAGGAAAAGGGGAAGAAGTCGCTGAACTTGTCATCAAAATGGGTCATCGCGAAGAAAATTTTCAACCCTATAAATTTCGTGAGGAAATTGCCGATATCATCGTGCAAAATCAAAATTTAAATCTGCAGGATTACGCTGTTGGAAAATTGTTACTCAATATTGCGCGCTGCGCAGCTCAAAATGAATTGCACTTACCACAAAAATTCACAACTCTTGGAAAAACATTGCTGAACCTAGACAGGATTACCAAAGTCCTTTCCCCCACGTTAAATCCAAATGCATTTATTCAAAATAATGTTGCAGACCTACTTCGAAGAAGGATGAACAGCATTTTAACGGAAGGAACATTCACAAATCTGCTGCTTGAAGTGAGCGATTTAGCTCTACATCTACCTGCAAAAATTAATGCCTTTCTGGAGCTCCTAAGCAAAAATGAATTCAAGCTTCACATCCAGACATTGGACGAAGCTCGGTTGATGAGAGGCTTCGAAAAAATAGCTAACCGCATTGCATTTGGGATGATATTAGCTGCATTGATCATCGGATCGACGCTGCTCATGAGCCACGATACGACGTTTAAGCTCTTTGGCTATCCTGGATTGGCTATTCTCTTTTTCATGGGAGCCAGCATCGGCGGTTTGCTGTTCCTATTCAATATCATCATCAACGACCGTAAATCAAAAGAGTAGTGCTCCCCGTCGACCTCTAACAGACTTCGTCTGAAGGCCGTACATGTTCATGAAACTATAATTAACAAAATCAATTCATCTATTAATTTTGTTTAAAGTTGACTTTCACTATTTAATTATGTATAATATCACTCTTTGTAATTGTCTAACCAGTTTAATCAAAGGGGATTATGGTTCGATTACTCTTTCTATTAATCTGTGTATTATGCATACAGGGCTACTCCGCTGAACCACTTGAAGACTCAGTCTTGGTAGCGGTAGGGTCTACCAATCAAGTGAAGATTCGAGCAGTAGAAACAGTGCTTAAAGATTATCCCACGTTCAATCAAGCGATGGTCGTCTCCTGCAAAGTTCCCACTGAAGTGGCCGATCAGCCTCTTTCGCTGACTGAAACGATCAGAGGCGCAAAGAAGCGGGCCAAAAATGCTTACCATGCATGCGTACACTGCAAGTACAGCATTGGAATCGAAAGCGGCTTGATGAAAGTCAGGGAAACCAAGTCGGGTTATATGGAGTTTACCGTCTGCTGCATCTATGATGGAAAAGAGTATTATCTCGGGCAGTCCGCTGCCTATGAAATGCCCCAGCATATCATCGATCTGGTGGTCAAAGCGAAGATGAACATGGCTGAAGCCTGTTTTTATGGGGGATTGACCACCGATTTAAAGCTCGGCGAAAAAGAGGGTGATATTGGAATTTTATCCAAGGGCAGGATGACTCGGCAGGACCACAGCCAGCAGGCGCTGATCGTCGCCCTGATCCAGCTCGAAAACCAGTCACTCTATGCACAATAATGTCTGATTGAAACAATCAGACACTAGTCTTTCGGACCAACCCAGATGACGCCCTCTTCGAGCCATTTCATGTGACCATCCAGGACTGACTTAGCAAGATCGTTAGCGGCCTTGTCATCGTTATGGGTCAGGGCATGGAAATGATGCCCGATGCGCCGGCGGGCCATCAGGCAGAAGTAGTCGGCGAGTTCAATAGAGGAGTTGTCGCCAGGGTTCTTTTTCTGCTGGGCGATGGCAAAGGAGCAGGTGGCTGTCATGGCGAAGAGGTCTGTGCCGATGTCCACCAGATGAGCTAGAATGTTCTGGCGCTTTTCCAGCTTCTGCTGGTACTTGGCCATGTAGCGGAACAGGGTCCGGGCAAGGCTATGCGATGTCTTTTCGACAAATTGGAAATGTTTATCAAGTGGGCCCATCTCTTTGTAGGAGCTGGTGAAGAGCTCCTTAAACCATTGGGATGGGTACCAGGAAGCGTAGTGACCAAGGTTTTTGAAGGCGGCGCCGACTTTTTGTCCGAAGGAGAGGTTAGGATTGAGCAGTGGCCCGAGGTTTTTAAGATGGGGATCCATCGCTTCGCGGGCGAGGAAGAGGCGCATGATTTCTGAAGAGCCTTCCAGGATAAGATTGATGCGGCAGTCGCGCATGAGCCTTTCGACAGCGTAGGGGGGCTCTCCGCGAGCTTTGAGCGAGCGCGCCTTTTCATAGCCGCGGCCACCGCGCAGCTGCATAGTCATATCGGCGATTTTCCAGAGCTCTTCGGTGCAGAACATTTTGGCCATGGCCGCTTCGATGCGGATATCGACACCGCCCTGGTCCTGCCAGCTGCTTGTCAGCCAGGCAATCGCTTCCATGGCAAAGGTCGTCGCAGAGATGTAGGCAATTTTTTGCCTTCCCGGTTCATGCAGGCCGATCGGCTGGCCCCACTGGACGCGCTCATTGCCCCAGCGCCGGCAGATGGCGAGGCACTGTTTGGCGCCTCCTAGACAGGCTGCAGGGAGCGTTAGCCTGCCGACGTTAATTGTCGCAAGGGCCATCGCCAGACCGCGCCCCTCTTCGGAAATGCGGTTTTCGACGGGGATCTTGACATTGGTGAACTTGATCATGGCATTGTAAATGCCCCCCAGCCCCATGAATTCGCAGCGTTGGATTAACTCTACGCCGGGTGTATTCATCTCGAGAATAAATGCAGAGATCTGCTTCTTCTCTTTGCCTTTGACTTCCAGAGACGGGCTTTCCTTGGTGGCGTA